>DASTYD010000134.1:0-33455 GCA_035765175.1 Gaiellaceae bacterium
CAAACGCTCCGGGATCGTCTAACCGGCAGGACGCCAGGCTCTGAACCTGGAGGTCGAGGTTCGATTCCTTGTCCCGGATCCTCGGCGAGTAGCTCAGTTGGGACGAGCGCCTGTCTTACAAACAGGAGGTCGCTGGTTCGAGGCCAGCCTCGCCTACTCATGTGGCCGTAGCTCAGCCCGGTAGAGCGCCCGCTTGAAACGCGGGGCGCCGCAGGTTCGATTCCTGCCGGCCACGTCATGGCTCCGTAGCTCAAGCTGGCAGAGCTCCCGGCTCTTAACCGGGGAGTTGCAGGTTCGAGCCCTGCCGGGGCCTTCAGGAAGGACTGCCACGGGCGCGGTATCCCGTCTCGAAAACGGGTGGGTCTGCGAGGGCCTTGGGGGTTCGACTCCCTCTCCTTCCGTCGGGAAGCATGGCCGAGAGGAAAGGCAGCGCCTTGCTACGGCGTAAGGCGGGAAACCGTCTCGCAGGTTCGAGTCCTGCTGCTTCCGCTGTTCCGGCGTGGTCGAGTCGGTAAGACGCGCGACTGTTAATCGCGAGGCGCAGGTTCGACCCCTGCCGCCGGAGCCTCAAGCAACGCAAGCCCCCGTGGTCGAAGGGCGATGACGCCGGGCCCTCAACCCGGAGGTGCGGGTTCAAGTCCCGCCGGGGGTATTCATCTGGCTGTAGGGGAGGCTGGCCACCCCGCCGGTTTCGGGAACCGGAGACCGCAGGTTCGACTCCTGCCAGTCAGACCTAGCGCGGTAGAGGAGGGGCCGTCCTCGCGAGTTTCATGAGCTCGAGATCGCGGGTTCGAATCCCGCCCGCGCAACTTGGGGGCGTAGCTCAAAGCGGAGCAGAGCGCTCGCTTGTCAGGCGAGAGGGTGCCGGTTCGAATCCGGTCGCTCCCGTTCTCGCTTCCCTGGCCGGCGGCGGCTTCGCCGCCGCCTCGCGCCGCTGACCGCCCTCCTGCGAGCGGGCCGTGTGACCCAACACTGTCCCACTCGCATACGGACGGTCAGCGACGCGCCAGGAAACCGAGCAGGCATGGTGGCCGTGGTGTAACGGCTAGCACCCGGGGTCGTGATCCCCGAGGCGTCGGTTCGAATCCGGTCGGCCACCCCTTTCACGCGGACGCTGAGCACAGGTGAGCTCCCCAGGCTGTAACCCTGGTGCCCCGCGCTGTGATGGTTCGATTCCATCCGTCCGCATACCTGGGGGATGAAGCTCTGGTGGTAGAGCACCTCGCTTGCAACGAGGAGGAGTGGGTTCGACTCCCACCGTCTCCACCTTGCCTCCGTAGTGTCAACGGCAGCACGCGCCCTTTGTACGGCCGAGGTGCGGGTTCGACTCCTGCCGGAGGCTTGAACGCCCGTAGCTCAGTGGAGAGCACCGCTCTGATACGGCGGGCGCGCTGGTTCGACTCCAGCCGGGCGCACTTCGCGGACGTAGCTCATCGGGTAGAGCACCGGGGCGCCACCCCGAAGAGGCCCGTTCGATCCGGGTCGTCCGCTTGGGTCCGTGGTGTAACGGGAGCATGACGAGCTCCAACCTCGTTGGTCCGGGTTCGAATCCTGGCGGGCCTGTCGTCGCGGGCCGGAGTGGTCCGGTTATCTGGAGAACGGCGTCGGTCAGTGGCCGGCGCTCAAGGCGGGTTCAAGCCCCGCGCCCGGTCTACACACCACGACCGCGACGAACCTCCTGCTGCGGGCCGGATCGGTTCCGGTTATCGACTATGAATCGACAGGTCGCGGGTTCGAGTCCCGCCCGGGGCGCGGTTTGGCTCCGGTAGCTCAGCTGGTAGAGCAGTTCCGGGCCGTACGCACACGACCGCAGCAGTCCAGCCTTTCGCGGGCCGGAGAAGGTCGGTTATCTGTCACCAACAGAAGGGAGGTCGACAAACCTCCCAGCCGGCACATGCGCCGGTCCCCGCTCTTCACGACACGACCGCGGAACGAATTCGGCCTGCGGGCCGGAGCAGGACGGTTATCGGTAGAGCACCTGGCTCGCAAGGTCAGGAGGTCGCGGGGTTCGAAGCCCGCCCGGCGCTCTCGAGCGCCGGTAGCTCAGCACTCTTCCGCTCTGCACAGCCACGACCGCAGGCATCAACTGAAGGAGGGACGCATGTCCTATCTGCTGCAGCACGCGACGCGGCGTCCCTTCCTGGCACGCCGATCGCGACGCGGCGTTCGCGTGGACGAGCGGACGCTCCTCAACTACCCGGACTTCGACGGCGGCGCCTTCGTGCGGGTCTTCGTCGAGGACACGTCGACTCGTCGAGTCCGGCGCCGAATCCCGGAGCCGCGGCTGCGGCTGCGGATCGGCGACTGCGACAACGCGATCTACCTCGATTTCGGCGTCGAGTCCCACGACCGACGCGAGAACTCGCTCCACAAGATCGACACCCTGCTCGGCGCGCTCCATCGCTTCCGGGACGGCCTCCAGGCCGAGGCCGACCTCCGCGCGGAGCGAGAGCGCGCGCGGGCCCACAACCGAAAGGAGGCGCGATGCGCTATCTGAAGAAGCACCGAACACGGCGGGTCGCCCAGTGGGTCCCGCTCCCGGGCTCGACACAGGTTCCGAACAGCGCCGGCGGCTTCGCCTGGGCCGTCGACGACTGGGCACGGCTGCGGCGATTCCTCGTCCTCGGTTCCGAGGGCGGCAGCTACTACGCGAACGAGTGGAAGCTGACGCATGAGAACGCGCAGACGGTCGAGCGCTGCCTCGCGGAGGACGGCGAGCGGACGGTCGCGGAGATCGTTCGCATCAGCGAGGCAGGCCGTGCGCCGAAGAACGACCCGGCGCTCTTCGCCCTCGCAATGGCGGCCGGCTCGGATGAGCAGCCGACCCGTAAGGCCGCGCTCGAGGCACTGGCGCGGGTTGCGCGGACGGGCACGCATCTGTTCCGGTTCGCGCAGTTCGTCGAGGGCTTCCGGGGTTGGGGCCGGTCCCTGCGGCGGGCGATCGGCGCCTGGTACGCCTCGAAGCCGGTCGACTCGATCGCGTATCAGGCGGTCAAGTACCGGCAGCGGGAGGGCGTGACGCATCGCGACCTCCTGCGGCTCGCGCACCCGGCCGGCTCGGTGAGCGCCGGCAACCCGACACTCTCGGTCTCGGACGAGCACGCACGACTGTTCGAGTGGATCGTTCGCGGCGGTGACACGGACGGCCTGCCGCGAGTCGTCGAGGGCTACGCGCTCGCGCAGGAGGCTGAGACGGCGGGCCGGTCGGCCGAGCTCGTCGGCGAGTACGGCCTGCCGCGTGAGGCTCTGAAGAGCGAGCACCTCGCTTCCCCGCAGGTCTGGGAGGCGCTGCTCGAGGACATGCCGATGACGGCGCTCGTGCGGAACCTCGCCACGATGACTCGTGTCGGAGTGCTCGAGGCAGGCTCGTCGGGCACGGCCAAGGTCGTGGAGCAGCTGGGCGACGCGGAGCGGATCCGTCGAGCCCGGGTGCACCCGATCGCGTTCCTCTCGGCCCTGCGCACGTACGCGTCGGGTCGAGGCGCCCGTGGCCGGCACGAGTGGCGACCGGTTCGGCAGATCGTCGACGCTCTCGACGATGCGTTCTACGCCGCGTTCGCCAGCGTCGAGCCGGCCGGCACGCGAATGCTCCTCGCGCTCGATGTGTCGGGCTCGATGGAGGGCGGCTGGGTGGCCGGCGTTCCGGGCCTCTCGCCGCGTGACGCGTCGGCGGCCCTCGCGCTCGTGACTGCAGCGACCGAGCCGCAGTACGAGATCGTCGGCTTCTACGCGGGTCGTGGCGGCTGGAAGGCCGGCAAGCGGCGAGAGTGGTACCTCGGCGCAGACGGCCTGACGCCGCTCGCGATCAGCCCGCGTCAGCGGCTCGAGGACGCGGTCAAGGCCGTGTCGGACCTGCCGTTCGGCGGCACGGACTGCGCGCTGCCGATGGTCTACGCGCTGGCCAAGGAGAAGGAGATCGACACGTTCGTGATCTACACGGATTCAGAGACATGGGCCGGAGACGTTCATCCGGCCGAGGCTCTGGAGGACTACCGCCGGGCATCGGGCATCCCGGCTCGGCTGGTGGTCGTGGGAATGGTCTCCAATGGATTCTCCATCGCTGATCCGAACGATCCGGGAATGCTCGACGTCGTCGGCTTCGACACGGCGACGCCGCAGCTGATCTCGGAGTTCGCGCGTGGCGGGCTGTATAGGGCGCGCCCCGCGGCCGCCGTTGAAAGTGGAAGGGAGGAACCGGCGAGCGGTCCTTCGAGGAAGCGATTGCAGAGATCGAGGAGGTGGAGCGGGTCAACAGCTTCCTCGTCGATGCCTACCGCCGCGCGTGGGGCTGGTAGGTCGGAAGACGCGCCGCTCCCGAGCTGGCCAGGGATCGGCGCCGCGGGCGGATGTGGCGCAACCTGGCAGACGCACCGGTCTCAGAAACCGGTTGATGAGGGTTCGAATCCCTCCATCCGCACTAACTCGCCAAGGGAATGTTGCGCTTCTGGCACAACTTTCCCCTTGACAGGTCAAGGAGTCTGACTCCGAGTCTCTAGGGTTCGGGCCGATGGGCCGGATCGAGCTTGTGCAGGGGGACATCACGAAGCAGGAGGTCGACGCGATCGTGAACGCGGCCAACGAGTCGCTCCTCGGCGGCGGTGGCGTCGACGGTGCGATCCACCGTGCCGGTGGCCCGGCGATTCTCGAGGAGTGCCGCCTGCTCGGCGGCTGTGCCACGGGTGACGCCAAAGCCACGACGGCCGGCGATCTCCCCGCGCGGCACGTGATTCACACTGTTGGGCCGGTCTGGCACGGAGGAAGCCAGGGCGAGGCGGAGCTCCTCGCCTCCTGCCATCGGAGAGCTCTCGAGGTCGCCGACGACCTGGGCAGCCGCACGGTCGCGTTTCCCGCTATCTCGACCGGCGTCTACGGCTACCCGGTCGAGCACGCGGCCAAGGTCGCTCTCCGCACGACCCACGAAGAGCTCGGCATGCGGCCGCAGATCGAGGAGGTGCGCTTCGTTCTCTTCTCGGGCGAGCACCTCCAGGCTTTTCAGCAGCACCTGGCCTCGTAGCTCGCCGCGAGAGTCCGCACGTAGAATCGATGAAAGGAGGCACAAGCGATGCCAAGGAAGCGCAGCGAGGAAGGGTTCTCCTTTTGAGCCGATGAGTAAGCGCCGCCGTGGTTTCCCGTCCGAAACCAAGGTCAAGCGCGGCCAACGCGCCGTGAAGGGCGGCGAGAAGGAGCTCATCGAACGGCTCGGCAACAACGACCTATGCCCGTGCGGCTCCGGCCGGCGTTTTCAAGCGTTGCTGCCGGAACAGCGGCCGTTTTTGACGGTGTAGAGCGCGCCTACTACATCCGCGATCAATGACTCAGCGACCGAGAGGGCGTCTCCGCGCCCTCTCTCATGCCCTCGTAGCTCAGCCTGGAAGAGCAGCGGGCTTCGACCCCGCGCGCAGAGGTTCGAATCCTCTCGAGGGTTTCCCCGACACCGTGGCCGAACGGGCGAGGCACGCGTCTGCAAAGCGCGTCTATGGCGGTTCGAGTCCGCCCGGTGTCTCTACCAACGACAATGGAAGGAGCAGTGCGATGAAGATCAAGACGTTCGGTGACGTCGACCAGCGCAGCCTCGAGCAGCTCGAGCGCTGCATGCAGGCTGGTGATGCCGAGTTCGGCGTGCTCTGCGCCGACCATCACCCGGGCTACTCGCAGCCGATCGGCGGCGGCATCGCCTACGAGGGCTACGTCTCGCCGTCGGGTGTCGGCTACGACATCGGCTGCGGCAACAAGGCGGCCCGGACCGAGCTGACGCGGGCCGACCTCGACGCCCTGGGCGGCGTCGACAAGCTGATGGGCGAGATCACGCGACGGATCTCGTTCGGCATGGGCGTCCCGGCGACCGAGAAGGTCGACCATCCGGTGCTGGACCAGATTCGGAACGCGGAGTTCGCTCCGCAGCGGAAGCTGGCGCAGACCGCCGCGAACCAGCTGGGCACGGTCGGCTCGGGCAATCACTACGTCAACCTGATGGAGGACGAGGAGGGCAAGGTGTGGGTCGGCGTCCACTTCGGCTCGCGCGGCTTCGGCCACAAGACCGCGTCCGGCTTCCTCGCGCTGGCGCAGGGCCTCGACTTCGGCGCGCGGGCCAACGAGGGTGAGATGGACTCGCCGCCGGTCCTGTTCGAGATCGACTCCGAGCTCGGCCGGTCGTACATCGCTGCGATGCAGCTCGCGGGTGACTACGCCTACGCGGGCCGCGATGCTGTGGTCGACAAGGTGCTCCAGATCCTGGGCGCGGAGTCGACGCACGAGGTGCACAACCACCACAACTTCGCGTGGCTGGAGGAGCACTTCGGTCGGCAGTACTGGGTGATCCGGAAGGGCTGCACCCCGGCCCGGCCGGGCCAGGAGGGCTTCGTCGGCGGCTCGATGGGCGACGAGTCGGTGATCCTCGAGGGCGTCGAGTCCGAGGATGCGGTGGACTCGCTGTACTCGACCGTGCACGGCGCCGGCCGCGTGATGAGCCGGACGCAGGCCGCCGGCCGAGTGCGTCGGCGAAAGCGGTGGGCTTGCCGCAACCGCGACTGCACGCGCGTCTTCGACATCGACGGCGTCAGCTCGCATCTCGGCGCACCCAAGAAGGGCATCTGCCCGGACCATCCCGAGGCGGGCGTCAAGAAGGTGTGGGTCGAGGAGCAGATCAAGCCGGGCATCGTCGACTGGCCGGCCGTACAGGCACGCCTGCGCGAGCAGGGCATTGTCCTGGTCGGCGGCGGCGCGGACGAGGCGCCGGAGGTCTACAAGCGACTGCCTCAGGTGCTCGACGCGCACGGCGACTCGATCCGGGTGAAGCACCGGCTGCGCCCGCTCGGCGTTGCGATGGCCGGCCGAGACGTGGTCGACCCCTACAAGGACTAGGGGACAGAGAAACCCGCTTCGGCGGGTTTCCTCATTTTCGGAAGCAGCGAATCCGCCTCTTCGCCAATGGCGTATGTCCGGCTAGAGGGACAACCAACCGGGGGGTAGGGGAGGTTCCATGTTCTTCCGCAGACGTGCACTCGCGGCGGCCACGCTCGTGCTCGGGGCCGTCGTCGTCGTGAGCACCGCCAGCGCTGCGTCGCATCGTCGTGACCGAACGCCGCCGACGACGCCGACGAACCTTCGCATCACCGCGACCACCGACACGACCGTAACGCTTGCCTGGAACCCGTCGACGGACAACTCAGGCAATTTCTCGTACCGCGTCAACCAACGCTATTTCAACGACTACACGGTCGCCGTGCCGCAAACGCAGACAACGATCACCTTCACGCGACTGTGGCCCGAGACGACGTATTCGTACTTCGTGTACGCCGTCGACGCCGCGGGGAACCGCTCTGGCAACAGCAACACGATCAGCTACACAGTCCCGCGAGACGTCACGCCTCCGACACCGGCGCCGCAATTGACCACAACCGCGATCAGCCCGGCGCGGGCCGGCTTCTCCTGGACGCGGTCGGTCGACAACGTCAGCCAGGTGAAGTACACCCTCTACGCCGACGGGGTCCAGCAGGCTGAGCTATTCGACTACGAGCACGTGACGCTCTGGACCCTGACGCCGGGGACGACCTACCAGTTCCAGGTCATCGCGCGAGACGTCTTCGGCAACGCTACGCCAGGCAACACGGTCTCGTACACCGCGCCGTCCACCACCGACACGACGCCACCAACGGCGCCGACGAACCTCTCGGGCGCGGAGATCGAAAACGAGATCCACATGACGTGGACGCAATCCACCGACGACACGGATCCGCAGTCGGTGATCCTCTACGAGTTCTATCTGAACGGGGTGATGCATCCCGCCGACGACCTCTTCGGGAGCTCAGGGCTCGTGTACTGCCGGGAGGCGTCGGGCTTTACGACGGTCGTCGCCAAGGCGGTCGACTCGTCCGGAAACCGCTCCGGGCCTAGCAACGCGATCATCGTCCAGTGTCCGTAGGGGCACGTGCTCCGAGGAGAACGGGGGCCCGCCGGCAGCGGGCCCCTCTTCTTTCTAGGGCTCGGTGTAGCTGAGTAGCTCGGTCCGGCCGGCTCCGCCGGAGACGAGGAGCTCGAGCACTGGGCCGACATCCTCGGCGTAGAACTTCAGCTCCTCGACCGTCGGCTCGATCCCGGAGTAGTTCCGCGTGATCATCGCCTCCCGGAAGAACCCGAACGGCACCTGCACCTTGCCGTCGACGCTGAGCACCTCGGCGGCGTCCTCTGCTTCGCCGGAGTAGTACTCCTCGCGGTAGGCGAGGCCCTGTCTCGGCTCCGCCGCGACGACGATCCCAGCCTGTGCGCCGTCCACGCCGTGCTCCCAGGAGCCCTCGGTCGAGACGACCTTGCCGTCCTCGTACTCCTTCGTGTCCTCGCCGAGGTACCAGAGGTTGCCCTTCGAGTCCTGGGCGTACCAGTCGAACGTGTCCTCGACCCGCTCGCCGTCCGGTGTCGTCACGAGGTCGTGGACGACCCTCGCCTCGATCCCGTCGATCGTCTTCGTCCGGTCGGTCACCGTGACCGTGACGCGCTGGGCGTCACCGTTCTCGACCTCTCGATAGACCCAGCGGCTGCCCGGGCTCATGGGCCAGTAGGGGTTGTCGATCTCGGTCGTGAAGTCGGCCGGGTCGAGCTCGATCTTCTCGCTGCCCTGGGGAAGCCCGGAGCTCGGGCTCGAATTCGATCCTGCTCCTCCGCAGCCGGCCAAGAGAAGAACTGCGGCTATGGCGGGCACCGTGCGGCGCGTCATGAGACGACCGTACGCCCTGGCGATGAGAGGCGGGTGAGAGGGCTAGACCTCGCCGATCTCGACGCGGCGGCCCGCGATGCACTCGCGTGCCCAGCGCTCGGCCGACTCGATCAGGCGGCCGCGGAGCTCGTCCAGCTCGTGGTCCGCGTCCGGGAGCTCGTCGCCGGACACCTCGATCCGGACCTGGTGCAGGGTGGCCTCCGAATGCGAGCTGATCTCGTGCCGGTCCTCGGCCACGATCGCGACCTCGGTCACCTTGTCGAGCAGCACGGCGGCGAGGCCGTCGATCTCCGCGGGCGTCGCCTCGCGACCCGCGAACATGCCGAAGTTCACCCGAATCTCGAGGGCAGGCGGTTCGAAGGTCCTCGTCGCGAAAGCGATCGTCGGCTCGGTCGACCCCATCGTCAAACCCGAGTTCCCGCTTTCGAGGAAGCTAACCCTCGGTCGGTGTCCAGTGGAACTTGCGAACCGCGACGAAAGCGCCCACAAGGCCCCAGATTGCAAGCGCGGCGACGTCTTGCGGCCGGTCCCAGATCTGGTCGCCTCCGTACACGACACCGAAGACGAGGTCGAAGAAGTACGTGAGGGGCAGCGCGTCTGCGACTACCTGCAGGAACTCCGGGAACGTGTCGCGCTCGAAGAACGAGCCGGACAGGAAGAGCATCGGGAAGTAGATCGCGTTCACGACCGCAGACGCTCCCTCCGCTCGCTTGACGAGGCCGGTCAGGCCCACGCCGAGCGCGGCGAAGGCCGCGGCGCCGAGGATGAGTGAGAGGACGAAGGAGAAGAGGTGGCTGGGGAACGACGCGCCGAAGGCGGACATCCCGACGGCGACGATGACGACGGCCTGGATGAGGAACGCGATCATCGTCGTCGTCAGCAGCGCGGTGAGGTAGGTCGGAGCGGGGAGCGGTGTCGAGCGGAGCCGCTTCAGGATTCCGTCCTCGCGCCTGAGGACGATCACGATCGTGAGCCCGGCGAACGCCGTCGCGACGACGCCGTAGCCGAGCGTGCCGATGAGCAGGTAGTCGGAGCCCTTGACGCCATTGAGCTCGTCGTCGCCGTACGCGAAGCCAAGCATCAGGAAGAGGATGAGCGGCAGGAGGAACGTGAAGAAGGCGAGCTCGCGACTGCGCGAGTACAGACGCAGCTCGTAGCGCAGCTCGTGTCGGAAGAGCCTCACTCCTTCTCCTCCTCGGTCAGCGACAGGTAGACCTCTTCGAGGCTCGGCCGTCGCACCTCGAGCGCCTCCAGCTCGCGGCCGTCGGCGAGCGCCTTCTGCGTGAGCTCGTTGAGCATGCGCGTCGGTTCCTCGGTGCGCAGCACGACCTCGCGCCCGTCCTGCCGGTAGCGGATCTCGGTGGGCGGCAGCGCGCCCGTGAGCTCGCCCGGCCTGCCCATGGCGGCGATCCGGCCCTCGCGGAGGACGGCGACGCGGTCGCAGAGGCGCTCGGCCTCGTCGAGGTAGTGCGTCGTGAGCAGGATCGTCTTGCCGAGCGCCCGCAGCGAGGAGATCGACTCCCAGGCGCGGCGCCTGGCCTGGGGGTCGAACCCTGTCGTCGGCTCGTCGAGGAAGAGGAGGTCGGGATCGCCGACGAGCGCGAGGCCGAGGTCGAGCCGGCGGCGCTGGCCTCCGGAGAGCTTGCGCACGATCGAGTCGCGCTTCTGCTCGAGCCCGATCAGCTGGACGACCTCGTCGACCGACCTCGGGTGCTCGTAGTAGCCGCCGAAGAGCGCGAGGCTCTCGGCAACGGTCAGCGTCGGGTACATCGCAGAGGACTGCAAGACGACGCCGATCTGCTCGCGCCATCTCTGGTCGGCTCTGGCCGGGTCCGCGCCGAGCACGGTCACCGAGCCGGCGTCGCGCTCGCGGTAGCCCTCGAGGATCTCGACGGTCGTGGTCTTGCCGGCGCCGTTGGGGCCGAGGAGGCCGAAGATCTCGCCCGCGGCGATCTCGAAGCTGACTCCACGCACCGCCTCGACCTCGCCGTAGGCCTTTCGCAGATCGGAAACCGTGACTGCGGTGGACATATCTGGTAGATATGATTAACCTATCTGACAGATATGTCAAGCCTCACCCCGACAGCGCGCGTGATCCTCGGCATGCTCAAGCTCGGCCTGGGCACGGGCTACGACATCAAGAAGGTGATCGACTTCTCGACTCGCTTCTTCTGGACGGCGAGCTACGGGCAGATCTATCCCGAGCTGAAGCGGCTGCGCAAGGCGGGGCTCGTGCGAGCGGAGCAGGTGCCGCGTGGGAAGGTGAAGCGAAACGTCTACTCGCTGACGCCGAAGGGCGAGCAGGCGCTCCACGACTGGCTCACCGACAGCGAGGACGTGCTCTTCGAGATCCGCGACGAGAACCTCCTGCGCCTCTTCTTCAGCGACATGCTCTCGCGCGATGAGGTGATCGCGAACCTCCGCACGCAGGAGCAGTTGTTCGAGCAGGTGCTGCGACGGTTTCGGGAGCTCGAGGTCGACGCGAGGGAGGGGGTCGGCGAAGGCCGCGTCTACCCGTACCTGGCGCTCCAGTACGGGATCGAGTTCATCGCCTTTGCGCGCGACTGGTACGGGGAGAGGGCGCGGCGCCTCGAGGCGGGTGAGGAGCTAGTCCAGCTCGAGGACGACGAGGCCGCCGGCGGGGAAGGGCGGCTCGGGCCCGCCGGTTAGCGCCGCTGCGATCTGGCCGCAGTCTGGCTGGTGGCCGACGACGACGACCTGGTCGCCGCGGCCTTCGACTGCGGCGCGGACGTCGTCGGCGCTCGCTCCCGGGGCAAGCCGTTCATCGGGGACCGACTCGATGTCGAACACCCTCGCCAGCTCACCGCCTGTTTCGCGCGCCCGCAGCAGCGGGCTCGTGAGGATGACTGCGGGAGCGGCGTCCTCGCTGAGCATCCGCTTCCCCAGCGCACGTGCCTGCTCGCGCCCTTGCGGCGTCAGTGGGCGCAGCTCGTCGGGCTCTCCGGGCGCAGCCTCGGCATGGCGGACGAGGTAGAGGCGCATCGAACAGCCACAATAACGGCGTGTCGCGTTTTCGCTACGTCGTCGCCGACGTCTTCACCGAGACGCCGCTCCAGGGCAACGCGGTAGCGGTCTTCACCGACGCCCGAGAGATCCCCGAGGACAAGCTGCAAGCGGTCGCTCGGGAGATGAACCTGTCCGAGACGGTCTTCGTCTACAAGCCGGAGGCCGAAGGGCATGCCCGGATCCGGATCTTCACGCCGACGATCGAGATGCCGTTCGCCGGGCATCCGACGCTCGGGACGGCGTTCGTCCTCAGCGGGCCGCTGCAGCTCGAGGAGATCAGGCTCGAGACCGGGATGGGTCTCGTTCCCGTGCGCCTCGAGCGCGACGACAGCGGTCGACTCGTGTTCGGACGCATGCAGCAGCCGTTGCCGAGCGTCGAGCCGTACGGCGACGAGGCCGAGCTCCTCGACATCCTCGGCGTGGCGGGCGCCGAGCTCCCCGTCGAGCTCTACGACAACGGCGTGAGGCACGTGTACGTCTGCCTCGGCTCCGAAGACGAGGTCGCCGGGCTCCGGCCCGACCCCGGACGACTGCTCGACCTCGACACGGTCTGCGTCAACTGCTTCGCGGGCGACGGCTCGCGCTGGAAGACGAGAATGTTCGCCCCGGCGAGCGGAGTCGCCGAGGATCCGGCAACCGGCTCCGCGGCGGGGCCGCTCGCATTGCACCTGGCCCGCCACGGACGGATCGCCTTCGGCGACGAGATCGAGATCTCCCAGGGCGTCGAGGTCGGCCGGCCGTCGACGCTCTTCGCGCGGGTCGAAGGCTCGGCGGACGACGTTCAGCGCGTCGAAGTCGGCGGATCTGCGGTGACGGTCGCCCGCGGCGAGCTCAGCATCTGAAAGACCCCGGTCAGGACGAACGCGAGAGCGAAGCTCGGAAGCGACGCGCCGATCTGGTACTCGGGCGTCGGCAGCTTCGTCAAGACGTCGCTCCAAAAGCCGAGGTCCTGCGGTTGGTACAGCCACTCGTAGAGCAGGAAGCCGGCGACCCAGGCGACGATCGACCCCGGCCTGACGAGCGGCCCCTCGAAGAAGTCCCGTCGCGTGTAGTGGGCGCCGTTCACGAGCCAGTGCGCGACGAGGACGCCGAGGAGCGGGACGAAGACGGCGCCCAGGAGCAGGAGGAAGCGCTGGTAGCTGCGCATGTCGATGGCCAGCGCGCCTGCAGTCGCGAGCACCGAGGCACCGGCGATCAGGAGCCGCTGCGGGATCTGCGGCACGAGGTTCTGCGTCGAGACCGCGCCGGAGTAGACGTTCGCGAACGCCTCGTCCGTCTCGTCGAACGTGAGAGCGAGGAGAGCGAGTGCGGCCGCAACGCCGCCTCCCGCGATCGCGGTCAGGATCAGCTCGGGGTGATTCGGGTCGACGTCGCGTGAGAGCACGAGCACCGAGCCGAAGCCGAACTGGAAGAGCGTGGGGAGCAGGTAGCCGAGCCCGACGCCGTAGAACGCGCTTCTCCGGTCGCGTGAGAAGCGCGCGTAGTCGGCGACGAGGGGGGCCCACGAGACGGTGACTGCAATCACCGTGTCGACGGCGAGCCAGAACGAGCCGCTGTGGTCGCCGCCGTCCGACCAGAGCGCGCTGAGATCTGCCCCGTCGAGGATCCACCACGCCAGGTAGACGACCGAGGCGGCGACGGCCCAGATCGCGAACTTGCGCACGAAGCGGCGCACGAACCCGATCGGCCCCATCAGCGCGAGCGCCGCCGCCGCACCGCCGAAGACGAGCTTCCAGGCCCACGTCGCCTCGAACCCGAAGAGCTTGTCGCAAAGCAGGCCGGCCGCGGTCGCGATCACGATCAGCTCGAAGATCGCCCAGCCCATGCACTGCGCGACGTTGAGGACCGTTGCCGCGTACGAGCCGCGGCGCCCGAGCGGCGCCCGCTGGAGCACCATCGACGGCACCCGCGAATCGGCGCCGATGAGCGCCGCAAGCGCGAGCATCGAGTTTCCGATGAGCCCGCCGACGAGCGTCGCCGCGAGCGCGTCCTTCAGCGACAGGTCGAAGTACGCCGGCAGCACGAGCACGAGCAGCGAGATCCCGAGGTTGAGCCAGAGGAGGTTCGTGTCGACGAAGCCGAGCACCCGCAGGCGGTCCGGCACGGGCTCGATTCCCCACTGTTCTGACCCGGGGGAGCCCATGGTTCCCCCGTGGGCCCTCTCTTTGCGCAACCCTCCGGCCACCGCTACGTGGGCTCCCGCCTGGCGAAGCCCGGCTCCGCCCAGACGCGCCATCCGGTGTTGAACGATTTCAATCGGACTCCCTTCGCTGGTCCTAACCAGATCAGGTTCGACGGGTGTGATCTCAGCCGCTCTTGAAGCGGCACCCCGGACTTGTCACTCTACCCGGCGCGGAGGTGACGTATGGCTAGGCGAAAGAACCTCACGCCGATGAGCGGCGAGCTACGGATCCCCGAGGGGTGGGTGCCGCCGGGGCCGGTGCCCGAGAAGCCGAGGGCGAAGCCGGAGCCGCAGCCGCCCACCACGACACTGGGCATGCTCGGACACGGTTTGAAGCGCCTCGCGCTCGTCGTCGGAGCGATCAGTGCAGGCGCGATCGCGCTCTCGCTGGCGCTCGTCTTCCTGGCCGACGCGGAGGCTTCTTCGACGCTACCGGTCGTCTTCTATGTCACCGGCGTTCTCGTCGCCTGCGGCGGTCTCTGGTCGCTGTCAGGGCACGAGTGGGTGCCGGAAGCCGGCTACGAGCAGGTCGAGAAGGAGGGCTGGGTCAGCGACGCGTTCGTCTACTTCGGCATCGGCCTGACGATCATCGCGATCGGCGTCGCGTTCGAGCTCCTGCTCTAGGCCGTCTGCGTGAGCCGAGTGGCCGTCGCCTTGAAGGTGGCGACGACCATCTCCGACTCCTGAAGGCCGAGCTCCTCGGCGGACGCGGCTGTGATCTCCGCCGTGAACGGGCCGATTCGAACGCGCCGGCGGTTGCCGACGGGGACGATGCTCTCGATCCGCGCCCGGATGTGATTCTGAGCGGAGTCGTCGGGCTCGGCGCGGGCGATCGAGATCTCCCACGGGTGGATGACGACGCCGACCGGCCCGAACGCGACGTCGGTCGAGACGACTACCTCTCCGCCCGCGAGCACGACCTCGGTCAGCCCGTCGCGACGGAGGTGGGCGGTGCCGTGAACGAGGTTGCCGCCGGCGAGCTCGGCGACGAAGGCGTCGGCCGGCCGGGAGATCAGCTCCTCCGCCGTCCCGACCTGGACGACCCGGCCTCGCACCAGCACGGCGATCCGGTCCGCGAGCGCCGCGGTGTCGAGGAAGTCGTGCGTGACGACGATCGTCGGCAGGCCGAGCTCACGTAGCAAGAGCCTCAGCTCGGAGCGCACGTGCCCACGCGTGTGGGGGTCGAGTGCGGCCATCGGCTCGTCGAGCAGCAGGACCTGCGGCTTCCGCGCGAGCGCCCTGGCCAGCGCGACCCGCTGGCGCTCTCCGCCCGAGAGCTGTGCCGGCTTCGCCTTGGCCAGCGAGGCGATCCCGAGCCGCTCGAGGAGCCCGGCGCCGTCGCCCGCGAACGCGACGTTGCGCTCGACGGTCATGTGCGGGAAGAGCGCGTACTCCTGGAAGACGTAGCCGACCGAGCGATCCTCCGGGCGGCGGTGCACGCGCTTGCCGAACCACGTCTCGCCGCTGACCTCGATCGACCCGCGGCTCGGTCGTCTCAATCCTGCGATCGCGTCGAGAACCGTGGTCTTGCCCGCGCCCGACGGCCCCACGAGCCCGACCGTCTCCCGGCCGACCTCGAGGGCTACCTCGACGTCGAAGGAGCGAGTCGGGACGGTGAGGTCGAGTCGAAGCGTGCCCATGTGAAGGCCTTGAGCCCGATGAGGATCGCGGCGCCGACGACGACGAAGAGCGCACTGATCGCCAGTGCGACGTCGAAGTCCGTGTCGAGCTCGGCGTAGATGGCGAGCGGCAGGGTCTGCGTGACGCCCTGGAGGCTCCCGGCGAAGATGATCGTCGCACCGAACTCTCCGAGACCGCGGGCGAGCGCGAGCGCTGAGGCCGCGCCAAGGCCCCCCGCGGCGAGCGGGACCGCGATGCGCAGGAAGACGCGCCACGGGCCCGCGCCGAGGGTCCGGGCTGCGAAGATCAGGTTGTCGTCGACGGCTTCGAAGGCCGCGATCGCGCCGCGGAGGTAGAAGGGGCTCTCGACGAACGCCACTGCCAGGATCACGGCGAGCTGGGTGAATCCGATCTGGATCCCCAGCGCGTCGAGCTCGTCGCCCAGGAGCCCGAAGCGCCCGAACGCCGCGAGCAGGCCGATCCCGGCGACGGCAGGCGGCAGCACGAGCGGGATCTCGGTGAGCGTGACGACGAGCGAGCGGCCCCGGAATCGGCGGCGGGCGAGCAGGTAGGCCGTCGGCGTCCCCACGAGCAGGACGGCGGCGTGCGCGATGGCGCTCGTCTTCAGGCTGACCAGGAGGGCGTCGCGCGCGACGTCGTTGCCAAGCTGCTCGATCAGATCCAGTACGGGGACGCGCAGGAAGATCGCCGCGAGCGGTAGGAGGAGGAACGTGAAGGTGATCGCCGCCGAGACGGCGACGAACATCCCGAAGAGCGCTCGGCTCACCGCTTCTTCGGCACGCCGAAGCCCGCGCGCAGCAGCAGTGTCCGACCTCGTTTCGACGTCACCTTGCGGATGAACGCGCGCGCGCCCACCTTGCGCGGTGTCGAGCTGACGATCGAGATCTGGTAGCGGATGGAAGGCTGTGCCCAGTTCGGTAGCTGGATCCTCCGCACGCGCGAAGCCACCGGTTTCGAGTCGGTGACGTACACGAAGCCGGCGTCCGCCTCTCCGAGGGCGACCTTGCTCACGATGCCCTTGACGTCGGTCTCCTCGCTGACGACGTTGCGCACCACCGCGTCGGTGATCCCGAGTGCGTCGAGCAGCTGTCGCGTGTAGGCGCCGATCGGGACGCCGCGGTCGCCGATCACGACCTTCACGCCCGAACGCCGCAGGTCGTAGACGGAGTCGATGTGGCGCGGGTTCGACCTCGGCACCAGCACGACCAGCTTGTTCGTGGCGAAGGTGATCGGCTTCGTGACCAGGCCGTCCTGGTAGAGGAGCTGTGGATGCTTCGGGCTCGCTGCGGCGTAGACGTCGGCCGGCGCTCCCTGCCGGATCTGGAGCGCAAGCTGGTCGGAGCCGGCGAAGCTATAGCGCGGCGAGGGGTCGATCTTCGGGAAGACCTCGGTGAGGGACGCAGCCGTGAACACCGTGAGGTTTCCGCCGGCGCCGGTCGCGCTCGGAAGGCTAAGGCTGAGCGCGACGACCGCAAAGAGGGTTGCGAGGGCTCTCATCGCTCGACCATGATCGACGTCGCCTTGACGACCGCCGTGGCCGGGTCGCCCGGCTCGAGCGCGAGCTCCTCGGCCGCCTCGCGCGTTATCACCGAGACGATGCGGAACGGGCCGGCCTCGATCTCGACCTGCGCGAGCAAGCCCTCCACCTTCACGTCGCGGACGATTCCCGAGAGCCGGTTCCGCGCCGACAGCTCGTGCGGGGACGCGGTCCCGCGAAGGCGGTCGACCTCACTCGCGGAGACGATCCTGCGGTTTGCCCGGTCGCGCCGCGTCCGGATCCGCCCTTCGCGATCCCAGCGGCGCAGGGTGTCGAGGCTGATCCCGAGTCGTCGCGCCGCCTCGCCGGCTGTGTACGTCTGCCTAGGCATTGCCTAGGCGAGTCTATCTCAGAAGGTGGCGCCCCTCACGCCGGTGGCGATGATGATCAGGATCGCCGCCGCGAGGCAGAGGCGGTAGACGACGAAGATCGTGTAGTCGTGCCGTCGCACGTACCCGAGCAGCAGCTCGATCGCGATCAGGCCGGCCCCCGCCGCGGCGATCGTGCCCACGACGAAGGGGCCGGTGGAGCCCGAGGGCAGCTCCCCGAAGACGACGTCCGTCAGCCCTTTGTACAGAACGGCGCCGAACACGATCGGGATCAGCAGGAAGAACGACAGCCGCGCGGCGCTGTCCCGGTCGAGCTTCAGGAAGCGGCCCGCCGTGATCGTGATCCCGGAGCGGGAGACGCCCGGCATCAGCGAGAGCGCCTGGGCCGCGCCGACGCCGAGCGCGGTCCAGAGGCCGAGGTCCTCGAGCCTCCGGTTCTGTGCGCTTCGGTCGGCGATCCAGAGGAGCACCCCGAAGACGGCGAGATTGATCGCGATCTGCCACGGCTCGCCCAGGTGGTCCTGGATCGTCTTCTCACCGACAGCCCCGGCGAGCGCAGCCGGGATCGAGGCGGCGAAGACGAGCCAGGCGACCTTCTCGTCGGCCGTCTCGATCGCCCGCCGGCCGACGGAGCGGGCCCAGGCCGCGACGAGCCGGACGATGTCGGCCCAGAAGTACACGACGACGGCGACGAGCGTCCCGAGGTGGAGGGCGACGTCGAAGGTCTTGTTGAAGTCCTTGTTCTCCTCGAGGTAGTGCCAGTCGAAGAGCCACGGCACGAGGATCAGGTGGCCGGACGACGAGATCGGCAGGAGCTCGGTCAGGCCCTGCACGACGCCGAGGACGAACGCCTGCCAGTCGCTGAGCTTCCCCGCCTCTTCGCCGACTCCGGCGAGAGCGAGGACGAAGGCGACGGCGAGCAGCCCGAGCGCGGTTCCGTAGACGACTGCGCGGCGCCGCATCGGCAGGACGGTACTGGAAAACTCGAATTCATCCGGCCGGTGAGAAACGACTCAGGCGGTCTTCCTCAGGCGCGGGGCCGAGCCGCTAGCCGTGACCTCGGCCGTCCTTGTTCCGTCGAAGCAGCGGTCGCTGTCCGCTCTCACTCGTGTCCGCGCAGGAGTCTCGATCCGCCCGGCACCCTGGTGGGCAGCCAGGTGGTGGAGAACGTGTGAGAAGGGGGTTTGGCCGGCGCTTAGGCGAGGGCGGCGACTGCGCGTTCGCGGCCGTCTTCGAGCCCTGCGAGGAGCGCGTCGAGAGCGGCCGAGAAGATGTCCCGGCCGAGCGAGTACGCGTCGGTGAACTCGACTGCGCCGTTCACTTCGATCACGACCCAGCCTCCGTCCCTGGTCGGCATCAGGTCGACGCCGACCAGGTCGCCTTCGACCGCTGCGGCGGCGGCGACGGCGATCTCCCGTGCGGCCTGGGGCGGCTCGGTGGACTCGCGCTCGGCGCCGAGCGCGACGTTCGTCCGCCACTCCCCCTCTGCGGCAATGCGCCGCACGGCCCCGACGACCTGTCCGCCGGCGACGACCAGCCGCAGGTCGTGTCCCAGCGGTGGGATCAGCTCCTGAACGAGAACCCCCTGGCGGCGGAACCACGTTCGCGTCGAAAGCTCATCCAGGCAGGCCCTGAGCTCGCCCCGGCTCTTGCAGAGCGTCACGTCCCGGCCCCAGCTGCCGAAGCGAGGCTTCACGACGACCGGCGGGTCGATCGGCGTGATCGCACGCGGCGCGATCAGGTGAGCGGTGCGAGGGTGAGGCAGGCTCGCCGCGTGCAGCGTGCGTGACGTCTGAAGCTTGTCGTGGGTTGCCAGGAGCGTCCTCAGCCTGTTCAGCACCTGGACGCCGTCGGCCTCGAGTCGGCCGATCTCCCAGATGCCGGGCTCGATGCCGTCCAGGCTCGGCAGCACGTCGAGCCTGGCGAGCGCGGCGTCGCCGGGACCGAGCAAGCCGAGCGTTCGCGTCGGCGGCACGATCTCGATCTCGACGCCGAGCGGAGCCGCCTCGACGAGCCTCAGGTTCGTTTCGTTATGCCGGTGGGCGACGAGGGCGACGCGCATCACCACATTCTGCACGTTCAGAGCGCCGAGAAAGTCCCGCTCAGCCAAAAGTTCTCCAGTTAGCAACCAGCCGACCATTTCTCGCCCTTCACCCGCGAGAAATGGCGAAGCCCGCGGCGACAGCCCTGGGCGAGCCCGACAAAAGGTTGTGCCTGACCACGAGCTCAAGCTGGACCGAGCCCGACGAACGTGGTGTCTCTTATCCGAAACGCCCCGTCACGTAGTCCTCGGTCCGCTTGTCCTTCGGCTGCGTGAAGATCGTGTTCGTGTCGTCGTACTCGACGAGCACGCCCGAGCGCTGGCCTTCGTCGCCCTTGGTGATGCTGAAGAACGCGGTCATGTCCGCGACGCGCGCCGCCTGTTGCATGTTGTGCGTGACGACGACGATCGTGTAGTCCTTCTTCAGCTCGTGCATCAAGTCCTCGATCCGGGTCGTCGCGATCGGGTCGAGAGCCGAGGCGGGCTCGTCCATGAGGATCACCTCGGGCTCGATTGCAAGCGCCCGAGCGATGCAGAGGCGCTGCTGCTGCCCGCCTGAGAGCGAGAGCCCGCTCCGCTTCAGGCGGTCCTTGACCTCGTCCCAGAGCGCCGCCCGCTTCAGCGCCTGCTCGACTCTGCCGTCGAGATCGTCCTTGAGCCCGAGGATCCGCAAGCCGTAGGCGACGTTCTCGTAGATCGACTTCGGGAACGGGTTCGGCCGCTGGAAGACCATCCCGATCCGGCGTCGCACCGCGACGGGGTCGACGCCGCTCCCCTGGAGGTCGACGTCGTGGTAGAGGATCCGCCCTTCGGTGCGGAAGCTCGGTATCACGTCGTTCATCCGGTTGAGGCAGCGGATGAACGTGCTCTTTCCGCAGCCCGACGGGCCGATGATCGCCGTCACCATTCGCCGGTAGATCTCGAAGCTGACATCGCGGATCGCGGCGACCTCGCCGTAGAACGCCGTGAGGCTCTCGATCATGAACACCAACTCTCGCGCGCGCGTGGACCTGAGGGAAGGCGCCGCCGTGCCGACTTGGGCGGGGTCGATCGCGCTCGGGAGGCCTTCGGAAACGTGCTGCTCGGATGAGTCCTGCACGGACGTGGAAGGGTAGTTCATCGTCAGCGTTCTCCTAAGAGCCGGCGCCGGCTCCTGGCTGCGAATGCCCGCGCGAGAAGGCTTGTGATCAGGATGAACGCGATCAGGACGAGAGCGGCGCCCCAGGCCTGCTCGTGGAGCGCCGGGTCGGCCTGCTCGGCCGATTTGAAGATGAACATCGGCATCGACTCGAGCGCCTCGTTCGGGTTCGTGCGGATGTCGTCGGCGACGAGTGACGAGGTGAAGAGGAGCGGTGCGGTCTCGCCGGCCACGCGTGCGGTCGCGAGAGTCGCGCCCGTGACGATGCCGCCGACGGCCTGCGGCAGGACGACGCTGAGAGTCGTCCGCCACCTCGCCGCACCCAGCGCGAGGCTCGCCTCGCGGAGCGAGCTCGGGACGAGCGCGAGGACTTCCTGGGTCGACCTCGCGACGATCGGCAGCATCAGGATCGCGAGCGCGAACCCGCCCTTCCAAGCGGTCTGACCGTGGCCGACGACGAGGAAGACGAAGACGAAGATTCCGATCACGATCGCCGGGATCCCGTTCAGCACGTCGAGCGCGAGCGTGAGCACCGAGGCGACCCGTGGAGGAGCGAGCTCGTTGAGGTAGATCGCCGTGAGCACGCCTACGGGTAGGGCCATCAGGACAGCGAGCCCGACGATGATCGCCGTGCCGACGATCGCGTTCGCGATCCCAGAGGGCTGCGGCTCCCCGAAGCCTGTGTTGATGACCGGCGTCTTCGTCAGGAAGTCGATGCTGATCGCGCCCGCTCCACGCTTGGCGACGGAGCCGATCAAGAGCACGAGCACGGCGACGGCAAGGAGCGCCGAAACCGTGGCGGCGACCTCGACGAGCCGATTCACGAGCTTGCGCCGCCCGATGCGCTCGGTCCTGAAGATCTGCGAGGCGTTCTGATCGGCTTCCATCAGACCTGGTGCCGGCCTGCCACCCGACGGACGACGATCTGGGCCATGATGTTCGTCACGAGCGAGAAGACGAGCAGGATCACGGCGAGGTAGACGAGTGACGAGAGCTGGAGCGCCGTGTCGGCGCCCTGGTACTGCCCGGCGATCCGGCTCGCGAGCGTGTCTCCCGGCGCGAACAGATCCGCGTTGATAGCGACGCTGTTGCCGATCACCTGGGTGACGGCGATCGCCTCGCCGATGGCACGGCCGAGCCCGAGGATCATCGCCGCGGCGATGCCGGCGCGCGCGTACGGGAACACGACGCCGCGCACCATCTCCCAGCGCGTCGCCCCGAGGGCCAGCGCGCCGTCCTTGAGCTCGCTCGGCACGCCGAGGAACAGCTCCCGACAAATGCTCGAGACGATGGGGACGATCATGATCGTCAGGATCAGGATCGCCGCGAACATGCTCGAGCTGACGGGCCTGGCCGGGCCGAAGAGCGGCAGCCAGCCGAGCGCGTTGTGGAGCGCCGGCTCGAGCGTTCCGGTGACGAACGGGCCGAGGACGAGGATCCCCCACAGGCCGAGGACGACGCTGGGGACCGCAGCCAGAAGCTCGACGAGCGGGCCGACGACGGAGCGGATCCAGCGCGGGGCCAGCTCGGTCAGGAAGAGCGCGATCGCGATCGAGATCGGCGTCGCCAGGAGCAGGGCGCCGAACGACGTGACCGCCGTCCCGAAGATGAACGACCTGGCGCCGAAGAGCTCCTTGTTCTGGTCCCAGGCCTGGGTCGTCAGGAACTTCAGCCCGAAGCGGTCCATCGCGGGCCACGCGTCGGCCAGGACCTCCCGGGTGATCAGCGTCAGGAGGACGACGCCGCTGATCGCGGCCAGCAGCGTGACCACGTAGAGGACCGCGTCCCCCGGACGAAAGCGGCCCCGCCGCTTGAAGGTGGCGGGGCCGGAGACCTGCTCCTCCGCGACGCTCATGCGCGCGGGACTCCTACGGGTGGACCCTTCTCAGCGTCGCCTTGCCGCGGTCGACGACGTACTTCGGAACCGGCTGGAAGACGAGCGCAGGACCGTAGGCCTGACCGGACGTGAGCGCCCAGGTGACGAACGGCTTCAGGAGCGCCGCCTGCTCCGACTGGATCCGGAGCAGCACATAGGAGTACGTGCAGATCGGATACGCCTTCCTGAATCGCTTGCCCGGCGGCGGGTTGACGATCGAGAGCTCGTTCGTCGGGCTGAACTTCCGGTCAGCCTGTGCCGCGGCCTTGATCCCCACGAGACCGGGACGTGCGAAGTTGCCTGCACGGTTCCGCACGGAGAAGAACTTGAGCTTGTTCTTCAGCGCGTATGCGATGTCCGCGTAGCCGATCGCCCCCTCGGTGCGAGAGATCACGCCCGAGACGCCCGAGCTGCCACGTGCGCCGACGCCGGCGGGCCAGTTGACCGTCGTGCCCTTGCCGATCCGGGACTTCCACTCCGGCTTCGCCGTGTTCAGGTAGCTCGTGAAGTTGTACGTCGTCCCACTCGAGTCGCTGCGGTACACCGGGGTGATCGTCTGATTCGGCAGGGTGAAGCCCCGGTTGATCCTCTGGATCTTGGGGTCGTTCCACTTGGTGATCCTGCCGAGGTAGATGTCGGCGACGATCGCCCCCGTGATGCGAAGGTTGTTCGGGGCGCCGGGGATGTTGTACATGACCGCTGTGGCCGACAGCACCCAGGGAAGCTGGACGCAGCCCTTGCAGGCGCTGAACTGATCCTGCGTCAGCGGAGCGTCGCTCGCGCCGAAGTCCACGGTCTTGTTCGTGATCGCGGTGATGCCGCCACCGCTACCGATCGGGTTGTAGGTGATCTTGACGTCCTTCGCTGCTTCGTAGCGCTGCTGCCAGACGGCGATGAGCGGTGCCGGGAATGTCGCGCCGGCACCCTTCAGCTCGCCCGCGCTCGACCGTGCCTGAGCACCGGAGACGCTGAGTGCCGCCACCGCGGAGGCGGCGACGAGCAGGACCGAGATCCCACCGAGAAACCGCTTCCTTCGTTTCGCAAAGACTCTCATGACTCCCCTCGTAGCTCCTTTCGTCGTCGACGGACCACGGAGAGGTCCTCGAGGGCGAGGCTATGAGGAGCGCGAACGGCCCAGGGCTGCAAGATGGTGAACATCTGGAGTCGAAGCTGTGAACGCGTCGCTCAGGCGGATCGAGAGAGCCTGGGTCATTGCGCCTCCTAGATCTCGATCGCGTGGGTTCAGCAGCAGGCTGGGCTCGTCCCTGAGCGAACGAGTGGCAGCCGCGTCCGCCTGCTCGTCCTCACCGCCTTCACGATCGCGCCGTGCATCCCGTCGGCGACCTCGTGGGTGAACTCGACGGAGACGTCTTCGAAGCCGGCGGCTTCGAGGCCCGCAACGTACTCTCCTTTCGAGAGTGCGCCGGCGATGCAACCGACGTAACTGCCTCGTTCGGCCCGCTCGTCCGGCGACAGACGGTCCTCGGAGACCACGTCGGCGATTCCGAGCCGGCCGCCCGGCTTGAGGACCCGCGCCATCTCGGTCAGGACGGCCGGCTTGTCGACGGAGAGGTTGATGACGCAGTTGGAGATGATCACGTCCACCGATTCGGCCGGGAGTGGGATCTGCTCGATCGCGCCCCGCAGGAAATGGACGTTCGTGACGCCGGCATCCGCGGCGTTCCGGCGTGCGAGCGCCAGCATCTCGTCTGTGAAGTCGAGCCCGTAGGCGGTTCCGGTGGGCCCGACTCGCTTCGCGGAGAGAATGACGTCGATCCCGCCGCCCGAACCGAGATCCAGCACGACGTCGCCCTCGCGAAGCTCAGCGACCGCGGTCGGATTGCCGCAACCGAGCGAGGAGAGCGCGGCTGCATCGGGCAGCTCGGCGCGCTCGATCGCGCTGTACAGGCCTTCGCCGAAGTCCGTCGCCTTTCCGTCGCAGCAGGACCCGTCCCCACACTCGGCCCGCGAACCGGTGCCGACAGCACGCGCTGCCTGCGCGTAGCGCTCTCGCACCTGCTCGCGCATCGTCTCGGTCGTTTCGGCGCTCATGACACGGCCTCCGGGATTCGAACGAGAGTCTCGAGTTGCTCCAGTGCCTCCCGGTCGAGGGAGAAGTAGGCCCATTTTCCCCGCTGCTCGCGCTCCAACAGACCCGCCTCGGTCAACTTCTTCAGGTGATGGCTGACCGTTGCCTGGCTGAGCCCGAGCGCGGGAACGAACTCGCACGCACAGACCGCCTCGCCGGCGGCCGCCAGCATGCTGATGACCCGGACCCGCGCCGGATCGCCGAGTGCCTTGAACACCCGAGCTGTTGCCCCGGCGTCCTCGTCCGAGAGTGGCGTGGCGCCGAGCGGCGCGCAGCAGCCGATAAGTGAAAGTGTCATATCGACGATCATCGTATCGATCTATATCGATATGTCAAGCACGACGCTCTAAGGCTTTGGTTCCGCCTCCAGCTTGTAGCCGACGCCGTAGCGCGTCTGGATGAACGTGTGCCGCGGCGCGCGGCGGTCGATCTTCTCGCGCAGCTTGCGGACGAAGACATCCACGGTGCGGTCGCGATGGCCCTCGCGGCGGCCCCAGAGCTTTTGGAGGAGCTCGTCGCGGCTGACGACCCTGCCTCGCTCCAGGGCGAGGGCGTACAGGAGCCGGAACTCGGTCGGCGTCAGCTGCGCGCTCTCGCCGTCGAGGTACGCCTGGACGTTGTTCGGGTCGATCCGGAGCTCCTCGATCTCGATAGGCTCGCCGCGCTCTTCGGGCTGTTCCCGGCCGCCTCGCCTCGAGGCCACGCCGACCCGCGCGACGAGCTCCTTCATCGAGAACGGCTTGACGAGGTAGTCGTCGGCCCCGATCTCGAGCGCGTGCACACGGTCGTGCTCCGTGCCGCGCGCGCTGACGACGATGATGGGCGTGCCGAGGCCCTCACTGCGGGCCGACTCGATCAGCCGCCAGCCGTCCGTGCGCGGGAGCATCAGGTCGACGACGCACACGTCCGGCGCCTCGAACCGCAGGCGTCGCAGGCCGGCGTCGCCGTCGGACACCACGACGGCGTCGAAGCCCGCCAGCGACAGGTGGTGAGCCATGCCCTGAGCGATGACCTCGTCGTCTTCGACGATCAAGACCTTCGCCATACTGAACGCCGATTATGGAGAACCCCGACCTCGCCGCGGAACGGGGCCGCCGGCTGCTCGAAGAGAGTCCCGAGATCGTCCTCGTCCTGGACGACGAAGACCGCGTCATCGACGCGAGCCGCCGCGCCCGCGAGAGGCTCGACGGGCTCGTCGTCGGGGAGCCGGTTCCACCGGAGCTCCTGGAACCGGATCGCTGGCGCCCGCACCGAGCCCTGGTCGAGGTAAACGGGCGCTCCGAGTCGCTCGTCTGGCTGCGCGAGCCGGGGGATCTCGCCGCCTACGAAGAGCTGCGGGCGGGCTTCACCGCCGCCGTCTCGCACGAGCTGCGCACCCCGCTCGCCAGGCTTCTCGCCCTGCTCGAGACGGCGACGCTCCCGTCGGTGAACGTCGACCAGCTCATCGAGCAGGGGAAGGCCGAAGTCGAGCAGATCGGTGAGCTGATCGACGACGTTCTCTTCCTGAGCGAGCTGGAAAGCGGCCGCGCAGTCGTCGCTCTGACATCCACGCGGGCCGCGCCGATCGTGCGCGAGGTGCTCGACGGGCTTGCCGAAAGCGCGGTTCGCGCTGGCATCACGCTCGGCTCCGAGCTCGACGAGGACGTCGAGGTCCCACTGAGGCCGCGCATGCTCCGCGTCGCGATCGAGAACCTGGTGGAGAACGCGCTCCGCTATGCGGGCGACGGAGCGACCTTTTCCATCCGCCTCGTCCGCGAGGGCACCGAGACCGTGCTCACGGCCGCCGACGACGGCATCGGCGTGAGCGACGAGGACCTGCTGCGCCTCTTCGAGCGCTTCTACCGCTCGGACCGAGCCCGCGCATCACGCGGGACGGGCCTCGGGCTCGCGATCGTCAAGCACATCGTCACGAGCGCCGGCGGCCGCGTGGAGGCGGCGAGCACGCCGGGCCACGGGCTCCAGATCACGATCGCATTCCCCGCATAGGATCGCGCCACATGGCCGAGCCGGACGAGGTCGTTTTCGACATCCAGGACCTGACCGTGCGCTACGACGGCTCGCCCGCGATCAGCGACGTCTCGTTCGAGGTCCGGAAGAACCAGGTGACGGCGATCATCGGCCCGTCGGGCTGCGGCAAGAGCACCTTCATCCGCTGCTTGAACCGGATGAACGATGTCGTCCGGGGGGCCACCGTCGAGGGCCGCGTGCTGTACCACGGCCACGACCTGTACGCGGCAGGCGTGGATCCCGTGGAGGTTCGCAAGCGGATCGGGATGGTCTTCCAGCGCGCGAACCCGTTCCCGAAGTCGATCTACGACAACGTCGCGTACGGGCCGCGAGTTTTGCGTATGCGGGGAGATCTCGACGAGCGCGTGCAGCGGGCGCTCGAGCAGGCCGCGCTCTGGGACGAGGTCAAGGACCGCCTGAAGCGGAGCGGCCTGTCCCTCTCAGGTGGGCAGCAGCAGCGCCTCTGCATCGCTCGGGCCCTCGCCGTCGAGCCCGACGTGATCCTCATGGACGAGCCTGCCTCGGCGCTCGACCCGATCGCGACGACCCGGATCGAGGACCTGATGCACGGCTTGAAGAGCGACTACACGATCGTGATCGTCACGCACAACATGCAGCAGGCAGCGCGCGTCGCCGACATGACGGCCTTCTTCAGCATCACGCCCGGCGGGGAGGGAGAGCGCTCGGGCATCCTCGTGGAGTTCGACGAGACCCACAAGATCTTCACGCAGCCGTCCGACAAGCGGACCGAGGACTACGTGACGGGGCGTTTCGGATAGGAAACACCACGTTCGTCGGCCTCGGTCCAGCTTGGGCTCGCGGTCGGGCACAACCTTTGTCGGGCTCGCCCGGGCTGTCGCCGCGGGCTTCGCCATTTCCCGCGGGCGAAGGGCGAGAAATGGGTATGTTCGACGTATGCGTGTGACGCTCCAGGAAGAGATCGACACTCTCCAAGCGTCCCTGCTCGAAGAAGGTGAGCTCGTCTTGCGGGCTCTGAGGGGCTCGGTCAACGCGCTTCGAGAAAACGACCCCGAGCTCGCGGACGAAGTCATCGCGTTCGACGACGAGGTCGACCGCCAGTACCTCGCGCTCGAGCAGGCCATCGAGTCGCTGCTCGCGCGCCAGACGCCGGTCGCCACCGACCTGCGCTTCGTGCTCGCCGTGCTCCACTCGAACCTCCACCTCGAGCGGATGGCCGACCTCTGCGTGACGGTCGCCAAGTTGACGAAGCTCGCGCACGGTCTCCCGCCCGACCCGACGATCGTCGAGGGCTTCGACGAGGTGGGCTCCCGCGCCGAGGAGATGATTCGCGTCGCGCTCGAGTCGTTCGCGAACCGCGACGTCGCAGGAGCGGAAAGCCTCGTCGAGCTGGACGAGCTGATCGACCGCACGAATCGCCGGGTCACGAAGTACGTCCTCGAGCTCGGAGCGGATCCCGAGCGGCGCGAGTGGGGGCTGCGGATGCTCGTCATCTCCCGCTGCCTCGAGCGAATCGGCGACCACGCGGTCGACATCGGTGAGCAGACTGCGTACCTCGTGACCGGTGAATTCCGCGAGTTCACCGACGCTTCTCACCCCGAGCGCGTCGACACCTAGTAAGAATCCGCCCGCATGCGGTTGGCCTTCGTCCCCAAGACGACTGAGTTCTACGATTTCTTCACGCGCGCGGGCGAGAACCTGCTCGCGACCGCGCGTCTGGCCGAGCAGCGCTTTCGTGAGTTTCCGGAGACGAGCATCGACCACGAGCAGGTGAAGGACCTCGAGAACCAGGGCGACGAGCTGACCCGGGAGATCATCGACCTCCTCAATACCCAGTACATCACGCCGTTCGACCGGGAGGACATCTACGAGCTCGCGAAGGCGATCGACGACGTCGTCGACTACATCGAGCACGCATCCGAGTTGCTCGGCCTCTACCAGGTCGAGTCGCGGAGGGAGCAGTCGGTCGAGCAGTGCCGCGTGCTCGTCGACATGGCCGAGCACCTCTCGAAAGCCCTCGCCGAGCTCCGTCAGCTCCGCCGGGTCGAGCAGCACATCGTCGCGGTAAAGCGCCTCGAGGACGAGGGCGACCGGATCGAGCGGAACGCGATCGCGGCGCTCTTCCGTGAGGACGTCGACGCGCTGACCGTCATTCGCTGGAAGGACATCTTCGAGGCGCTTGAAGAGGCGATCGACGCGTGTGAGACCGCCGCCGATCTCGTCGGCAACATCGTCGTCAAGAACGTCTGACGGCCAATGGACGCCACGCTCGTCGCCGTCGTCGTCATCGCACTCTTCTTCGACTTCACGAACGGGTTCCACGACACGGCGAACTCGATCGCGACGAGCGTCTCGACGAGAGCGCTCTCGCCGCGCGCGGCGGTGATCAGCTCGGCGATCCTCAACTTCATCGGGGCGTTCTTCTTTTTCAAGGTCGCCGCGACGGTCGCCACGGGAATCGTCAACTCCGAGGTGATCACGCTGAAGGTGGTGCTCGCAGGGCTCGTCGGTGCGATCACGTGGAACCTCATCACGTGGTACCTGGGCCTCCCGTCGAGCTCGAGCCATGCCCTGATCGGCGGAATCATCGGCTCGGCCGTGGCCGCGACCGGAAGCTTCGACGTCGTCAACTGGAGCGGGCTCAAGGAGAAGGTGCTCATTCCCTCGCTCCTCGCGCCGACATTTGGGCTTCTGGGCGCGCTGCTGCTGATGACGGTCACCCTTTGGCTGATCCGAAAACGCGCTCCCGGGCCCGTGAATCGCGTCTTCCGCCGCCTCCAGCTCGTCTCAGGAGGATTCGTCGCCTTCACGCACGGCACGAACGACGCCCAGAAGACGATGGGCATCATCACCCTGGCGCTCATCGCCTCCGGCCACCTCGAGGCCGAGCCGTTCGAGGTGCCGCTCTGGGTGACGATCAGCGCCGCAACCGCGATGGCAATGGGCACGTACGCGGGCGGCTGGCGGATCATCCGGACGCTCGGGCAGCGCATCGCCAAGCTCGAGCCGCCGCAGGGATTCGCGGCCCAGACGTCGACCGCCGCCATCCTCTGGGTGACCGCCCGCTATGGATTCCCGGTCTCGACGACCCAGACGATCAGCGGCTCCGTGCTCGGGGCCGGAGCGAGCACGCGGCTGTCGGCCGTCCGCTGGGGCGTCGCGGGGAACATCCTCCTCGCGTGGATCCTGACGATTCCCTGCGCCGGCCTCGTTGGCGCGGCGATGGAATCCTTGACGCGCCTGCCGGGCGGGGTCGCGATCGTGACGGCTTTTACGGTTGCAATCTCGGCTCTTGCCTTCCTCGGCCGCAGACTCGAGGCGCGCCGTTGGCGCATGGCCGCGGCTGCTGCAACGTCTTAACGCGGGCGCAAACTTCGGTTAACGGAACCGGGTCGGCGAAAAGCCTCCGTTAACGAACGCCGCGTTATACAAAGCCCGTGCAGATTCCGGTCACGAGAGAGTCGCTACCGAAGGCGGCGGGTCTGGTGGTCGCCGCCGTCGCGGGCGGCGCGGTCGCCATTGCCGGCGCGGCCATCCTCGATGTCGGCAAGAACACGACGACGGTGCGGGAGGTCGTCCTCGATCGGCCGACCTTCAGCGGCAACGTCTCGCAGGCGGGCTCGCAGCGCATGACACTGCGCGAGATCTACCGGCGGGACGCGCCCGGAGTCGTGCAGGTCACGTCGACGACCAAGGTGAAGCTGCCGCGGAGCCAGTGGTTCGGGAACCCCTTCGGCCTGGAAGGGACCGACGTCCAGCGCTCCCTCGGGTCGGGTTTCGTGATCGACAAGGCAGGGCTCGTCGTCACCAACTACCACGTGGTGGGCTCCGCCCAAACCGTCTACGTGAGCTTCTCGAACAGCGACTCGATGAGGGCCGAGATCGTCGGCAGGGACGCCTCGACGGATGTCGCGCTCCTAAAGGTGATCGCGAGCTCGCGGGCTCTGACGCCGCTTCCGCTCGGGGACTCGGACACGGTCGAGGTGGGCGACGAGGTCGCCGCGATCGGAAATCCGCTCGGCTACGAGCGCAGCATCACGCTCGGGATCGTCAGCGCGCTCCACAGGTCGCTGACGTCGCCCGGCGGCGCTCCCATCGACAGAGTCATCCAGACCGACGCCGTTCTCAACCGGGGCAACTCCGGCGGCCCGCTGCTGAATGCGCAGGGCGAGGTGATCGGCGTCAGCTCGGCGATCGCGACCGGCGCCGGAACGGGAAACACAGGCATCGGCTTCGCGATCCCGATCAACACCGTCCGGGACGTCGTCGCCCAGCTGAAGACGAGCGGTCACGTCGAGCATCCGTACTTCGGTGTCGTATCGCGGCCGATCTCCTCCCGGATCGCACGAGTCTTCAACCTCGGTGCGCCGAAGGGGCTCCTCGTCGAGACCGTCTATCGCGGGAGCGGCGCCGAGCAGGCGGGCCTGGTCGGTGGGTCGGACCCGGTGGTTCTCGCGGGCGAGAGCTACCAGCTCGGCGGCGATCTCATCGTCAGGGTGGACGGAGTGCCCGTCAGCACGACCGAGCGCCTGCGGGAGATCGTGGCGCAGCACGAGCCGGGCGACACCGTCCTCGTCGACTTCTATCGCGGAAGCGAGCTCCGGACCACCAACGTGAAGCTTGGTCGGCAATCTCCGCCTCCCCTGGAGTGACCGACCTAGAGGCGGACCTGGGCCCACTTCCGGTGTGGACGACCCCGGGGCCGGGACCGCCTGAGGTCACGGGGGAGCCTTGGGCTCCCCCGTGAGGCCTCGCTCGTTCGATCGTTGACACACTGCGCCCGTGATCGAGGCGCATTTCGGTGAGTCGGCGCCGTTCTCGGTGGGCGTCGAGGAGGAGCTGATGGTGCTCGACGCGGACTCGCTTCTCCTCGCGCCGCGGGCGGCTGAGCTGATCGCGGCTTCGGAGGGGGCGGCGCTTCCAGGGACGCTGAAGAGCGAGCTCTTCGCCTCGGCGCTCGAGCTGAACACGAACATCTGCGCGACGCCCGAAGAGGCCGCGGAGACGCTTGCCGAGCTGCGACGCGAAGCTGCTGCGCTCGCTGCCGAGCGCGGGCTCAGGGTCGCGGCGGCGGGGAGCCATCCGATCAGTCGCCCCGAAGACCAGGAGATCGCCGACGAAGAGCGCTACAAGGAGTTCGTCGACTACGCGGGCGTCTCTGCGCGCCGGCAGGGCGTGAGCGGCCTCCACGTTCATGTCGGGATGGAGAGCGCCGACGCCTGCTTCCAGGCGCTCGAGGGCGTTCTGCCCTGGCTTCCGGTCGTCCTCGCGCTGTCGGCGAACTCGCCGTACCTGGCCGGCGAGGAGACCGGAATGATGTCGAATCGCGCCGAGGTGCTCGCGCAGCTTCCCCGCAGCGGCGCCCCGCCCGCCTTTCGTTCGTACGCGGACTGGGAGGAGTTCGTCGAGCGCTTCGAGCGGCTGGGCATGGCGGCGGAGTACACGCGCTTTTGGTGGGACATTCGGCCGCATCCTCGCTTCGGGACGCTCGAGATCCGCATGCCCGACCAGCCGACCGCGCTCGAGCGGACGACGGCGGTCGTCGGGCTCATCGTCGACCTGTGCCGGGCCGTGCTCGACCAGCCGGCGCGCGCGCACGACCCGGCCGGGCGCGGCCTCTACCAGCAGAACCGCTGGTCGGCCGCCCGCTTCGGCCTGGATGCAGAGCTCTTCCATCCCGACGGTGAGCGAACGGCAAAGGCCCGCGAGCTCGCAGCGGAGCTGGCCGGCGAAACGCTGAACCTGTCCGAGACCGAGGCGGAACGTCAGCTCGAGGTCGGCCGTTCCCATGGGCTCGAGGCCGTCTGCGCCGACCTCGTCGACCGATCGCTAGGTTAGGGGCATGGCCGTCCGAACCGAGACACTGCAGGTGACTGGTATCCGGTGCGAGCGGTGCGTGATGCGCCTGGCCGCCACGCTCGACGGCCAGGACGGTCTAGAGCAGGCGAACGCGACCCTGATGGGGCAGGTCACGCTCTCCTGGGACGACGAGCGAACTTCTCGGGACGATCTCCTCGCCGCGATGGCCCGCGGCGGCTTTCGCCCCGTCGAGCCGGTCTAGCGCTCTTCCCGGCGCTCCGTCTCGACGCCGGCCATCCGGTCGCCGAGCAGCGCCGGAGACTCCTCGAGCTCGGGCTCGCCCGCGCGGATTCGCGCCCGCTCGGCCTCCGTCGGCTCGACGCCGTCTCGCAGCGCCTGCTCCTCGGACGAGCGTGCGGGGTCGCCGCGATCCGTCACGCCGTAGCCTTCCGTGCCCGGGCCTTCTGACGGCGCGAGGCCGTAATGCTCGCTGACCGCACTCTCGTCGAGGTCGCCGTCGTCGAGTTCCGGCGAGTCGAGGAAGATCTCCTTGCTCACGGTGATGCGCACCTGCTGCTCCTCGGGGTCGGGATGCGCGAGCTCCCGCGGCAGCGCGCGCTTCGACTTGCGGACGAGCCCATGCTCGACGATCAGGTAGTCACCGGACTCGCCGGCGACGGTGCCCACCTTGTCGTCGTCGTACGTGACAACGTCATAGCCTTCCATTGGTCTCCCTTTCTAGGTTGGCCTGGTTCTACCCGCTCTTGAGGACCACAACCATCGGCCGTCGGAGCGGGGCGTAGCCCGGCGGGGGCACAGAGCGACAGAAACCCTCGAAGCACACCAAGGAGCGGCGGCTCCTGAAACGCCTCGGAGCGAGCCACCGCTCGAAAGGAGGGGTCACGCGTGAGCCACGGGTTCCCCCGCGAGGGAATACAGCCGGGTTTCCCGGCGTTTTCCACTGCTAGGGTCGCCGGGTGAGCGAGACCTCGTCAGAAGAGGCCCGGCGGCTGGCAGAAGGCGCGCGTGATCGCGTCAGATTCGAGGAGGATGCGCTTGCGCTTGCGGATCAGGTCTACCGGGTGGCTCGGGGAGTCTCG
>DASTYD010000135.1:0-3589 GCA_035765175.1 Gaiellaceae bacterium
CAGCATCGCGTCGCCGAAGGAGTAGAAGCGGTAGCGCTCCGCGATCGCGAGCTCATAGAGGCGGCGCGTTTCCTCGATCCCCGCGAACGCCATCACGAGCGCGAGCAGCGTCGAGCCGGGCAGGTGGAAGTTCGTGAGCAGCGCGTCCGTCCGGCGGAACTCGAAGCCGGGCTGGATCAGGAGATCGGTCCGCCCGGAGAGCGGCGCGCCGGCGGCGACCGACTCGAGAACACGAACGGTCGTCGTCCCGACAGCGAGCACCCGTTCGGCGCTCCGAATTCGTTCCCACGATTCCTCGCGAACCTCGTAGCGTTCCGTGTGGATCGGGTGATCGGCGAGGTCCTCGACGGTCACGGGCCGGAACGTGTCCAGGCCGACATGGAGCGTCACGCGCTCGACGTCGAGCCCGGCCAGGAGCTCGGGGGTGAAATGGAGCCCCGCGGTCGGCGCCGCGGCTGAGCCCTCGTGCTCCGCGTAGACCGTCTGGTACCGCTCCGGGTCGGCGAGCGGCTCGGTGATGTACGGCGGCAGCGGCGCCTCACCGGCGGGCTCGCCCTCGAGGCGCAGGCGCCAGCGGCCCTCGCCGAGGTGCTCGAGCAGCTCGACCGGGCCCAATCGCTGTCCCGGCCTGAGCTTCCTCGTCGGCCGCGCGAGCGCCTCCCACTCCCCCGCTCCGTTCAACGGCTCGAGGAGCAGAACCTCGGCTGCGCCGCCGCCGGGCCGCTCCAGCCGCAGCCGCGCCGGGACGACTCGCGTGTCGTTGACGACGACGAGCTCGCTGCGCAGCTCCTCCGAAAGCTCGCGGACCCGGCGATGGCGCACGTCGCCGGTCTCCCGCTCGTAGACGAGAAGCCGCGACTCGTCGCGCCGCTCGGCCGGGTGCTGCGCGATCAGCTCCTCGGGCAGCGCGTACTCGAGCTCGGAGCGCTTCATCCGACGCCAACGCTAGCGTCCCAGCCATGCATGAAGCAGCGCTGGCACGGGCACGAGCGCGGTTGCAGGAAGCCACGAACGGGCGAACCGCCCAGGGCGACGTCGACGCGGCGCTCGAGCGCGCACGGGCGCAGGTAGAGGCCCTTGCGGAGCTCGCAGCGCAGCTCGAGACGACGCTGCCCGGACGGGTCGAGGACGCTGTCCGCGAGGGCGTCCGCACCGAAGCTGCTCCGGTCGGCCGTCAGCTGGCAGAGGTGCGCGGGCTCGCAGGGCAGACGATCCGCCGCCTGGAGGGGCTCGAGAACGACCTCCTCGCCGAGAGGCACGCCCGCATCGACGACCTCGCCCTCCTCGTCGACCTGATCTCGTCGGGCTGGACCGGGGTCGACCAGCGCCTGGCTCGCATGGAGCGGAAGCTCGAGTCGAACGGCGGCGCCGAGGTTTATCGGATCGACGAGCGCAAGGCGGGTTAAGCCCCGGGTCGTTGTCTCGGGAACGGCGTCGTCATGCTGGGCGAGCCCGGCTCTGGTTACGAGGGTCCGAACTCCCGTGGTGGCCGCGCGACCGCCGGCGTGCACGTCTACGTCCGACGACGTCGACGCCCACTACGAGCGCGCGCAGGCGGAAGGCGCCACGATCAACACGCCGCCGACCGACCAGGAGTACGGCGACCGCCGCTACGACACCGAGGACCTCGAAGGTCACGACTGGTTCTTCGCCCAACCTCTGAGCTAGACGACGAGACCGCGGACGCCGCTGCTCAGGTTCGCGCCGCTGCGCGGCGCTCACTTTTTCGGCGCGCGCCGAAGGCGTGCACCGAAAAAGGTCACGACTGGTTCTTCGCCCAACCTCTGAGCTAGACAACGAGACCGAGGACGCCGCTGCTCAGGTTCGTTCCCCGCGCAGCCGCTCGACTAATTCAACTGCGCAGGTAGCACGAGCTCGAACCGGCTCCCCCGCCCGACCTGGCTCTCCAGCTCGATCTGGCCGCCGAGCGCGAGCGCGAGCTCCCTCGCGATCGCAAGCCCCAGGCCCGTCCCCTTCCCGTCGTGAGTCCAGAACGGCCGGAAGATCCGCTCCTGCTCGTCGGGGCCGATTCCGGGGCCGTTGTCCTCGACCGCCACGTAGATGCGACCGTTCTCGGAGCGCAGGCGAAGGTCGACGCGGCCTCCGTCAGGCGTCCAGCGGAACGCGTTCGCGAGCAGGTTCGTGATGATCTGGAGGACGCGGTCGCCGTCGGAGACGATCACGGGCTCGGACTCGACCTCTTGCTCGTAGTCGATCCCACGGCGCTTCGCCTCTTCCGCGAACACCCCATGCGCACGGTCGAGCAGCCTCGCCATGTCGACCTCTTCGCGCAGGACCGTGAACCGCCGAGTGTCGAGCTTCGCGAGGTCGAGCACGTCGCCGACGAGCCGTTCCAGGCGACCTGCCTCGGCTGCGATCACGTCGAGTGAAGCGGTCCGCAGCTCGGGGTCCTCGACAACCCCTTCCCGCAGCGCCTCCACATGGCCGCGGATCGCGGTCAGCGGCGTGCGGAGCTCATGGGACACGGTCATCAGGAAGTTCCGCTCGAGCTCCTCGGCTTCCGCGAGCCGTTCGGTCATCTGCCGGAACGAATCGGCGAGATCGGCGATCTCGTCGCGGCCGGCGACCTCCGGCAGCGGGGTGTCGTAGCGGCCCTCGGCCACCTCGTCAGCGGCTTTCGCGAGGCGGCGCACCGGCCCCGTGATCCGACCCGACAGGTACCAGGCGAAGAAGCCAGTCACGATCAGGCCGACCGCGAGCGCGAGCGCGAGCCGCGCGATGAGGCGCATCGCCTGGTTGCTGAGCTGCGCCTCAGGTGTCGCGACGGTGAGCGCGCCGACGAACCCTTCGTCGAGGTAGAGCGGATGGGAGACGGCGAGGAAGTTCCGGTCTTCGCCGGGCGGCGTGAACTCGAACTCGACCGTCTCGCCCTGCTCGAGCGCAGACCAGTCGACGGCGCGCCTCGGGAGCTTCGTCAGCCCGGTCGCCTGGCCGGAGAAGATGTCGAGGCCGGTGTAGAAGAGGCGGTTGCCGCTCGCCGCCTCGAGCTTGCTCGCCGCGAAGAGCGGAGGCTGGGTTCCTCGCTCCTGCGACCCCCGAGCCTGCGCGGCGTAGAGCTGCGTCAGGCCCGCGGCCTCCCGGCGCAGCTCCTGCTTGGCCTGGTCCTGCGTGTAGTTGCGGAAGAGCCCGAAGGCGATCAGCGTCGAGACGAGCCCGGTCAACGCGATCCCGGCGAGGAAGAGCGCCGGAAGGCGAAACCGAAGAGAGCTAAACATTGGCCTAGGCCGTGGCGGCTTCCTTGGCGGGCGAGACCTTGTAGCCGACGCCCCACACCGTGACGATCGGCGACGCTTCTCCGAGCTTGCGGCGCAGCTGGCGGACGTGAACGTCGACCGTGCGCGTGTCGCCGGCGAAGGTGTAGCCCCAGACTCGCTCGAGCAGCTGGTCGCGAGTCAGAACGAGCCCGCGGTGGTCGAGCAGTTCCCACAGCAGGTCGAACTCCTTCGGCGCCAGCTTGATCTCCTCGTCGCCGACCTTGACCTCGCGGCGGCCCGCATCGACGTGGAGATCGCCGTGCTCGAGGACCGCGCTCGCGACCTCCTTGCGGTCGGGCGTCGAGCGGCGAAGA
>DASTYD010000136.1:0-6273 GCA_035765175.1 Gaiellaceae bacterium
GTCGTTCGCAACCCGCAGGACGGCGTCCTCGTGATCAGGCTGCGGCCGAACCTCCTGTCCGGCACCGTGGTGCGCACGATCACGAGCAGCGATCTCGACGACCCGACGACGGTCGACGCGCACGGCTCGAGGCTCTACGCAGTCAACGCGCGCTTCTCGACTCCGCCGGGGCCGGACGTCGAGTACTGGATCACGCAGCTCAGGCGCTAGCGATACAGCCCTAGTTCTTCGATCAGCCGCGCAACCGCCGGCGGGACAAGGTCTGCAACCGTCTCGCCGGCGGCCACGCGGTCCCTGATCTCGCTCGACGAGACCTCCGGCGAGGCGAGCTCGAACGGGACGACGCGGTCGCCCCAGCGGCTCAGGTCCGGCAGCTCGTAGCCGCCGCGGGTGCCCACGGCGAGCTTGACCCACTCCAGCACTTCCTCCGGGTCCTTCCAGCGCTCGAAGTCCGCGGCCTGGTCGGCGCCGACGACGAAGAGCGCTTCCTCGCCGCCTCGGACCGCGTCGGCCGTGAACGGCTCCGGTTCGAGCCGGACGTCCATCCCCGGGAAGGCCGCCTGGGCGAGCTCGAGCCGAGTCTCCGGATCGGCGAACACGCCGCGATGGCCGGGATGCTCCTGCACCCAGATCTCCAGCTCGTCGATCGGCAGCTGCTCGCGTGCCGCCTCGGCCAGCGCGACGTGGCCGTTGTGGGGCGGGTCGAACGTGCCGCCGAGAATCCCCTTCATCCGAGCTCGACGAGCTCGCCGTCGATCTCGACCTCGTCGCCTGCCTTCGCGCCCGCGGCCTTGAGCGCCTCGGCCAGCTCCTCGTCGCCGGGCGGGCGGCCGGCGACCCGATAGCCGCTGTCGGTACGGAAGATCCGGAAGCGGCGCGTCCGCGGCTGCGGCCGGTAGACGAGGAAGTCGGCCAACCCCTCGGGGCTCTCCTCCGGGATCGGCTCAGGCTCGGGAACGTGCTGGAAGAGAGCGCGGCGGAACTCCTCGATGCCCGCGCCGGTCGCGGCCGACACTGGAAAGACCGCGACGATTCGCTCGTCCTCGACGCCGAGCTCGGGCGGCTCGACCAGCAGGTCGATCTTGTTCAGGACGACGATTTGCGGCAGCGCGTCGAGCCCCGCGCCGTAGGCGGTGAGCTCCTGGTCGATCTGCGCCCACTGCTCGGGCGGATCGCCGGCGGCCGCGTCGATCACGTGCACGAGCATCCGCGCGCGCTCGAGGTGAGCGAGGAACTCGTGGCCGAGGCCGACTCCCTCGCTTGCGCCCTCGATCAGGCCCGGCACGTCCGCGACCGTCAGCTGGCGCCCGTCGGGGGCGTCGACGGTCCCGAGCACCGGCTCGAGCGTCGTGAAGGGGTAGCTCGCGACCTTCGGCTTTGCGTTCGAGATCCGCGTCAGGAGCGACGACTTCCCCGCGTTGGGCAGGCCGACGAGCGCGGCGTCGGCGAGCAGCTTGAGCCGCAGCTCCACGTCCGCCTCCTCCCCGGGCTGACCGACTTCCGCGAACCGCGGCGTCTGGCGGGTCGCGGTGGCGAAGCGACGGTTGCCGCGGCCGCCCGCGCCTCCTCGCGCGAGCACGACCTGCGCGCCCGGGCTCTTCAGGTCGGCGACCAGCTGGTCGCCCTCGAACACTTGCGTCCCGGCGGGGACGCGCAGCTCGACGCCCTCGCCGGCCGCGCCGTGCTTGCCCGAGCCGCCGCCCGATCCGCCGCGCTTCGCCTCGATCCAGCGGCGCCGCTGGAAGCTCGAAAGGTCGCGGAGGTCCGTGTCTGCGACCACAGTCACGTCGCCGCCGGGGCCGCCGTCGCCGCCGTCCGGCCCGCCCTTGGGCACGTGCTTCTCGCGCCGAAAGCTGAGCGCACCGTCGCCGCCGCGCCCGGCCTTCACCCGGATGCGCGCGCGATCGTGGAACACCGCTCTAGTCGGTGCCGGTAACGGTGACGGTGCGGCGTTCGCCGCTCGAGGAGAACTCGACCTTGCCGTCGCGCGTGGCGAAGATCGTGTCGTCGCGGCCGATGCCGGCGCCGGCGCCTGGGCGGAACTTCGTCCCGCGCTGGCGGACGAGGATCATCCCCGCCGTCACCGTCTGGCCGTCGAAGATCTTCACGCCGAGGCGCTTGGCGTTCGAGTCCCGGCCGTTCCTGGAGGAACCGAGTCCCTTCTTATGAGCCATTGTCTGCCTTCTTCTTCGTCGTGGATGACGTCGGCTTCTTCGCGGATGCCGCGGGCTTATTGGCCGCCGTCTGCCGCTTCGCGCCGATCGACGTGATCTCGATCTGAGAGAGCGAGCTGCGGTAGCCCGTGTGCCGGCGGTAGCCGGTGCGCCTGCGGTACTTGCCGACGCGGATCTTCTCGCCCTTCACGTGGCCGACGACCTTCGCCGTGACCTGGATCCTCGGCTTGAAGTCGGCCTTGCCGTCGCCGCCGACGAAGAGCACGTCCGGATGGAACGTCTTGCCCTCGTCGGTCGTGACCCGGTCCACGAGCAGCTTCTCGCCCTCGTGGACGCGGTACTGCTTGCCACCCAGTGAGATGATCGCGTAGTTGGACATAGGCGTGGAAAACGCGGGCTCGGGCCCGCGAGACGGTCAGTTTAGCCAAGGATCAGCCGGGCCGGGGCTCGCCGAGGTGTTCGCCGTCTGGGCGCTCTGCGGCGCGATCGCGCTCGCGATCCTCGTCACGTACTCCCGAATACCACCCGAAAAGCTGTACCACGTGAGCGGGGAGGGGCTCCCGGGCGGGCTCAGCCGAATGCTCGTCTCCTGGAACTGGCCGGCCGCTTTGATCGCGACCGTCGTGCTCGGGATCGTGGTCGAGCGCGTGCGAAGACCCTTACTCGCGCTTCTCGCACTCGTCCTCTGCCTGCTCATCGTCGTCCCCGGGGTCCTCGACCAGGCCGATCTCGACGCGAAGTGGATCAACGTCCTTCCTGCGGTAGGAGTGCTGCTCGTTCTCTCTCTGAGCGTGGCCGCCGCGCGGAGCGGCGGACTCGGCGGCTGGGGCTCTCCACGAGGCGACCGGATGCGAATCGCAACCTTCGTCGTCCTGACGCTCGTCTCGCTGCCCTGGTTCTTCGCGGAGCTCGGGTTCTACATCCCCGGCGGGGTGTTCCTCGCGAGCGAGGTGCACGAGGGTGCGGCGGCAGTACACCTCGGCGAGCACCACGGCTTCGTCGGGCTCCAAGTGGTCGCCGCCATGCTCCTGCTGTCGCGTGAGCTTCCGCGCCTTCGCGCCGGGTGGCGGAGAACGGCGCTCGCCGCCTGGATGTCGGGCCTGATCGCCTACGGGCTCGGCAACATCGCGAACGACGCGTGGGGCGAGCAGGTCGTCAAACGCGGCTGGACGGACTGGGGGCTGCCGAGCGTCGTCCGGCCGTCTGCGAACTGGATGTGGCTCGTCGTGCTCGCGGTCGGAGCCGCGATCTTCGTGCTCCTGCGGCGATACCTGCTCGGCTCAGAGGAGCGTGTGTAGCTCCTCCGGATAGAGCGTATCGCCCGAAGGCCCGAAGAAGTCGATCGCCCGCCACGACACGGGGTGGATGACGACACCACTTGGCGTCTCCTCGAGCGCCTCCCACTCGTCGCGGGCGTAGAAGCGCTCGTCCCGAAGGCTGCACTCGTAGACGAGACAAATCTCGTGCGCCGCCTCGCCCTCGTACGTGAAGAGGTTCTCGATCGTGGCCACCAAGGGACCGACGTCGGCTTCCGCGCCCAGCTCTTCCCGAAGCTCGCGGCGCAAGGTCTCGGCGCCCGTCTCGCCGAACTCGACGGTGCCGCCGAGCAGCCGGAAAAACGTCTCGTCCTTCACCTCGTCGCGGCCCGTCTCGACCAGGATCCGGTCGTCTCGACGAACGAGCGCGAGCGCCTGGATGCGAATGCCCGAGCCCACTACTTCAGACCGTCGAGCCAACGATGGCCCGGATGGACGCGTTCGAGAGCCTCGGCGAGCCAGCGCCGGCGTCCCGGCTCCAGTCGCGGCACCACGGCCTCGAAGTCTCCCTGGTCCCGGTCTCGATGCGCGTGCCTCGCCTTGAACAGAAGGGCGATCTCAGGCCGAACGTACGGGATCCCGTCGTCCGTCCACTCGATCACGTCGTCGTACGGAAGCCGGATGCTCTCGTCGCGCCGGCAGAGCCACGTGTCGCCGTCCGAGGGCTCGCGGAAGACGTCGAACCGCCACAGCCCCGTCGTCGGCTCGCGTACCCAGGACTGATGCGTCTCCTCGAGGCGGTCGCGAGCCTCGTCGAGCGGCGTGGCCTCGTGCGGGCCGGTGATGACCAAGATCTCCAGCCCGGGCAACGCGGCGACGATCTCGTCGAACCGGGCGTTCGGGACCGCGATCTCGAGGTCCTCGTGCTCGCGGTGCTCGCCACCGAGAAAGAGGTCGATCGCCCACCCGGCCGCGACGTACCACGGCGCCTGGACTCCTTCGAGCAGGCTCGCAACCTGCTCGGGCCGCCAGGCATCCCACTTCGAGACGTCCGGGTCGAAACTACCCACCGACCGACTCCCGACATCGGCCAGGCTCCGGCGATAGAGGACAAGGTCTTCGCCGTCGGAGTCGACGAACGAACGCTCGAATTCGAACCCCAGCTTCTCGAGGACGCGCTGAGAACCGACGTTGTCCCGCAGCGTGAACCCGACGAGCTCACGCATCCCAAATGCCTCTGATGCGTGACGGATGACCGCCACGCCCATCTCGGTCGCGTAGCCCTGCGACCAGAGATCCGAGCGAACGACGTATCCGAGCTCGACCTCGTCGAGGTCCTCGAACGTCCACCGGTGGATCCCACAGCGTCCGACGAACGACCCGGCCTCGTCGCGAAACATCCAGATCCCGAACCCGTGCTCCCGCCAGTGCGCGAGCTTGCGGTCGAGGAACTCGCGCGTCTCCTCGTCACTGTTGACCTCGGCGTGGAACGCTGCAACCACCCGCTCGTCGCGATGGAGAGCGCACAGGTCGGCGAAGTCGCTCTCGTCGAGCGGGCGCCCGATCAGGCGCCCCGTGACGATCGTGCCGGGCTCTAGGTGCTTTGGGACGAGGCTGCTCCGGCGTCCGTGCCCGCTGCAGTCGTCGACTTCTTGCGGCGGTTGCGACCACCTCGGCTGCCTCGACGCGTCCGCTTCTTCTTCGGCACAGCCGCGGGCTGTTCGCCGTCGGTGCTCGCCTCTGCCTCGCCGTCCTTGCCGAGATCCGGAGATGGAACATGGATCGTCGCCGTGGCGGCGACGGGCTCCTCGGCCTGGCCGTTCTCCGCTGCTGCCGCCGAGGCCGGCTTCTTCTTCCGGCCGCGACCGCCGCGAGAGCCACGGCGCGTCTTCTTCCTCGGCTTGGGCGGCTCCTCGTCGGCGACCACGACCTCGTCGGCGACGGCTTCGACCTTCTCGGCCTCGGCCTTCGGCTCCCTGACAGGCTTCTTCCGCGGCGCGCGGGCCGGCTTCTCGGCCTCGGCCTTCGGCTTCTCGGCCTCCGGCTTCCGCTGCTCAGCCTCCGCCTTCGGCGTCTCGGGAGTCTTCTTGCGCGGCGCTCGGGTCGGCTTCTCGGCCTCGGACTCGGCGGTGATCGGGCCCTCTACGACTTTCGCCTGAGGCTGGACGAGCGTCGCGTACGCCGTCCCGTTCAGCACGCGCTCGACGCGCACCTTGACCTTCTTGCCGATCATGTTCGACGCGCCGGCCACGTTGACCGCGAGCCCGTCGAGCTTGCCGACGCCCGCCTGCAGGTCGTGCTCGCCGACCTCGACGAGCTCGAGCCGCACCTCGGAACCTTCCTCGACGGGACCATCCGGAGCGATGTCGGCGAGCTTGCCCTGGGTCTTCACCTTGAAGTGGTCGAGCGGCGCGCCGGCCGTGCCCTCAAGGAAGAAGCGACGCTTGGCCAGCGTCTCGATCTCTGTGAGGCGGGTCGCGCCGGGACCGATCAGGTGCGCCGCCACGTGCTCCTCGAGCTCGACCCGGAATGCCTCGACGCCGCGCTTCGCGTTCCGCGCGAGGTCGCGTAGCTTCCGCTCCATGTCGATCGCGGCCGAATGCGTGGAGAGGACGATCCCGTCCCCTGCGCAGGTCGGGCACTTCGACGCAAGGATCTCGCGGGGGCCCTCGGTCACGTTCTGGCGCGTCATCTCGACGAGCCCGAGGGGCGAGATCTCGACGACGTAGGTCTTCGTCCGGTCGCGCTCGAGCTCGGTCTTCAGCGCCTCCTCGACGGTCGCCCGGTTCTTCGGGTTCGCCATGTCGATGAAGTCGATGACGATGATCCCGCCGATGTCACGC
>DASTYD010000137.1:0-9129 GCA_035765175.1 Gaiellaceae bacterium
TGCGGATGCTGCGCGACCTCGTGCAGGGAGACTCGGGAGAGCGGCCGCGGTGGTTCCCGCGACCGAGGGCCCGGCCGGCCGACGAGGGGACGGTCCTCGCCTACCACACGGTCGGCATCTGCGACCGCGCCTCGGACCCGAACAACCTGTTCATCGCCACACAGGTGTTCGAGGAGCAGATGGCGTACCTCGCACGGAGCCGCAACGTCGTCACGCTCCAGGACATCGTCGAAGGGACGTTTTCGAGGCGCGGCAGGCCGGCCGTCGCGATCACGTTCGACGACGGCTACCGCGGTGTCCTCCACGAAGCGGGGCCCGCGCTCGAGCGGCACGGGTTCCCCGCCACCGTCTTCGTCCCGACGAAGTGGCTCGGCCAGGAGAGCGGCTGGTACCGCCCGCCGGGCTGCGACGCGACGATCATGACGGCGGACGAGTTGCGGGAGGCCGAGCGGATCGGAATCCAGGTCGAGAGCCACGGGCACGGCCACATCGACCTCGGAGCGGCGTCGGCGGCCGAGGCCGAGGAGGACCTGGCCCGGTCGACGCAGCTCCTCGAACAGGTGGTCGGGCACAGGCCGCGGTACTTCGCCTATCCGTACGGAAGCCACTCCGAAGTCGCACGCGCCGCCGCGGCGAGGCACTTCGAGGCGTCCTTCGGGATCGACGAGCACCACGGCGGTACGCACGCGTTCGAGCGGGTCGGCATCAGCCCCCTCGACGGGAGGATCGTCTATGCCGTCAAGACGTCCGGGCGCTACATCCGCTGGCGGCGCTCCCGGCTCGGCTCGGCGGGCTTCGCGCTGGCGAGACCGCTCATCCCGCGGAAGGCGAAGAGCTGAGCACGGCCTTCCAGCTCGAGGAGGTCTCCCGGCTCGAGACGCTCGGCGCCGGCTGGGCCGCGTGCGCCGAGGCGAGCCGCAACGTCTTCGCGACCCCCGAGTGGCTGTCGCTGTGGCAGGCGCACTTCGCCCCCGATCGCCCGCTGCACGTCGTTGCCTGTAGAGACAACGGAGAGCTGCGTGCGGTACTCCCCCTCTACAGCTCGTCGTCAGGGCCGGTCAAGCTGCTTCGCTTTCTCGGCCACGGTCACAGCGACGAGCTCGGGCCGGTCTGCGCACCTGCGGAGCGCGAGGCGGCCGCCGTCGCGCTCAGGCGGACGATCGAGTCCCGCGGCTCCGACCTCTTCATCGGCGACGACCTCCCGGGCGACTTCGACTGGGCGGCCCGCCTCGGTGGACGCCACCTACAGCGCACGGAGAGCCCCATCGCCCGGTTCGAGGGAGAAAGTTGGGACGACTTCGTCGGCGCGCGGAGCACGAAGCTGCGGCGCCGGCTCCGCTACTACGAGCGAGCGCTTGCGGCGCACGGGCTCGAGTACCGCCTGGCCACGGATCCCGCCCGGCTCGAATCCGACCTCGGCACGCTGTTCGCCCTCCATGTTGCGCGCTGGGGTGTGAGCCCGTGGTTCGCCCCGGCACAGGACTTCCACCAGGAGTTCGCGGCGCTTGCGCTCGAGCGGGGCTGGCTCCGGCTCTGGTTTCTCGAGCTCAACGGGAACGCGGTGGCAGGCTGGCTTGGCTATCGGTTCGCGGGGGTCGAGTCGCATTACCAGTCCGGACGCGACCCGGCCTGGGACCGGGCCTCGGTCGGGATCGTCCTGCTCGCCCACACGATGCGAGAGGCGCTCTCCGACGGGATCGAGGAGTACCGGTTCCTGCGCGGCGGCGAGGAGTACAAGCGGCGCTTCGCGACCGACGACCCCGGTGTCGTGACCGTGGGCCGGGCGACGACGGTCCTCGGACGCGCCGCGCTCGCCGCGCGGACGGCCCGGCGCAGGGTGCGCCGCCTGCTCTAGGAGAATCCGCGCGTGCCGGTTTCGATCGCTGCCGCGGCCGCCTGGGAGGAGCTCGCCGAGCGAGTGGGCGCGGCGCCCTTCGAGCGGCCCGGCTGGTTCGGGGCCTGGGCCGAGGCCTTCGGCGAGCAGCTCGAGCTGCTCACGACCGAGACGGACGGACGCCTGACCGGCGTTCTTCCCTACCTGAGCACGGCCGAAGGCGTTCGCTCGGCGACGAACCCGCACACGCCCGCGCCCGGGCTCCTCGCCGAGGACGAGGCGGCGGCGAGGGAGCTCGCCGGCCGGCTCTTCTCGCGCGGCGGCCGGGTTTCGATCGGCTATCTCGACACGGCCTCGGTGACGATCTTCCGCGACGCCGCCCGAAGAGCGGGCTGCGTCGTCCTCACGCGGCCGCTCGCCTACCGGCTCTTCCTGGAGCTCGACGGCCAGTGGGAGTCGTTCGAGAGCAGCCTCCCGTCACGGCTCGTCCGCGACGTCAGGCGACGGCGCAGGAAGCTCGAGGAGCTGGGCGAGGTCACGCTCGAGGTCGCCGACGGCAGCGAGCGCCTCGAGGAGCTGCTGGCGGAGGGCTTCCGGCTCGAGGCGTCCGGCTGGAAGGCGGCCGAAGGGACGGCGATCGCCTCCTCCCGGGCGACGCAGCGCTTCTACGAGGCGATCGCGCACTGGAGCGCCGGGCGCGGCTGGCTGCGCCTCTTCTTCCTGCGCGTCGGCGGGAGGCCGGTCGCGTTCCAGCTCGCCCTCGAGGACGGCCGCACGCACTACTTCCTCAAGGGCGGCTACGACCCGGACGACGCCGCGCACTCACCGGGCAAGCTGCTGCTGCACGCGTCGCTCGCGCATGCGTTCGAGCGGGGGCTCGGGCGCTACGAGCTGATGGGCGACGTCGAGCCGTGGAAGCTCGAGTGGACGGAGGAGATGGAGGAGCGCGTCTCGCTGGAGGCGTACCGGCGCACGCCGCGAGGGCTAGCCGGGTACGCGGCTCAGGCGTATCTGCGTCCCCTGGTACGCCGCGATCCGAGGCGCCGCCTCCTCGAGCGATGAGCGAGGGCCTGCTCGAAGCCTGGCCGCCGCTACCCCCGGTAGCGTGGCTTCGTCGTCCTGCCGCGCGGCTCCCGTATCCGCTCGAAGAGCCTTCCTGCAAGCTCTACTCCCGCGCGCGGCACGGGCTCTTCCTCGGATTGAAAGCGCTCGAGCTCGAGCCGGGCGACGAGGTGCTGATGCCCGCGTATCACCACGGATCGGAGGTGGAGGCGGCGATCAGGGCCGGCCTCTCGTGCGCCTTCTACGAGGGGAATGAGCGCCTCGAGCCGGACCCGGAGGAGCTGGAGCGGCTCGTCGGGCCGCGCACGCGGGCGCTGCACCTCACCCACTTCCTCGGCTTTCCCCAGGACGCGAGCCGCTGGCGGGCCTGGTGCGACGAGCGGGAGCTGCTGCTCGTCGAGGACGCAGCTCAGGCCTGGCTCGCGCAAGACGCGTCCGGGCCGGTTGGCGGCGCCGGTCACCTCGTCGTCTTCTGCCTCTACAAGACCTTCGGAATCCCCGACGGCGCGGCGCTCGTCCTGCGCGGCGCGGAAGCGCCTCCTGCGAGGGCGAACGGCGCCGGGCTCGGAGACCTCGCGCGCAGGCATGCCGCCTGGCTCGCTGCGCGCTCGGGGCCGGTCGCCGGAGCACTGGCCCGGCGCCGCAGCGAGCCCGCGCCGTACGTGGCAGAGGAAGATTTCGCGCTCGGCGACCCCGCCCCGCCGAACCCCCTGGGGCTGAAGCTCCTTCGCCGCCTCGCCGGCCAGGACGCCGCGGCCGCCCGGCGTCTCGCCTACCGCCGGCTCCTCTCGGAGCTCGGCGAGCTCGTGCCCGCTCCCTTCGCCGAGTGCCTCGACGGCGCGTCGCCCTTCGTCTTGCCGGTCGAGGTCGACGACAAGGAGGCGCTGCTCGCGACCCTGGAAGCCCGACGTATCTCCGCGCTCGACCTCTGGTCGATCCCCCACGCCGCTCTGGACGCCACCCGCTTCCCGGCCGCCGCGCGCCGGCGCGAGCGTACGGTGGGGCTACCGGTGCATCAGGAGCTGCGGGCCTCCGATCTCGATCGGGTCGCGGCCGCCCTCACGTAAGTGTTCCTCATTGCGTCGACCATCCGGTCGAGCCCGAACTCGCGCGCGACGCGCTCCCGGCCGCACTCACCCAGTTCGCGGCGCAGATTCTCGTCCTCGAGCAGAGAAGCGATCACCCCCGCGAGCGCGTCCCGGTCTCCCGACGGAACGAGCCGGCCGCACGGGCCCACGAGCTCGGGCAGCCCGCCGTCCGCGTAGCCCACGACGGGCGTGCCGGCGGCCAGCGCCTCGAGGCCGACGTAGGGGAACCCTTCGGGGACGACGGTCGGGATCGCGACCAGGTCGCAGCCCGCGATCAGGTCTCTCGCGTCGTCGCGATGCCCGAGGAACGTCGCCTCGGCGCCGGCTTCGCGGCGGAGCTCCTCTCCGTAGCCCGCGTGCGAGGAGTCGGGCCCGCCGACGAACACGAGCCGCAGATCGGGACGCTGCGCGCGGACCCGAGCGGCGACGGCCAGCAGCTCGCGGTGGCCCTTGACCGGATCGAGGCGCCCGACGAGCGCCACCACCTCGCCCGCCGGCCCGCCGAGCGCCTGCTCGAGCCGCCGCCTCGCCGCCTGTCGGTCGACGACCTCCGTCCGGAGGCCGTTGTGCACGACCTCGACCCGACCCCGCGCCGGGAAGGTCCTCGTCACCGCCTCGCTGACGCCGACGACGAGCGCGCAGCGCGCGGCCACGAACCGGGCGAGCGGCCCGTCGTAGCTGAAGTCGTGTTTCGCCCAGACGATTGGCCTCCTCGTCGAGAGCACGCTGATGAGGGCCGCCTTGATCCCGTTTGCGTGCACGACCGCGGGCTGCTCGCGCCCCAGCAACTGGCGAAGGCGGCGCGCCGAGCCGACGATCCCCCACGAGTGCCGCGAGGTCGGGAGCACCTCCACCATGACGCCCTCGCCGCGCAATCGCTCGACGAGCGGCCCGTCCTCGAGGCAGACGACGCACTTCACCCAGGCGGGACCGAGGCTCTCGACGAGCGTCGCCAGGTAGCCCTCCGCCCCGCCGGCCTTCGCGTGCGAGGAGACGAAGACGACCGGAACGCTCAGGTCCGACGCAGCCATTCCGTGCGGGCTCCTTCGAGGAGCCCGAGCGCCCCGCGGATCTCGCCGTTCACGAGCCGGTGCCCGACGAGCGCGAGGACGAGCAGGCCGAACTGGGCCCGGGCGAGCCGCGTCTGCGGAAAGTTCTTCCGGAAGAGGTACGCGCGGTTCTTGACGACGAGCCGACCGAAGCGCCGGGAATCCTGCGAGCCGAAGCCCAGCTTGCGATGGTGGACGACGATTTCGGGCAGGTAGCGAATTCGGCCGAGCCGGGAGAGGCGGTACGAGAAATCCTCGTCCTCGGCGAGCGCGTAGCCGCCCAACTCCTCGTCGAACAGGACCTCGGCGGCGAGGTCGCGGCGCGCGCTCATGAAACAGCCCTGCATGAACTCCACGTCCGCCGGGCGGTCGAGGTCCCGCAGGTAGCGCGGGTAGCCGTACGGCGTGAAGGTGCCGTCGCGGCCGCCGCCCGGGAGGAGACGCCTGAGTGCCGAGCGGGGCCCGCCGCGCCGCCCGGACTCCGGCTCGACGATGCGGCCGGTGGCGCCGACGACGTCGGCGTCGCGGTAGGCCTCCGCGAGGCGCGCGAAGAGATCCGGCTCGATGTCGACGTCGTCGTCGAGAAAGACGATCACGTCGCCGGTGGCGTCGCCGATTCCGAGATTTCGCTGGAGCGTCAGGCTGGCGGTCGACCGCATGTACTTGACCGCCGGGTCGACCTCGTGGTCGAACTCCGTGACGAAGGGCTGCGAGGAGCCCTCGGGATCCGCGTCGATCACGAGCACCTCGTGCGGAGCGGGATCGCACCGGCGAAGGCTGTCGAGCGTCGCCGCGAGGATCGCCTCGCGTCGCATCGTCGGGATCACGACCGAGAAACGCACTAGGGCCCCCTCCGGCGGACCCCGGCGAGCTTGAGCGCGAGCCGCAGCGCTCCATGGCGCGGCGGGGCAGGCAGCCGCGGAGCCGCGAGCGGCAGCCAGGGCCCGGGCAGCCATGCGAAAGCGAGCTCGTAGCCCGCCTCGGCCGCGGCCTCGATCACTCGCTCGTCGTGGTTGCCGTACGGATAGGCCATCGTCCGGCAGGGGCGACCCGTAATCCGCTCGACGGCCGCCTTCGACTCGCTCAGCTCGTAGGCGAGCTCGCGTCCGTCGGCGAGCAGGAGGTCGGCATGGGTCTGCGAGTGCGCCCCGAGCTCCATTCCCGCCTCGGCGAGAGCTCTCGCGTCGTGCTCGTCGAGGAGGCGACCGGCCTCGCCGTCGACGTCCCAGTGCGTCTTCCCGAAAAGCCCGGGGCAGACGTAGAACGTGCCGCGGACTCCGAGCCGAGCGAAGAGCGGCACGACCTCGGTCAGCCAGCTGCGAAACCCGTCGTCGAACGTCAGGACGGCCGTCCGTGGCCGCGGGCCGCCTTCACCGAGGAGCTCCTCCGCGGTCAGGAACCGGTAGCCGAGCCGCCGAAGGAGGCGGATGTGCGCCTCGAGGTGTTCGAGGCTGACGAGGAGCTTCTTCGGATCGCCCTCCGGCGGGCCGACTCCGTGGTAGACGAGAACGACTGGACGCCTCACGCGCCCGATCATCGCAGCGCGGCCGTCGCGCGCCGCGCGAGTCGGCGAGCGGCACGCGCCGGAGCGAGGCGCATGAGGGGCTCGTAGCGGCCCGCACGCTTCAGGCGGAGGCCGAGGAGCGTCGAGCCGTTCTCCATGTCCTGACGAGGGAGAAGGTACGGATCGCTCCAGTCGCCGCGCCCGGTGGCGACGCAGGCAGCTCGGAAGCCCGCGTCCCGGCAGGCCCTGGCCGTCTCTTCGTCGGCGCGGCCGAACGGATAGGCGGCGACCTCCACCGGCTCCTCGAGCACGGCTTCGAGCTGTCGCTTGCCATCCGCGAGCTCCTCGCGTGCCTGCTCGTAGGTCAAGGCGCTCAGGTCGGGGTGCGTCACCGAGTGCGCGCCGATCTCGACTCCGGCCGCGCGCAGGCCGCGGAGCTCCTCGGCGGTCACGATCCTCGTCCAGGTCGCGGCGGGATGCGGTTGCCCGAGCCAGCCGGAGACGACGAAGACCGTCGCCGGCGCGCTGACCTCGGCGAGCAGCGGCGCGAGCGTCTCGAGGTTGTCGACGAAGCCGTCGTCGAAGGTGAGAGCCGCGCTGCCCGACCCGCCGCCACCCGCCACCTCGCCGGCAAGGTCCCCGAAGCTGACGAGGCGGTAACCCCACTTCCGGAGCCGGGCGATCTGGCGGCGGAGATCCGCAGGCGCAACGAACAGCGCATCCGGGTCTCGATCGAGCGGAACCTCAGCGACCCCGTGGTAGGCGAGCGCGAGCGGCGGAAGCGGGCCGCGAGCCATGGTGCCGGGATGGTACGCGCCTACACTGAGACGGCATGCGCGGGACACTCGGCGTCTCCACGGTGATCATCACGCGCAACCGCAAGGACGCCCTCTCGCTCGTGCTCGACCGCCTGGCCGACCTCCCCGTGGACGAGACGATCGTCGTCGACAACGGATCGCACGACGGCACCGGCGAGACCGTCCGCGCGCGGGGCGACGACGTCGTCCTGCTCGAGCCCGGGGAGAATCTCGGCCTCGCAGGGCGCAACCTCGGGGCGGCAGAGGCGAAGGGCGAGCTCTTGCTCATGCTGGACGACGACGCCTACCCGCTGCCGGGCGCCGTGGAGACGCTCGTCGCCGCTTTCGAGAAGCTCCCGAGGCTCGGAGTCGCCGGGGGCTTCGTGCGCGACATCGACCCCGAGGGCGCGATCATCCGGCAGACCGAGCTCGGCACCTTCGACTGGTGGCTGCGGGCGGGCCGCCGGGGCGACGCGCCGGACGGGCTCCCGGCCTTCTCGTTCCCCGAGGGCGCCTGCATGATCAGGCGCAGCGCCTACCTCGAGGCCGGGGGCTTCTTCGAGCCGTTCTTCCTCGCTTCGTCCGAGGTCGACCTTGCCGCACGCATGGCGGGCCACGGCTGGGAGGTCCGCTACTTCCCGGCGGCCGCGTTCGACCACATGAAGGCCGAGCCCGAACGCCAGACCGCCGACACGAACCTCTACTACCGCATCCGAAACCACCTCTGGTACATCTGGCTGCGCTTCCCGACCCCGGTCGCAGCTCGTCGCACCGCCGGCTACCTGACTTTCGACCTCATCGAAGCGCTCTACCGGGGAGCCGGGTCGGCCTGGTGGCGGGCGGTGCGGGACGCGTGGCGCATGCGTGACCGCGTTCGGGGAGAGCGCCGGCCGCTTCCGCGATCCACGCTCCGCAGAGTCGAGCTCAACCGCGGCCGAATGCACGTGCGGCTCCTCGCCGGGCAGCTCGCCAAGCGGTTCGGCCGGTGAGCGACGGCACCCGCCGCATCCTCGCGAACGCGGCCTACCGGCTCCTCGCCGACGTGGGCTCGAAGGTCGCTTCGGTCGCTTTCTTCGTCGTCATGGCCCGCGAGCTGGGCGACGAGCAGTTCGGCGTGTTCGCGTTCGGACTCGCCTTCGTGACGCTCGCCTCGACGCTCGCGAACTTCGGGCAGGACCAGATCCTCACCCGCGAGGTCGCCCGCGACCACGGGCTGCTCGACCGCTACTTCGCGAACACGCTCGCGATCAAGCTCGTGTTTGCGGGGATCTCCCTGGCGCTCACGATCGGGATCGCGGTTGCCGCGGGCCTCGACCTGGAAACCCGCGACGTGACGATCCTGCTCGGGCTCGCGGTCGTGCTCGAGCTCCTGATGTCGACCTGTTTCGCCTCGTACCAGGCATTCGAGCGGCTCGAGTACATCCCGGTCGCCCTCATCTCGCAGCGGTTCCTCACGGCCGGAGTCGGGATCGCGGCCCTGCTCGGAGGCGCGGGGGTCGTCGCCGCGGCCGGGATCTACCTCGCCGGCGCCGCCGTCGGCTTCGTGCTTGCGATCTGGCTCCTCTTCGGCCGGGTCGCGAGGCCGCGGCTGGCGGTCGACCCGGAACGCTGGTGGCCCCTGATGCGCGCGGCGCTGCCGATCGGGCTCGCGGGTGTCTTCGCCGTCGTCCTGTTCCGGATCGACACGGTGATGCTCGCGGCCTACGAGAGCAAGGACGTCGTCGGCGACTACGGCGCGGCCTACCGGCTGTTCGAGGCGACCCTGTTCGTGAGCTGGTCGATCGGGGCCGCCGTC
>DASTYD010000138.1:0-14689 GCA_035765175.1 Gaiellaceae bacterium
GCTGATCGTGGAGCTGAGGCCGAGAACGCACCAAAGGGGGCCGAAGTGAGCGCGATGCTCGACGTGGACACGTCCAGAACACCAAGGGCGAGAAGCTCCTCGCCGTTGTCCTGACGGTCTTCCTACTGATCGGGGGCTCTGGTCACCAGAAGATGACGACGTCGTCCAGGACACATCGCCGCCCCACCACACGCCTGAACGCGCCGACCGGCGTCTGCTTGCGGCCGAGCAGACGGCGCGGGCGGCCCGAGCAATCTCGAGCTCGAACGCGAGGCCTACCGGCACATCCCTGTCCGACGCGCGCGGAAGGGCGAGTGCCCGTTCTGCGGCTGCCCCGTGCGCGGGAACGAACAGTGCGAGGGCTGCGGCCGGCAGGTGATCGCGCCGCGCGCAGCCAGCGACGGGCCACGTCGGGTCGGGACACGGCACTGCGCCCCGTGCGGAGCCGCTTGATGGCAGCTGCGATCGGTCGCTGGGTGATCGTCCTCGTTGCAGCAGAATTGGTGGTCGTCGCCGCGGGAGGCTCGGTCTACGCGTACGCGTTGTTGACGCTCGAGGGTGACGAAGGCGGCGCAACGATGTACGGCGCCTTCATGCTTCCGATCGCGGTCGTGATCGGCCTCATCGGCCTCGGGTTGTTCGCGCTCGCTACGCGCCGGTGAACTTCGGCTCGCGCTTCTCGAGGAAGGCTGCGACGCCCTCGCTGAAATCCGCGGTCTGCGTCGCAACCGTCTGAAGGCCGGCCTCGAGCTCGAGCTGCTGCTCCAGCGTGTTGTGCTCGGCTTCGGCGAAGAGCCGCTTCGTCAGGCCGACTCCGCGCGTCGGCAGCGTCGCGTACCGCGCGGCCAGCTCCGCGGCTCGTCCTGCGAGCGCGTCGGCTTCCACGACCTCCGAAACGAGGCCCCAGCCGTGCGCCTCGGACGCCGACAGCTTCCGGCCCGACGTCATCCACTCGAACGCGCGCGAATAGCCGAGCAGGCGGGAGATGAAGTAGGTGCCGCCCGAGTCGGGGACTAGGCCGATGTTGATGAAGGCCGGCACGAAGCTCGCCGTGTCGGAGGCGATCCGGATGTCGCAGGCGCAGGCGATCGAGAGCCCGGCTCCGGCCGCGGGCCCGTTCACCGCTGCGATCACCGGCTTCTCGAGCGCTCTGATCGCGAGCACGTTCGGGTGGTAGTTGCTCCGCAGACGGTCGCCGATGTCGCCGGCCGACTCCTGGAACTCCGAGAGATCCTGTCCCACGCAGAAGCCACGGCCCGCGCCGGTGAGCACGACGGCTCGCACCGAAGCGTCCGCCGCATCCTCGAGCGCGGCCCGCAGCGCTGCGTGCATCGACGTGTTGAACGCATTCAGGACGTCGGGACGATTGAGCGTGATCGTGAGAACGCCACGGTCCTGGCTGGTCTCGACCTCGGCCATCCTGCGCAGCCTACAAATGTGTTGCTAGCTTCGAAGCTTGGCGAACGTCCACTTCATCTCCGACCCGCCGACGGAGGCGGAAGCGCTCGATGCGTATTCGAGCGCCGTGACCTCGGTCGCCGAGCGACTCGCTCCGTCGGTCGCGAGCCTGCGCGTCTCGCGTCGGGTACGCGGGGGCCGGAGGCTCGACGGAGGCGGCAGCGCGGTCGTGATCACGCCGGACGGGTTCCTCCTCACCTCCGCGCACGTCGTCTCCAGAACGGACGGCTCCGGCCGAGCAGGGTTCGTGGATGGTTCCGAACACGAGTTCAAGGTCGTCGGCGCGGATCCGCTCTCCGACCTCGCCGTCCTCCGGATCGAGTCGAACGGGCTGACGGCAGCCGAGCTCGGCGACGCGGAACGACTGCGGGTCGGCCAGCTCGTCGTCGCGATCGGCAGCCCGCTCGGCTTCGGCGGCACGGTGACCGCGGGAGTCGTCTCGGCGCTCGGTCGCTCGCTGCCGGTTCCGGCCGGCCGCGTGGTCGAGAACGTGATCCAAACCGACGCCGCGCTGAACCCCGGCAACTCCGGCGGCGCGCTCGCGGACGCGACGGCGCGCGTGATCGGGATCAACACGGCGGTCGCGGGCCTCGGCCTGGGCCTCGCGGTCCCGATCGACGAGGCGACGCGAAAGATCATCGGCGCGCTGATGACCGAGGGACGGTTTCGGCGCGCGTACATCGGGATCGCCGGCGGCTCGCGCCCGCTGCCGCCGCGGCTCGCCGCCCAACTTGGACGCCACTCGGCGATCGAGGTCGTCGAGGTCGTGGACGGCAGCCCCGCTGACAGCGCAGGCCTCCGCGCGGAAGACCTCATCGTCGAGGTCGACGGCATCGCCGTCGAGCAGGTCAACGACCTTCAGCGGCTGATGGCCGGCGAGCTCATCGGCCAGGCCGCGACGATGCAGGTAGTGCGTGGGGGCAAGCCCGTGTCCGTCGACGTAGTCCCGGCCGAGCTCGACGTCGGCTAGGCCTCGGCAATGCGCGGCTCGTGCACGAGCAGCTCGACGACGACCTGGAGGACGAGCGCGCCTGCGAGGATCCAGACGATCACGAGCGGCGGGAAGGCGGACGCGAACGGGATCAGCGCGAGGGCGAGCACTGCAGTGGCCACCCGGAGCCAGAAATCGATGGCCAGCCAGTACGGCGGCATGATGAGCTGGACGGCGGCGAGACCGGCCATGGAAAGCGCGAGCCCCGCACACAGAAGCCAGCCGCTGTCGTCGTAGACGGCCTGACCACCTCCGGCCAGGATCGCGAGCTTCACTCCGATTCCAATCGCCACGAGCCCGGCGATGACCGGAAAGTTCGAGTAGACGAAGACGAGCCCTCGCAGGATTCGCCCGCGCCGTCTCAACGCCGCGAACGCGTACTCAGGATTGACGAACTCGAAGTAGATCCACCAGAACGCGGCCGCGCAGACAAAGCCTCCGACCGCGGAAAGCAGCGCCTCCGAGCCCCAATTCACATCGGTGACCCCGAGCACGACGGCGAAGACGGACTCGCCGAGGACGATGATCGTCAGCAGCCCGAGTCGCTCGGGAGCGTGCCGCGGATCGACCGGCCCGCTCGGGATCAGCCGCCAGCCGATGATCGGCGCAGCGAGCTCGATTGCAAGTGCGAGGCCCCAGACCCAGTACCGCGCCGGCGGCGCGACCAGGAGCGACGCGAGCCAGACGGCGACCGCGACCGAGAAGGCGGCGAAGTAGAAGACGGCGATCGCCCGCCCTTCCTCGACGTGGCGAATCGCACGCGCGTAGAGGGCGAGCAACACCAGGCGAACGAACACGTACGAGAGGACGAATGCTCGAGAGGCCCCGGCGAATGCGTCGGGCAACGTCGTCGCGAGCGCAGCGACACCGAGCATCGCCACGAAGATGAGGAGGCGATAGGGCAGGTCATCCGTGTCGAACCGATTGGCGTAGAACGTGAAGCCCATCCACGCCCACCACACCGGGACGGAGAACCCCAGGAAGCGGAACAGCCCGTCCGCGCTGACGTCCTCGCTTAGCTGCTGGCCCAGTTGTGCAACCGCGACGACGAAGACGAGATCGAAGAAGAGCTCGAGCCACGTGGAACGCCGGGCCTCGTCCTCGCCCAGCGTCCGCAGGCGGGGCGGCTCCCTCAGGCGCCTGACCGCCTCCATCTCACGCAGGTCCGGCGACGCGGAAGCTCAGCGTCTGAGGACGAGCGCCAGGACGATGCCCGCCAGGGCGGTGAGCGCGACGATGCGGTTCACGTCGACGGCCGGCTGCCACGTGACTTCGCCGCCCTTGATCACGTAGGCGCCGACCGGGCGCGCGCCGACTCGGAAGCCACCTCCGCCGTTGTGCTCGGCGTCTCCTCCGCCGCCACCGGCGCCGAGGACCTTGGCGGCTGGAACGATCGTCACTCCCTCGCTCTCGATCGGGTCGCCGTAGACGCGCTTGACCGTGATCGCGTCGTGGGTGCCCGCAAACATCTCGTCCACGTTTGCCATGTCTAACTCCCTTTCCACTCAGGCTTGCGCTTTTCCATGAATGCCTCGAGGCCCTCCTTCGCGTCCTCCGAGGCGAACGCGAGGTAGAGGAGCCGCCGCTCGTACTCGAGGCCCAGCTGGAGCGGGCCCTCGTACGCGCGATCGACCCCTTCCTTCGCCAGCCGGGTAGCGACCGGCGCCTTCGACGCGATCTCGGCGGCGACCCGCTTCGCCTCGTCGAGCCACTCGCCCTCCGGGACGACACGCGAGACGAGGCCGGCGGCCAGAGCTTCGTCTGCAGACAGGAACCGCCCGCTGAGAATCACGTCCATGGCCAGTGATTTCCCCACGGCACGCGTCAGCCGCTGTGTGCCGCCCGCGCCCGGGATCACACCGACGCCCGTCTCCGGCTGGCCGAACTTCGCGCTTTCCGAAGCGACGATCAGGTCGCACGCCAGCGCGAGCTCGCAGCCGCCGCCGAGGCAGTAGCCGGAAACCGCCGCCACGAGCGGCGTCCAGAGGGCGCGGATCGCGTCCCAGCGCTCGATCCGCCGCTGGTAGTAGAGGTCGATCGCCGAGGAGCGCGCGAGCTCACCGATATCGGCGCCGGCCGCGAAGGCCTTGTCGTTTCCGGCGAGCACGACGCACCGCACGCCGTCGTCACGGTCGAGCTCCTGCAGCGTCGAGACGAGCGTCTCCATCAGCTCGTCCGACAGAGCGTTCAACGCGTCGGGCCGGTTGAGCGTGAGGACGGCAACCGCCCCCTCGCGCTCGCTGAGGACGAGCTCACTCACTCTTCTTCTCGAGGAAGCGCTTGATCGCCGCCTGCGGCTCCTCGGTCGCCATCGACAGCGCGAGCCAGTCGCGGGCGTGGTTGATCGTCTCGTGCCAGGCGAGGTCACGCCAGAAGTTCAGGTGCTGCTTGGCGTAGCGGGTCGTCTGCGGGAGCTTTCGGGCAAGGTTTGCGACCATGCGATCGACCTCCGCGTCGAGCTCCTCGGCCGGGACGACCCGATTCACGAGGCCCCACTCCTCCGCCTTCGCCGCCGGGATCTCCTCGCACATGAGGACGATCTCCCGGGCGCGCCGGTCGCCGACCATGATCGTCAACCACTGCGTGGCACCGCCCGCCGGCACCGATCCGTGCTCGGGCCCGACGTGCCGGATGAACGCGTCGTCGACCATCACGGCCAGGTCGCAGGCAATCTGGAGCTCGTTGCCGCCGCCGACCGCGATCCCGTTGATGCGCGCGACCGTCGGCTTGCCGATCTCGCGCAGCCGGTCGTGCGCGTCCTTGAACGCCCCGAACCACTTCCAATACTCGGTCGGCTTGTCGAGGTAGTCCTCGGCCCACGAGCTGAGGTCGGCCCCGACGCAGAACGCCCGTCCCGCGCCGGTGAGCACGACGACCCGGATCTCGTCGTCCCACGACGCGTCCTCGCACGCGCGCGCGAGCTCGCGGAGCATCTGGAAGTCGAATGCGTTCAGGATCTCCGGGCGGTTCATCGTGATCGTCGCTCGGGGCGGCGCCTTTTCGTAGACGATCTTCTCGAAGCCGAGCTCGTCCGGCGAGACCGGCGCTGGATACGTCGGTTCAGTCAATCTCTGCGAAGTGGACGTGGAACGGGACGCCCATCTCCATCGCGTCCTTGCCCGTGGCCATGAACTCCTCGGTGCGCCCGGCCGCCTTGAAGGCGTCCAGGTCCGGGAACTCCCACTCGGCGTAGTACTTGTACTTCGGCTCGCCCATCGGCGCACCGAAGACGCGGCCGTGCCGGAACGTCGAGCCGGGGACCTTGCGGCAAAGCTCCGCGTGCTGCTCGTAGCGATCCGGGTCGGGCTCGGCTTCGTAGACGACGAACGCTCTGACCATTCCCCCTCCTTGTTGACCCGGCGAGCCTACCGCGACTCGTTTCGGATCGTCGCTGCCGTGGAATCACCTTCAAAGCCTCGAAAGGGGGTGAAACCTCGTGAGTATTCTCTGGATCATCCTGATCGTCGTGCTCGTCCTCCTGCTGCTCGGCTTCTTCAGCCGCGGCCGCTGGTAAAGATCGGTAGGACCTACCGACGGGTGCATTAGGCCGCCCGGCCCTTGCCGGGCGGTCGCGCGGTCCGGCACCCTTTGAGGGTGCAGGGTGGATCTCCCGCCGCCGTCCTCGCGCGGGCCGACTCGGCTTCGCTGCCGCTGCTCGGAGGAATGGCCAGGCCCGACGGCGTCGTGATCGCGAGCGAGCGCTTCTTCGCCTTCGCGGGACGGGACGGATCGCTCCTGGAGGGCGAGATGCCGGACGTGCCGAGGCTCGTGCGCCGGATCCCGCTGCTGCGCGGCCTAGCGCGGCTCGGAATGTCGGTCTCGCCGCTGCTCCGCAGCGACGGGGTCGCAGGCACTCGCGAGCGGCTGCTCCTGACCGCGGTCGTCCTCTCCCCACTCTTCTTCGTCTTCCTCTCGGACACGGCATCGCTCATGGCCGGGATCGTCATGACCATCGGCCTCCTCGCGTGGCTCCTCCGCGGCCGGACCCTCTACCTCCACGGAGCCGAGCACCGGGCGATCACCGCAGCCGAGGAGGGCAGGCTCTCCGACACCTGGAACGGTAAGGCGGCGCCGTCGCGCTTCTCGATGCGCTGCGGGACGAACTTCGTCGCGCTCGTTCTGCCAGTCGGGTTACTCGCCGACCGGCTGTGGCCCTTTGCCACGACGCTCTGGACACCGGTGCTGGTCGCCTTGCTCACGCTCGGGCTCACGATGGAGCTCTGGCGGGTCGTCCAAGGCTCGACGGTGCCCGCGGCCCGCGCGTTCCTCGTCCCGGGGCTAGCGCTCCAGCGGCTGACGACTCGTGAGCCCTCGCTCGACGAGACGCGTCTCGCCCTCACCGCTGTCGCGTCGGTCCTCCGGCGCGAGCTGCCCTAGCAACCACCACCCGGCGAGCGGCGCAGCCGCGCACACGGCGAACCCTGCCCGCCACGACGTCTCGTCGACCACGCCCGCGAACATGGGGGCCGCGAGGAAGCCGACGACGGCGAGCGTCGTCTGCTGGAAGCCGATCGCCGCGCCGCTCCGCGCCACTCCCGCGAGCTCGGCGGCGGCGGTGTACGAGAGGCCGTTCCACGTCATCGAGAGGGCAGTCGCCACCACGAGTGCCGGCACCAGCACCGCGAGGGGCGCCTGGACCAGGACCGCGACGAGCGCGAGCCCGGCGAAGATGGCGAGCCCCACGATGCGAAGCGGCCCAACCCGCGCCCGGGCGAGATCCGACCACCGGCCGACCGAGATCCGCAGCCCGACGGCGAAGACCTGAGCGACCGCGAGCACCGCCGCCGCGCCCCCGTTCGAGAGGCCGCGAGCGTCGTGGAGAAAGAGCACCACGAACCCGGTCATCGCGATCTGCGCGACGAGGAAGAAGCCGCTCCCCGCGCTCAGCACCCACAGCCGACGGTCGCGAAGCGTCCACGCGTCTGCCTCGGCCGCGGCCGGCTGCCGTGGGCGGTCGCGGAGGAAGATCGCCCCGGCGAGGGCCGCTGCGAAGCACAGCGCCGCGAGGAAGAGGAACGCGCCCTCGAGCGAGCTCGCGTCCACGATCGGCGGGAGCGTGACCGCTGCGAGGGCCCCACCGAGGGGAAGCGACGCCTGTCGCAGCCCCAGCGCAAGCCCGCGCTCGTCGGCCGCGAACCACTGCATGACGGCGCGCCCACTCGCCGAGTTGACGCTCGAGCCGGCCGCGCTCGCGAGCCCGAGGAGCGCCACGAGCGCGGCGAACTCGTCCACCAGCGCCGTGGCAGCGACGAACGCGCCCATCCCGGCGAGGCCGACCGCCAGGGAGCGACGTTCGCCGAACCGGTCCGCCGCGAACCCCCAGGGGAGGAGCGTGAAGATCGGCCCGATCCAGACGCTCGCGAGCACGATGCCGACCTGGGGCAGGCTGAGGTCGAACTCCTCGCGCAGCGTCGGCGCGAGCACCGGCGGGCCGAGGAGCACAGCCGAGTAGGCCGTCGAGCCCGCCGTGCCGGCGGCGAGCACCGCCCAGCGGTAGCGGCTCAGAGTTGGAACGGGTTGAACGGCTTCGGGCTCGTCGAGGCGATGACGCTCTTCGTCTCGAGGTAGAGCTCGAGCGTCTCCAGGCCGAGCTCACGGCCGAAGCCGGAGTGCTTGTAGCCGCCGAACGGGATGCCCGGGAAGGCGGTGTACGGCATGTTGATCCCCACGGTCCCCGCCTTGATCCGCCGCGCGATCCGATGCCCGCGTGCGGGGTCGCCCGTCCACACGGTCGCCATCAGCCCGTAGCGGACGGCGTTGGCCTGCCGCACCGCGTCCTTCTCGTCGTCGAACGGCGAGATCGTCACCACCGGGCCGAAGATCTCCTCCTGGGCGACGGTCATGTCCTGGTTCACACCCGCGAGCACCGTGGGCGGATAGAACGCGCCCTTGCCGTCCGCGGGCTCGCCACCGGTCACGACCTCTGCTCCCTCGCCGCGCCCGGTCTCGACGTAGCCGTGGACCCGGTCGCGGTGGTCGGTGGAGATGAGCGAGCCGACCTGGGTCTCGGCCTCGAGCGGGTCGCCGACCTTGATCTTCCCGGCCGCGTCAGAGAACTGCGCGACGAAGTCGTCGTACGCGGATTGCTCGACGAGAATCCGCGAGCGCGCCTCGCAGCTCTGGCCCGCCGAGTAGTAGATCGACCACGCGGCGCTCGGGATCGCATCGGCGAGGTCCGCATCCGCGAAGACGATGTTCGGGCTCTTGCCGCCCAGCTCGAGCGTCAGGCGCTTGATGCCGTCGGAGGCGTCTCGCATGATCTGCGCCCCCGTCTCCGTCGAGCCCGTGAACGCGATCTTGTCGACGCCCGGGTGCTTGACGAGGTGTGCGCCGACCGTCGTACCCGGGCCGGGGACGACGTTGATCGAGCCTGGTGGGAAGCCGACCTCGGTCGCGAGCTCGGCCATCCGCAGCGCGCTGAGCGGCGTCTGCGAGTCCGGCTTGAGGACGACGGAGCAGCCCGCCGCGAGCGCAGGCGCCAGCTTCCACGTCGTCATCATCAGCGGGTAGTTCCACGGCACGATCTGGCCCGCGACCCCGACCGGCTCCTTCAGCGAGTAGAACAGGAGCGAGCCGCCGAGGGGGTTCGAGCGGCCGGCGATGGACGCGATCGCCGATGCGTAGAAGCGGAAGTTCTCGACCGCCTGGTTGAGCTCGGCTTTCACCGAGGAGAGCGCCTTGCCGACGTTTCGCACCTCCAGCTCCGCGAGCTCTTTGCGGTTCGCGACGAGCGAGTCGGCGAGCGCGTGGAGGAGACGCGAGCGCTCGGTCGGCGGCGTCCGGCCCCAGTCCCCGTCCAGCGCTGCGCGGGCAGCCTCGACTGCGCGGTCGACGTCCGCCTCCGCGGCCATGGCCACCTTCGCCAGCGGGTCGCCCGTCGCCGGCTCGACGAGCTCCTTCACGTCGCCGCCGGAAGCCTCGGTCGCCTCCCCGTTGATGAAGAGCAGGTACTCGCGCTCGGTCGCAACCGCCACGGCCGGGACCCTAGCTGAGCTCCGCCGGGGTGAGCGGTTCCGTGAGGAGTCGCTTGAAGCGCGCCGGGTCACCGGCGACCCAGTCGCGGCACAGGTCGTACCCGGCCGAGTAGGTGGTGATGTACGAGCGCCACAGCGGATCGGTGATGAAGCGGACGGCCTGCTCCGCGCGTTTCCGCGACCTGAGCGACCATTTCATCGAATACTCGATCGCGTCCTCAGCGGAAGCGCGCCGGGTGTGAACGAGAAGCGCGACGTTCCCGCTGACGTAGGCGAAGGGCCGGATCGCCTTCTTGACGCGCTGCGAGAGCTCCGGGTCGTAACGCACTCCCGTGCCCTCGACATGCTCGGCCACGACTTGCTCGACGTCGTCTCCGAGCAGGATCTCGGCTGCGAGGCTGGCGATCCCTTCCGAGACGAGCGACGACGGCGTGCCGACCATGAGCGCGGACTCCTCCAGCCGTCCGCCCTCGACCACCTGCACCTGCTCCTTCCAGGCGTGCTCGGCGTGATGCCCGGGGTACGCCTCGTGCGTGGCCAGCTCGAAGACGAAGTCCGGCGTGAGCATCGTGTCGGTGTTGACGGCGATCCGGCTGCGCAGGCCGCCCTGGTAGTAGTTGAACGCCGACCACGGCTCGTCGGAGACGTACTCGACCTCGATCGACTCGCCTTCCGGCAGCCCGAACAGCGCCTTGGTTCGCCCGCGCGCGTCGGCGAGCATGTCCTCGTAGACCGTTGCGAGAGGCCCGCCGGCGAGCGTGTCGTCCTCGCGCCAGGCCTGGTAGCGCTCGGCAAGGGAGCCGTTCCCCGGAAGTGCGTCGTCGAGCTCGCGGTGCGCGGCCTCGAACGACTCCTCGGGAAACCATTCCGGGCGGACGCCGTAGCAGCGCTCGACCTCGTCCTCGTACGGGATCTCCTCGCCCGCGAGCTTGCGGGCAACCGTCTCGAGGCCGACGAGCTGCGCGTGGAGCCATCCGTCGTCGGCCTCTTCGAGCAGCGAGGCAGCGTCCTGGACAAGCAACGCCGGGTCGCGCAGCTCCTCCGCATCGACTCGCTCCTTGATCTCGGCCGGCCCGTAGTACGCGTCGACGAGCCCGTCGACGTGCCGCCCGAGGCGCAGGCAGAGCTCGAGATAGCGTCCGACGTCCATCTACCGTTCGAAGAGTGCCGCCTGCCCCTGGCCGACGCCGACGCAGAGCGTCGCCAGCCCGTACCTTCCCCCGCGCCGGCGGAGCTCGTGGAGGAGCGTCACGACGAGGCGCGCTCCGCTCATCCCCAGTGGGTGACCGAGCGCTATCGCGCCGCCGTTGACATTCACCTTCTCCGGGTCGAGGCCGAGCTCGCGGATCACGACCAGGCTCTGCGACGCGAACGCCTCGTTCAGCTCGACGAGATCGAGAGCCGAGACCTCGATCCCGGCCCGCGCGAGGAGCCTGCGTACCGCGGGCACAGGCCCGATCCCCATTACTCGCGGGTCGACGCCTGCGACCGCGCTCCCGACGAAGCCGCCGAGCGGCTCGACACCGAGCGCCTCGGCGCGCTCCTCGCTCGCGATCACGAGCGCCGCGGCTCCGTCGTTGATGCCGCTCGAGTTGCCGGCCGTCACCGTGCCGCCCTCGCGGAACGCGGGCTTCAGCGTCGCGAGCTTCTCGAGGCTCGTGTCGGGCCGCGGATGCTCGTCGCGCGCGACGTCGCCGACCGGCACGAGCTCGTCATCGAAACGGCCCTTGTCGTCAGCGTCCGTCCACCGCCGGTGTGACCGCAGCCCGAACTCGTCCTGCTCCTCGCGGCTGACGCCGTAGCGCTCAGCGACGTTCTCGCCGGTCTCGCCCATCGACTCGAGCGGGAACATCTCTTCCATGCGCGGGTTCGGGAAGCGCCAGCCGAGCGTCGTGTCCCAGACGGTTTGGCTCCCGCGTTGGTACGCGTGCTCGGGCTTCGCGATCACGAGCGGCGCGCGGGTCATCGACTCGACGCCGCCGGCGACGAAGACGTCGCCGTCCCCCGCGACGACGGCATGCGAGGCCGAAACGACCGCGGAGAGGCCCGACGCGCAGAGCCGGTTGACCGTGACGCCGGCCACCGACTCGGGCAGGCCCGCGAGCAGCGCCGCCATCCGCGCGACGTTCCGGTTGTCCTCGCCCGCCTGGTTCGCGGCGCCGAAGTAGACGTCCTCGATCTCGGCCGGGTCGATCCCGGCGCGCCCGACGGCCTCCTTGATGACGAGTGCCGCCAGATCGTCCGGCCGCTCGCCCGCGAGCGCGCCCCCGTAGCGCCCGACAGGCGTTCTGACCGCGGAGAGGACGACGGCTCGGGGCACGAAGCGAAAGCTATCCTCCGAACCGCCTCGTGCGCCGCGCGATCCTGACCGCATTCGTCCTCGTCGCAACCGTCAGCGCCTGCGGCGGCGAGTCGCAGCCGTCCGCGAGCGGCAACTGGACGCGCCACGACGTGCGGGACACCAGCGCCTCGATCGCACTGCCCGAGGAGTGGAAGGTGATCCAGGACTTCGACCCGCAGACGATCTCGGACTTCACGAAGGAAAACGAGAAGTTCGCGCCCTACGTCGAGCCCCTGATTCGGAACGACGTCTTCAAGCTCTTCGCCATCGACCCGGACATCCAGGAGAAGTTCGCGACGAACCTGAACGTCATCGCCGCGCCGGTGAGCGTGCCGCTGCGCCAGTGGGTCGAGCAGGAGAACGCGTCGACTCGACGGCTCGCTGTTCCCGGCTCGCTGCGGACGAACTACATACAGACACCGGAAGGCGAGGCGGCCAACGTGTCGTGGCTCCTCGAGGTCAACTCGGGCGGCGAGAAGAGGCAGGTGCGCTCGCTCCAATACTTCTTCCAGCAGGACGGCGCCGGCTACGTGGTCACGTTCTCGACGTTGCCTTCGCTGGCAACGAAGTACGAACCGACCTTCACCAAGTCGGCCCAGTCGTTCAGCGTCGATTAGGCCACGAACTCGACCTTGACCGGCTCGGTGAAGGCGCCGATCTCCTCGCCGCGCCGGAGCAGCTCGCGGACGGCACGCCGCCCCTCCTCGCCGTAGTCCTCGGTCAGCTCGTTGACGTACATGCCGACGAAGCGGTCGGCGAGCTCGTCGTCGAGCCCGCGGCCGAACTGAAGGGCGTACTCGAGCGCGCGCTCCCGGTTGTCGAGGCCGGCTCGGATGGAAGCCGCGAGCACAGCCGACAGCTCCCGCAGCACGTCAGGGCCGAGGTCGCGCCGCGCGACGTTGGCCCCGAGCGGCAGGGGCAGGCCCGTCTCCTCGAGCCACCACTCACCGAGGTCGACGACCTTCTCCAGGCCGGCCGCGCCGTACGTGAGCTGGCCCTCGTGGATGAGAAGTCCAGCGTCGGCTCGCCCGGAGATGACGTCGTCCATGATCCGGTCGAACGGCACCTCGCGCCATCTGAACTCGCCGAGGCGCAATTGCAGCGTGAGAAACGCCGTCGTCATGCGGCCTGGAACGGCGATTTCGACTTCCCGCAGGTCGTCAACCGTGAGCGCCTCGCGCGCGACGACGATCGGGCCGTAGCCGGAGCCCATGCTCGCCCCGTGCGGCAGCAGGACGTAGCGGTCCTGGACATGCGGGTACGCGTGGAGTGAGATGGCAGTCACCTCGAGGCGCCCCTCGAGAGCCCACTCGTTCAGGGTCTGGATGTCCTGCAGGACATGCTCGAACTCGAAGCCGCGAGCGTCGACCTCGCCCGAGGCGAGGCCCCAGAACATGAACGCGTCGTCGGGATCCGGGCTGTGCCCGAGGCGAACCTTCATCTCGGCCCGCGTCCGAAGAACCAGCGCTCGAGCGGGCCGAGAAGCTCCTTGCGCGTGAACGGCTTGATGTACTCCGGGCGGCCGTCGTCCTCCGACACGCGGACGTCGTCGTCGAGGATCCCGTTCGCGTGCTCCAGCACGTCCTCGAGCTCGTGTCCCTCGAAGACGTAGTCGTCCTTGCGCGGCTCATCGCTGGCCCGGTGCTGAGGGTTCACAGCGCGGCCGACGGCCCACGTCCCGCCCTGCATGCGCTCGATCCAGACGACGACCCGCTCCTCGACGCCCGCCTCGTCGAAGCCGTGCAGCTCCCGCTCCGCGAAGCGCGAGGCCTTCGACTGCTTGCGCATGCGGCCAGGATACAATCGCGCTCGTGGGGAGGCTCAGCTCGCTCTTCCGCAACCCGTTCTCGTTTCTCTTCGCGCGCTCGAGTCACGAGGACCGGGTCGCCGCCTACCTGATCCGCGAACACGAGCGGGGCAGGTCGCTGGCCGAGATCCTCGAGGACCCGTACGTGAAGAACCGCTGCACCCCGGCTGAGCGCGAGCGCCTGCTCGACCGCCCCGAGCTGATCCGCGCGCTCGGCGACGATGTCGTGACAGCTGTACGAGCCGAGCGCAGCTAGGACTAAGTAACAGACTGTTACTAAGTCGGGCTAGACCTTGGTGCCGACTTTCTTCTTGCGGGCCAGGTCGATTGCCTTCGCGCCGATTGCGACATCCCACGCGGCGAGTCCCGTCGACTTGAAGAGAACGACGTCGTCGGGTGAGCTCCGACCGGGGAGCTCGCCCGAGACAACCTCGTGCAGCTCGTGCACCTCCAGCCAGTCGAGGACCCCGCGTTCGACGGGCTCGATCAGGTCGCCGGCCTCCACCTTGCACTGCTCGATCGAGTCGCAGCAGACGAAGACGGCCCGCTCGAGGACCGCGTTGTCGAGCTCCCGAGCTTTCGGCCTGTTGGCGCCGACCGCACAGACGAGCGCGCCCGGCCTCAGCCACTCGCCGCGGAGGACCGGGTCGTCCGAGGTCGTGATCGTGACGACGATGTCCTGCTCGGCCGGATCACGGTGAGACTCGCCCGGTTCGGCCTTGACCTTCCTACAGAACGCCTGGAGCTGCTCCTCCGTTCGGCAGTAGGCGACGACGCTCTCGATCGTCGGCACCGCCTCGCGGATGCAGGCGACCTGGCTCTCGGCCTGCCAGCCGCAGCCGATGACGCCCAGCGTCTTCGCGTCCGGCTTCGCGAGGTACTTCGCCGCGACGCCGCTCGCGGCTCCGGTCCGGAGCTGGCCCATCTTGTCGGCCTCGATCACCGCGGCCAGCTTCGCCTTCTCGGTGTCGAAGAGCACGACGACGAACGGGGTCCCGCCTGGAAGCGCTGTGTACGACTTGAGCCCGGCGAGGCCGAGCTCCTCGTCGGCGGCGGACATCACGGCGAACGCGCCGTCGTCGAGCCGCATCCGTGTGCGCGGCCTGTTCTGGACCGCG
>DASTYD010000139.1:0-40892 GCA_035765175.1 Gaiellaceae bacterium
CTGAGCGGCCTCGCAGCGTCCGGGCCCGGCGGAGTGCTGTGGCTGGACGCGCACGGCGACCTGAACACGCCCATGACGAGCCCGAGCGGAAACGTCCACGGGATGCCGCTCGCCGCGGTCCTTGGCATCTGCGGCGACTCCTTCGCCCGAGACGGGCTTCGGCTGCCGGCGGTCGACCCGATGCGCGTCGCGCTTGTCGGCGTCCGCTCGCTAGACCCTGGGGAGCAGTCGCTCGTGCGCGACCTCGGCGTCGCCGTGTACACGATCAGCGACCTCGATCGCCGCGGGGTCGAGTCGGTGATGGAGGAGGCGCTCGCGCGAATCGCGGGCGGTTCCTTCGTCCATGTCTCGCTCGACCTCGACGTCGTCGATCCGGAAGTCGCGCCCGGGGTGGGGAACCCCGTGCGCGGAGGGCTCTCGTACCGGGAGGCCCACCTCGCCCTGGAGCTGGTCGCCGAGGCGGGCATCCTCGATTCGATCGAGCTCGTCGAGGTGAACCCGATTCGAGACCACGAGAACACGACCGCCGGGCTCGCGGTCGAGCTGGCCGCGAGCGCGCTCGGCGACCGGATTCTCTAGACCAGCACGTCGGCCGAACAGCCGAAGACCAGCGCCGCGAAGGCGTCGGGCTCGGCGATGCCGGCGAGCGATGGATGGTCGAGGTCGACCTCCACGTCGGCCCACTCGTCGAGACCGAGTGCCGCCGCGCCCTCGTCCGAGCCGAAGCAGAGCAGCGTTTCCGGGGCGATCACGTTGCGGCGAAGGGTCCTACGGCGCGCGATCCCTTCGAGCTCGCGAAGCTCTTCGAGAGGATCGATGCGGACGTTCGAGTCGGATCCGATGCAGAGGCCGATGTTGCGTTCGCAAACACGCTCGACGGCGAGAAAGCCGTCGCCGAGGTTGGCTTCGGTCGTGGGGCAGGCGCAGATACGCGCGCCGGCCTCGGCGAGGAGGTCGAGCTCGCCGTCGTCGGCATGCGTGGCGTGCACGATCGTCGTGCGCGGGCCCAGGCAGCCGGTCTGGGCTAGAAGCTCGATCGGCCGGACGCCGTGCTCCTCGAGGCACTCGGCGATCTCCCGCGGCTGCTCGTCGGCGTGGACGTGGAGGGGGAGGGAATGTTCGTCCGCGTAGCGCCCGATCGTTTCGAGCCAATCCGGCGGGCAGGCGCGGACGGAATGCGGGGCGACGGCGAGCTTGATGTTGCGTTCGCGGAGCCGCTCGACCTGATTCAGGTACTCGGCGGCCGACGGCTGGCGGAAGCGGTCGAGGCCCCCTCGCGCATAGGCGACGTAGAGGAGGACGAACCCGATGCCGGCCGCCTCCGCCGCCTCCGCGGCGGCGAGGGCCTGCTCGAAGCCGAGGTAGTGGAACTCTCCGACCGCCGTGTAGCCGGCGGCGCGCATCTCGCGGTAGACCTGCACGTACTCGGTGCGGACGCGCTGCGGGCTCTGCTCGTCGGCCAGCGACAGCATCGCGTCGCGCCAGGCCCAGAAATCGCCTCCCTCCGTACGGCCGCGCAGTGCGCGTTGGAAGGCGTGGCTGTGCGCGTTGACGAAGCCGGGGATCGTGAGCCGCTCCGCCACGGCCGCGACGCTATCAGCCTTCAGGCGGCTCTAATTCTGGTACCGCCGACCTCCTCCCCGAATCGATCGTATCGAGGAAAAGGCCCACGTGTCTGTCGCGAAAGCCGAGCAAATCCGCGACAAACGATCCACCGGCTCTATCCTTGTCAGCGTGTCCGCACCTGCGGTCTCCGCTCCGCTCGCGCAGATTCCGAATGCGCTGACGATCCTCCGGCTCGCGCTGATTCCGGTCTTCGTGGCGCTCCTGATCCCGGCAGACGGGGGCTACAGCTGGCCCGCCGCGATCGTGTTCGCCGTGGCCGGGATCACCGATCAGATCGACGGTTGGCTCGCGCGCCGCTGGCACGTGGAATCGCAGTTCGGGAAGGTCGCGGACCCACTGGCCGACCGCCTGATGATCGATGCCGCCGTCATCCTCCTCGTCGCGGTCCACCACCGGCTGCCGTGGGTCGCGCTCGTGATCGTCATCGCCCGGGACGCTTTGCTCATCGGCGGGTACAAGCTGCTCATGCCTCGCGGATACGAGCTCGACGTCAACTTCCTCGGCAAGCTCGCCACGTGGGTGCTCTACGCGTCGCTCGCTTTCGTGATGGTGACGCACGAAGGCACCGACTGGCCGCTGTGGATCTTCTGGACGGGCGTCGCACTCGCGCTCGCCGCGGGCGCGCAGTACCTGGTGGCGGCCTCCAGGACGGTGCGGACGTGAAAGCCGTCGTCATGGCAGGCGGCGAGGGCACGCGCCTCCGCCCGCTTACCTCGAACCAGCCGAAGCCGATGGTGCCGATCGTCGGCAAGCCCTGCATGGAGCACATCGTCGAGCTCCTGCGAAGCCACGGCTTCGAGGACGTCATCGTCACCGTCGCCTTCCTCCCGCAGGCGATCCGCAGCCACTTCGGGGACGGCGAGAGCCTCGGCCTCAACGTCGAGTACTCGGTCGAGGAGTCTCCGCTCGGCACGGCCGGCTCCGTTCGCCTCGCCGCCGACAAGCTCGACGACACGTTCCTCGTGATCTCGGGCGACGCGCTCTGCGACTTCGACCTCGGGAAGCTCGTCAAGTTCCACAAGAAGCAGGGCGCGGCGGTGACGATCGGCCTGAAGTCCGTGGAGAACCCCCTCGAGTTCGGGATCGTCGTCACCGACGACGACGGGCGGATCGAACGCTTCCTCGAGAAGCCGTCGTGGGGCCAGGTCTTCTCCGACACGATCAACACGGGTGTCTACGTGCTCGAGCCCGAGGTGCTCCAGCACGTGCCGACCGACCGGCCGTTCGACTTCTCGAAGGAGCTCTTCCCTCTGCTCCTGGAGATGGGGAGGCCGTTGTACGGGTTCGCGATGGACGGCTACTGGCAGGACATCGGCAATCTCGACCAGTACCGGCAGGCGAACTTCGACGCGCTCGAAGGGCACGTGAAGCTGACGATCCCCGGCATCCGCCTGCGGGGGAACATCTGGCTGGGGGAGGGGGTGGAGCTCGACGACCTCGACCAGGTCGAGGGGCCCGCGCTCATCTCGAACTACTGCCGGATTGGCCGCGACGCGCACGTCGGCTCGCACTCCGTCCTCTCCTCGAGCGTCACGCTCCTCGAGGGGGCGCGCACGGTGCGCTCGGTCGTCGACGCCTCCACGCACATCGGCCGCGGAGCCCTGGTCGAGGGCGCGATCGTCGGCCGTTCCTGCGACATCCGCGCCCACGCCCGTCTCCAGGAGGGCGTCGCCATCGGCGACGAGGTCAAGATCGGCGAGGAGAGCGTGCTCATGCCCGGGGTGCGCGTCTACCCGTACAAGGAGGTCGAGAGCGGCGCCCAGATCTACGAGAGCCTGATCTGGGAGTCGCGCGCGTCGTCGCGGCTGTTCGAGCGCGACAGCGTCTTCGGCCTCGTGAACGTCGACCTGACGCCCGAGGTCGCGACGAGGCTCGCCGTGGCGTTCGGAACCGCGCTTCCCCGCGGCGCCCGTGTGGTCGCGAGCCGGGAGGCGTCCGCATCGTGCCGGATGATCGAGCGCGCGATGATCGCCGGTCTCAACTCGACCGGCGTCGAGCTCGCCGACCTCCGCGCAATGCCCAGCGCCGTCGGGCGGCACCTCCTGAAGACACACGACTACGCCGCGGGCTTTCACGTCGGCTTCGACGCATCCGAGCCCGACCTCGTCCAGATCCGCTTCTTCGAGGAGCCCGGGATCCAGATGGGGGCAGCGCTCCAGAAGGAGATCGAGAAGCACTTCACCCGCGGCGAGCTGCGTCGGTCCGCCGCGACCGGGATCGGCAACGTCGAATACCCGGTGCGGGCGAGGGAGAGCTACGCCGAGGACCTGCTGGAGACGCTCGACCAGAACGCGATCCGTGGGCGCGCGTACCGCATCGTGGTCGACTACGGCTACTCGGCGGCGTCGCTCGTGCTGCCGCTCGTGCTCGGCCCGCTCGGCGTCGAGGCAGTCTCCGCGCACGCGTTTGCGCCACTCGAGCGCGACGGCGCGGCGGCGAGCCTGCGCGGATTGATCGGTCAGACGAAGAAGCTCGTGAGCGCTGTCGGCGCCGACCTCGGCGTCGTCTTCGACCGCGCGGCGGAGCGCGTCTACCTGATCGACGAGACCGGGCACGAGATCCCGGCCGAGCAGGCGCTCCTGCTCTTCCTACGGCTCATCGGCTCGGACGGGCGGCGCGGGAAGCTCGCCTTCACGGTCACCGTCACGAGCCAGGTCGACCAGATCCTGAAGGGCAGCGGCCTCGAGGTGATTCGGACGCCCGCCTCCCTGAGCGAGCTGACGAAGGTCGCTTCCGAGGACGGCGTGATCTTCGCCGGCGCGGTCGGCGGCGGCTACGTCTTCCCCGACTTCCTGCCCGCGTACGACGCGATGGCGAGCCTCTGCAAGCTCCTCGAGCTGCTGGCGCCCGTGCAGCAGCCGCTGTCGTCGCTCGTTGCCGAGCTCCCGGCTTCGACGCTCGTCCACCGCCAGCTGCCCTGTCCGTGGTCGCACAAGGGAGCGGTGATGCGAGTCCTGACCGAGCGGCTGAAGGGACGCGACCTCGATCTCCTCGACGGGATCAAGGTCACGGACCGCCGCGGCTGGGCTCAGGTGCTGCCCGATCCGGACGAGCCGCTCGTCCACATCTACGCCGAAGGCCGCGACGAAAAGGCCTCGAATGAGCTCGAGGAAGAGCTCCGGCTGCTCGTCGAGGAAGTACTCCAGGACGGAGCCGAGATCTCAAGCTGAGGTTGAACCTTTGCCGCCTGGCTGGTTTACTAGCCAGCGGCTCTCTTCCTGCGAACGAAAGGCTGACTGCGTGGAACCGTATCCAGACCTGGCATCGATGTCGGACGCCGACCTCAAGGCGCTGATCGACCGGCTGACCGAAGAGGAACAGGAGGTCTCGTATCGGCGCCGTCTGCTCCACGGACGAATCGACATGCTGCGGACGGAGCTCGTCGCACGGCTCCAGAAGTCGGAGGGTAGGAGCGTGCTCGAGGAGGTCGACGTCGACCGGCTGGCGAACATCCTCGCCGGCAAGGCGGCCCCACCGATCGAGGAAGGCGCTTGAGCCACATTTACTGTCCGGAGTGCGGCTTCCAGAATCCCGAGGCTTCGAACTACTGTGCGAAGTGCGGGGCGCTCCTCGTGCGTGACGAAAGTGACACGACCATGAGCTACACGCCGGACGAGGGGGAGGAGGACGCGGCGGCGATCCTCGACGAGATCAAGACCGAGGGGCCCGCGCTCGTCGTCCGCTCGGGCGGGGGCCGCGCAGGCGAGCACTTCCTGCTCGAGAAGGAGCAGACGTCCGTGGGCCGGTCGCCGGACTGCGACGTGTTCCTCGACGACGTCACGGTCTCCCGCCGCCACGCGCTCGTCGTGCGTCGCGACGGCCAGTTCTTCATCGAGGACAAGGGGAGCCTGAACGGGACTTTTCTCAATCGCCGGCGCATCGAGTCCGGCCCGCTCGAGGACGGCGACGAGCTGCAGATCGGCAAGTACAAGCTGACCTTCCTCTCGTGAGCGTGGCGCCTGAGACAACGACGCGGAACGGCCTCCAGCACATCGGAGCGGTCTGCCGGCTGCTGCGCGAGGAGTTTCCCGACATCTCGATCTCGAAGATCCGCTACCTCGAGGAGCAGGGCCTGCTCGCGCCGAAGCGGACGCAGGGCGGCTACCGGCTGTTCGACGAGGACGCCGTCGAGCGCCTGCGGACGATCCTCCGCCTCCAGCGCGACGAATTCCTCCCGCTGCGTGTGATCCGGCAGGAGCTGGCCTCGCCGGAGGCCGGCAAGTCGCGCCGTCGTCGCCGCGCGGCCGGGCTTACCGGCGAGGAGGAGGAGCTGAGCGCCGGCGAACTGCTCGAGCGCTCCGGGGCGACGCCGCAGCTCGTGCGCGAGCTCGAGGAATACGGCCTCGTACGAGCGCAGGGGAACGGGGCCGACAGGCGGTATTCGGAGGGTGACGCGGAGGTGGCGGCCGTCTGCGCGCAGTTCGCGTCCTTCGGCATCGGGCCGAGGAACCTGCGCGCGTTCCGGACGGCGGCCGACCGTGAGGCATCGCTTCTGGAGCAGCTCGTCGCGCCCGGCTTGCGAACGCGCAACCCGGAGCGGCGCGAGGCGGCCCTCGACGACCTCAGGGCGCTGGCCGAGCTCGGGCAGGAGCTCTCACAGCTCCTCTTCTGGCGGGCCCTCAAGCAAGTGGCGGCGAGCTGATGGCGACGACGGGCGTCGACTGGCTGAAGTCCAAGATCCGGGACGTTCCGGACTGGCCCGAGGAGGGCGTCGTCTTCAAGGACATCATGCCGCTGCTCGCCGACCCGGACTCTCTTCGAGAGGTGATCGAAGTGCTGGGGGACTGGGCGGGGGAGCGGAAGCCGGACATCGTGGTCGGGGCGGAGGCGCGCGGCTTCTTCGTCGGCTCGGCGATCGCATACAAGCTCGGTTGCGGCTTCGTCCCCGCGCGTCGCCCGGGCAAGTTGCCGCTCGAGACGATCAGCGCCGAGTACGCGCTCGAGTACGGGAAGAACACGCTCGAGCTCCGGGCTGACGCGTTCGGCGACGGGGCGCGGGTGCTCATCCACGACGACGTCCTCGCAACCGGCGGCACTGCGAGAGCCCTGGCCGAGCTCGTCGCGCAGCTAGGAGGAACGGTGGTCGGGATCCAGTTCATCATCGAGCTGGACTTCCTCAAGGGCCGCGAGAAGATCGCCGACTACGACGTCTTCTCGCTCTTGCACTACTGAATCTCGTCCGGCGCGCCGATTACAAGTCCACACGTCATGTACGACGCGCTCACTACGCGGTACACGTTTGCCTGCCCCGCCAGAGGCGAGACGAGCGTGAGCCTGTCGGCGTTTCGGGTCCTCGACCGGCTACCGGGAGCCGAGCACCCCGCCGTGTTCCACGTCGTTTTCGACTGCCCCTGCGGCGAGGAGCATCCCGGCCTCGTCTCGGACTACGAGCTCGACTGGGCGCCGCTCGGGCTCGCCGAGGAGCGCTTCCTGAACCTGATGACCGCCCGGTTCGAGGAGGTCAAGGCGGAGCTCACCGACCTTGCCGTGCGGCGGATCCTCTCCGGCGAGTGGCCGTGGAGCTTCTACTGCTACCCGGAAGACCGGCCGCGGCCCGTGTTCCCATCCTCGTTCTTCCTCCTGGCGCCGGGCGACGGCTCGCTCGGGGTCGCCGTGCGCTGTCCGTCGTGCGAGCGCGTCTCCGTCAATCTCGTCTCGCACGAGCACGTCGACCTGCCGTTCCACAACGACCACGAGATCGGGGTCGTTCCGCACTTGTTCACGGGTGACGGTGAACGAATAGTCGTGGACTTCCGCGAGGAGCTGGATTCCGGGCGCTTCGACGCCCGCCGCCTGGAACTGGACTGAAATCGAGCCCAGGCGGGCAGGACCGGGGTGGAGGTGGTGCCATGTACGGCTTGACGAGAGCAACTCTGACCCTGATCGGCGTGGCTGTGGCCGGCGTTCTGATCTGGCTGGCCACGCAGGTCTTTTCGGACGACACATTCTCGGCCACCGTCGGTGAGTACTGGTCCGCATTCGGCCTCGTTGCGGCGGCAGGGCTCGCGATCGCCCTCTCGCAGCTGCTGGGCGGCTGGACGAAGTGGGGGTGGCCCCGCATCTCCGGCAACGTCTTCCTGCTCGGGTTCGTGCCAGCGCTCGTGGCCGGCGGCTGGATCATCGCCGCCCAGGAGCCCGGGGAGTCGTGGCTGGGGAACCACGTTCGCGGCTGGTCCGACGACATCGGCATCGAGAGCCTCGTCAACGACCTCGGCCTCATGATCCCGGCGATCGCGCTGGGGATCGGGCTCGTGTTCGGGCTCACGTTCGACACGACGGGCCCGCGGACGGCAAGGACGAAAGGCGTCCCTGCGGCCGGCGCGCAGAGGCCGGTTCCCGCTACGACGAACGGAGACAATGCTGTAGTCGGGGAGGACCGCCGTGTCCGTCTCGAAGACGAAGACGGCCGGGCGTCGCGCCCCGAGGAGGCTCCCAGGACCGGCGAGCCCGTGGAGAGATAGTCGGTCTCGGATAACCGACGGCGGATTCGCGGGCGCTCACTCCCGGGAGGGATGACTGGGCCGCCCGCGTCCGCCGATAGTCTCCGCATGACCGGGGTCGTGCCGCAGAGAAGTCGCGGGCCGACGCTCATCATCGAGCATTGCGCCCGCCTCAGCCGCGAGGAGCACGCTCGTCCCGCAGCGGTCACGCGGCTTCGTCAGGCGATCGGCGAGGATCTCTCCCGTCTGCTGCTGCACTCGCTCGCCGGCGATCACCGCAGCCGGCTTCGCGTCATCTAGCTCGGCTCGGACGATCCTCGCCGAAGATCCGGATGAAGAGGAAGATCGCGCCGGCCGCGACCGCCGCGAGGATGAAGGCGGTTCCGAGGCCGACGCCCACGGACATCATCCCGAGCCACATGTAGAGGAAGAAGCCGAACGACCACAGGAACGCCGAAACGCCCTTGTCGACACTCGGGGGGCGAAGGTGGAAGGACATCGAGGGCGAGTCTATCTCGCCCTTTTCGGAAGCCTTCGTTGGGCCGGCAAGGAGTCGCTCCCGAAGCTCGAGCCGCCTGGCGGCGGCCCTTCGCAATTCCGGCCGCCCAAACGGGCGGCCGGAATTGGACCAAAAACTCGCCGAGCCGGTTTCGCTTTCGTCCACCCTGCCGACCAACTTTCGGCTTCCGCCTACGGCCGCCCGGCTGGGCTTCGACCTACTCGCGCTCCGTGCTCGGCGCAAACGGCACAGTAGAGATGTCAAGACGTCCGTTCAAGGCCTGCCTGAACGGGGATGTCGCAATTTGCAGAAAGTTCAATTTTCAACATTTTCCACAGGGAGAAAGGCCGCTCTGTGGATAAGCCTGGGAAATGCGAGCGACGCCTGTCGCGAGCCGCCCAAGGGGCTCGATCGCCGGCAGGAGAAAGATGCGCCTGTCGCGAGCCGCACCAAGCCTCGCTTGCGAAATAGGACCGGAGGTGGGCAGGGGGAGCGATAAGGAGCCCGTCAGCTTTCCGCCAACTTGACATAACACTGATTACCGTGCATAGGCTGAGTGGCGCGAAAATCGCCCAAATCCTTGCTCCTGCCGGAGCAATCGTGTTTCATCTGCTCATCGCCCTGGTATCAAGTACTCGAGCTGCATGACAGTTGAGATCGAGAGCGTCCTCGGCGCCGAGGACGTGCGGCAAGTCATCGAGACGGCTGAGCAAGCCGGCTCTATTCGCGCGTCGGAGCTCGCAGAGCTCGTGGAGGCGCATGAGCTGAGCGAGCTCGAGGCCGAAGCCCTCCACCGCGAGTGCGAGCAGCGCGGCATCGACATCGTCGAGGAGAAGGAGGAGGCCACTCCGCCGCCGCAGCCCATCGTCTACGAGACGACGACGGACGCGCTCCAGCTCTTCCTGCGCGAGGCGGGCCGTCACGCGCTCTTGACCGCGGCGCAGGAGGTCGAGCTGTCGAAGCGGATCGAGCGCGGCGATCCAGAGGCGAAGCAGCGGATGATCCAGTCGAACCTCCGCCTCGTCGTCTCGATCGCGAAGAACTACCGCAACCAGGGCCTGCCGTTCCTCGACCTGATCCAGGAGGGGACGCTCGGTCTGATCCGCGCCGTCGAGAAGTTCGACTGGCGACGCGGCTACAAGTTCTCGACCTATGCGACTTGGTGGATCCGCCAGGCCGTCGCGCGTGCGCTCGCGGACAAAGCGCGGACGATCCGGATGCCGGTCCACATCGTCGAGCGCCTCCAGAAGATGAACAAGGCCGAGCGGCTGCTCTGGACGCAGCTCGGGCGCGAGCCGACGCTGGACGAGATCGCCGAGGAGGCGAGCCTGCCGGTCGAGCAGGCCCGCGAGGTCAGGGCGGCGGCCCGCGCGTCGACGAGCCTCGACCAGCCGGTCGGCGAGCAGGAGGACGCGGTCTTCGGCGACTTCGTGGCCGGCGACGGCCCGTCCCCCGAGGACGAGGTCGAGATCACCCTGCGCAGTCAGGCGCTCGTCCGTGGCCTCGCCGCTCTCTCCGACCGGGAGCGAAAGGTGATCGCGCTCCGGTACGGGCTTTGCAACTCCGAGCCGAAGACGCTCGAGGAGATCGGCCGAACGCTCGGCCTGACCCGCGAGCGCGTCCGCCAGATCGAAGTGCACGCCCTGCGCCGTCTCTCGAAGCTCCGAGAGATGGAATCCGTCGCCGGCTGAAGGCGAGCTCAGCCTCTCAGAATGAGGCTTAGGTTCCTAAAGAGGAATTCGCGCACACGGCTGGCGAGCGTCTACTTGCGGAAAGGTCTGTGGCTGATCCACTCGAACGCGGAAACAGAGGCTGGGTTCTGGGTCAGCACTCCGCCCTACCTCGCTGTTCCCGAGTACGGAGCAAACTCCGCGCTCGGGCGCGCTGTTCTTCAGGCGCTTGATGCTTCTGAGAACGGTGTTCCCACGCCGGATCCCGACGTTGAAGGTTCAATACGGGAGTTGTACGAACTCGGCCGGTCGCTTCGCCGTCTCTCGAAGCTCCGAGAGGCGAAATCCGTCGCCGACTAGTCACGTTCGCCGCGAAGGCGGGTTTTGCCCGTCTTCGCCAGCAGGCGCTCGTCCTCGAGGCCAATTCGAAGAAAGTCGTCATGGCGCACGCAGCGCGCCGGGCTTTCTTCGATCCCTAGACGATTTCGGCGTCCCGCTTCAGGTACTGCTCGATGCGGGCGAGTGCGAGCCCGAGCAGGATCGCGAAGACGAGGACGGCGACCCCCGCTCCGATCTCGCCGGAGACCAGCATCACGATCCCGGCGACCGCTGCCAGCGTGGTCGCGCTGTAGGCGAGGATCCGGATCCACCGGACGTCCCGCTTGCGCACGCGTGTTCTCGGAGCGGCGATCCTCGAAGGCTACCGCCAGGTAACCCAGTACTTGGGTCGACGGGCTCGGCCCTAAGGTGGTGCTACTCGGTCTCGAGGTAGAGCTGGAGGCTCGGAGCGGTCTGCCGGAGCTCTCGGAGGGCGCGCGACTCGAGCTGGCGTACGCGCTCTCGCGTGATGCCGAGGCCGTTCCCCACCTGCTCGAGCGTCTGCGGGGTCTCGCCGTCGAGCCCGAAGCGGAGCGTCAAGACGCGGCGCATTCTCGGGCTGAGCCGCCGCAGGGCGGTTGCCAGCTCGCGGGAGCGGAGCATCTTGGCTGTGGCGTCGTCCGGCCGGTCGGACTTCGTATCCTCGATCAGGTCGCTGTAGACGCTCTCGCCGTCCCCGACGGGCGTCTCCAGGCTGACCGGGTCTTCGATGAGCTCGAGCAGCTCCTGCACACGCTCCGGCGTGAACCCGGCCTCCTTCGCGATCTCGGGAATCTCCGGGTCGCGGTTCAGCTTCTGCGCGAGGACGCGCCGCGCTCGGAGCACCTTCCGCGTCTGCTCGGCGACGTGCACGGGCAGGCGGATCGTCCGCCCCTGGTCGGCGAGCGCCCTCGTCACTGCCTGGCGGATCCACCAGGTCGCGTACGTCGAGAGCTTGAAGCCGAGCTTGTAGTCGAACTTCTCGACGGCACGGATCAGCCCGAGGTTGCCTTCCTGGATCAGGTCGAGCAGCGGCACTCCGGCCTTCGTGTAGTTGCGCGTGATCGACATCACGAGCCGGAGGTTGCACTCGATCAGCCGGCGTTTCGCGGCCTCGTCGCCCTCGTCCTTGCGCCGGGCGAGCTCGCGCTCCTCTTGCGGCGTCAGGAGTGGGCCGTCGCCGATCTGCCGGACATAGAGCTTCAGGGGATCCTGCGTGACCGCGGCCACCCCGTCGTACGGGTCCTTTTCCTCTACCTCGGCCGGCTCGTCCAGCGCGCCCTGGTCCGGCACGACCTCGAGCCTGGGCTCAGGGGTGGGGTCTTCGTCCTCGGATCGATGAGGCAGGGGCCGGGCCATCGCCATGTGTATCGCCAGCCTGACGATTGCGACTTAGGCCGACTACCCCCAAAAGAGGGAGGTTCGCCGCTAACTCACAAGACGGTTATGCGTCGAAAAGGGAAGCATGGGTATGGCTGGAACCGAGGACGAAGTCGTCCAGCCGCGTCTCTAGCATCGCTCCAATGTGTGGAATCGCCGGATATAGCCTCCAGCGCGCGAGTCGCATCGACCGGACACTCGCGGCTCAGGCCCTGCTCGCAGGGATCGCCGAGCGTGGCGCCGACGCGGTCGGCTACGCCTATCGCCCGCCGGCGGGAGCGTTCAACGTGCACAAACAGCGCTCGGGAGCGAGCCAGCTCCTCGAGCGCATCTCCGTGCCGGGCGAGGCCACCCAGGTGCTCATCCACGTGCGCGACTACACGAAGGGTCACCCAAGGATCGCCGCCAACAACCATCCCGTACGACACGGCGCCGTGATCGGCGTCCACAACGGGATCATTCTCAACGACGAGGAGATCTTTGCCCGGCACGGGTTCGAACGCCAGGAGCCGGAGATGACGGTCGACACCGAGGCGATCTTCGCGCTCGTGGACGAGTACGGCCTGTCGCGCGATGCGTTCGAGGAGCTCACCGGCTCGATGGCGACGGCGTGGTTTGACGAGCGTCTGACCGACACGATGTTCATCGCTCGCGGGGTCGGTCGGCCGCTCTGGCTCGGCGAGGGCAAGCACGAGGCTTTTTTCGCGTCGACGAAGGACGCGCTCGAGATCACAGAGCGCTATCTCGGTCTCAAGCTGAAGAAGCGAGAGCTTCCGGAAGGCATCGTCATTGCACTCGAGCACGGCAAACGGGGCCCGGTGACTCGGTTCAATCCCGATCGCGCTTTCGAGGAGACCTCCCTGCCGGCCGTGCGCGCGCCGCAGGAGGGCGCGACGTGCCTCAAGCGCTTGGCCCTGATCGCCGCCGCCGTCGCTTGAGCGAGCCCTCGGGGGACACTCCAACGCCTTCCTCGAGCAACCGCTCACGCACGAGGTACTGAAAGGTTGCCCAGGCGCCGACTCGGCGGCGCCGACCAGAAGACCCGGCGGCGGCTTCGCCGGCGTGGGGGTCGTCTGAGGCCCCTCCCCCGGGCTCGAGCATCCGGTACACCTGCCACTCGCTCATCAGCTGCGGGTCCCTCTGCCGCGCTTCCTTCCAGTCGGCGAACTTCGGCAGGCGTCCAAGCCGACGCGAGAGCGTGACTCCCTGGTCGACTGCCCGCTCGAGCCGTTCCTCGCCCACCGGCATGTCGAAGCCGGCTTCGCGGAGCGCGTTCTTGAGCGACCCGAACATGTGCCAGTAGAGCGACTTCGACGGCATCGACTCCCGGCGCTCGTCCAGGTCCCTCGCGGTCGGCGGCCGTCCGAGCTCATCCCCAAGCTCGCGGAGCTGCCGGATCAGGTCGGCGGGTTGGGCGAAGCGCCGCGGCACGAGGCCCGCCTGTCGCTTGGCTTCGTTCCAGCTCCCGAAATGCTGGATGACGGTCTGCGGGTGGACGGTGGTCCCAGCGTCGTCCTCGAACTCGCGCATCGTCGGCGACCGTCCCAGGCGCTTCGCCGAGTCCCGGAGCTGTCCGAGGATGTCCTCGTCCGAGTAGCGCTTGCGAATTCCCGCCTGGAACTCCGCGAGCTTGGCGGGATCGATGTGACGCACGGCACGCGGCGGCCGGCGTTTCTGGGGCATAGCAAGAAGAATAGAACAGAATCAACTCTCTGCAAAGAAGCGCTAGAAAAATGGACATGTCTCGCGGCCCAGGCCCCGGGACATGTCCGGGGTCAGACGCTGGACATGGCTCGTTTGGTCTAGGAGGCGGCCAAGAGCTGGTGCCGCGCGGCCTCGTCGGCCAGGATCTCGGGCGGCAGGACCCGCTCGAGAGCCTCGACGCAACGCGGGCAGAACTGGGTGCCTGCGGCTCGCTTGAGCTCGTCCATCGCCTCCATCGCCGGGCGCGCCGCGCGGTAGATGCGAGTCGTGAGCATCGAGTCGAGTGCGTCGGCGACGTGGATGATCCGGGCGCCGAGCGGGATCTCCTCCCCCTTCAGACCGTCCGGATAGCCGGTCCCGTCGAACCGCTCGTGGTGGTGCCGGATCGCCGGCACCGCGTCGTTCAAAAAACCGAGCCGGTCGATGATCCGCGCGCCCTCGTCCGAGTGCCGCTGCATGAGCGTCCACTCCTCGTCGGTGAGGACGGCCGGCTTGAGCAGGATCGCGTCCGGCACGGCGAGCTTGCCGATGTCGTGGAAGAGCGCCGCGTGGCCGAGCAGGTCGAGCTCCGCCTGCGAAAGGCCGAGCTCGCGGCCGATCGCGAGAGCGAGCTGCTGAACGCGCCGCGAGTGACCCGCCGTGTACGCGTCGCGGGCGTCGACCGTGGCCGAGAGACTCTCCATCGCGGCGGTCGACCGCTCTCGCAGCAGGCGGTTCGCCTGCTCGAGCGAGACGTTCTGGTTCTGGATCGTCTCGGCCGCTGCCCGGAGCTTCTGGGCGCTGCGCTGCGTATGCCGGAGGTACGCCTCCTGAGTCTTGCGCATCAGAAGGAGCGGAACGGCGAAGACTGCCAGCGCGTAGAGGCCCGCCGCGTGGTAGGCGATCGCCATCACGCCTCCGACGAAGCCGTACACGATCCAGTGCGGCGTCAGCCACGCGAAGCGCTCCTGCCACACGCGCCACACGCGCTCGTGGCCCTCCATTGCGATCGCCACGCTCAGCAGCCCCGTGTTGACCGCGAAGTACGCGAGACCCGCTGCGAGCCCGGCGGCGGCGGTGAAGAACTCGCCCACGGTGCCTTCGAAACCGGCCGTGAAGACCGCTGCGGCCGCCAGCGACGACAGCGAGAGCGCCCCGATGTTGAACAGTACGCGGTGGATCTCGGAGCGCCGGGCGCTCCACTCCACGATCGCGGTCGTCGCAGCGAGCACGAGTGCAGCTCGTGGCCCGAAGAGGGCAGCGCCGGCGAGTGAGCCGACCGCGCTGACCGAGATCGAGCCGCCGTCGTCGACCTCGATCGCGAGCGCCTGCCCGAAGCCGACGAGGACGGCCAGCGCGATCAGCGCGAAGATGTCCTCGCTCGAGCCGAGCAGGAGACCGAGCGCGCCTGCGCCGATGCCGACGAACGCGACGAGGCCGACCAGGAGCGCCAGCCTCCGCGAGAGCGAGAGGAACCTCGGCCCGTGCACAGCGTGCGTCCGCGGGTGGCGCCGCTCCTCCGGCGGAATCAGCTCGACCGCCGGCGGCAGCGGCTGGAGATGGTCGTCGTCGTTCTCGGGGACGGCCACGAGGCGCGGCTTGCGATCGACCGGGACGGCGAGCGGCTCGGAGGTCGCGTCGAGGACGCGGTTCCGGCCCTGGAGCTTGGCCCGGTAGACGGCGAGGTCGGCCTGGTGGATGAGCTCGTTCGCGTCCTGGCCGTCGCGCGGATACGCGGCGACGCCGATCGAGACGGTGGCCCGGATCGGCTGGCTCGACGTCTCGACGTCGAAGGCCCGGGCGGCAACCTCGCGCCTGATCCGCTCGGCGATCGCGAGTGCCTCCTCCGCGCTCGTCTCCGGCAGGAGGATGCTGAACTCCTCGCCGCCGAAGCGCGCCGGGACGTCGTAGTGCCTGAGGTGCATCCGAAACACCTCGGCGATTCCCTTGAGCACGGCGTCGCCGGCGAGGTGCCCGTACGAGTTGTTGATGTCTCGGAGGAGGTCGAGGTCGGCCATGATCAGCGACAGCGGCCGGCCGAAGCGCTGCGCGCGGACGATCTCCTCGTTGAGGGCGAGGCCGAAGTGCCGGGCGTTGAACAGCCCCGTCTTGGGGTCCACGCGCGCTTCCGCCTCGAGCCGGGGCACCGAGAGCGAGCGGTGGATGAGGAGGACCGGGGCGACTGCGAACGGGATCAGCCACGGGTTCGCGTACCAGAAGGTTGCGAGCACGACACCGAGCGCGGCCAGCACGAGCTCGGTCGAGAGCCCGTGGAAGGAGAAGAGGCCCGACTCGCGGATCGAGTGCCCGTGGCCGAGCAAGAGCATCGGCGCGAGCATCGCGTGGTTCAGCCCGACGAGCACGAGCGAGCAGGCCGCGCCGGCGACGGCGAACCGGAGCTCGTCGTTCGGGATCAGGCCGTCCGCCTGAAGGATGAGCCGAACCGTCCCCCACGCCGCGAGGGTCGCGATGACGTAGTTGCAGATGTTGAAGCACTCGCGGTACCAGGCGGTTCGGTTCTTCAGCCAGGCCGGGATGTGCTGGAAGACGGCGATCACGACGACGAGCTCGGGCGGAAGAAGCAGGATCGCCGGGATCAGGAAAACGTTCGTCGCGTGGTAGGACTGGTTGCGAGGGGTCTTGACGAGCGCGACCTGTGCAACGGCCGCGCCGAACGCGAAGAGCCCGAAGGTCAGCCAGACGGAGGCGCTGTAATCGCCGCTCTGCAGGCGTGCCGCAAACGGCGCCGCGAGTAGCACGGCGATGACGGCGATCGCAGCGAGGTAGACCGTCGCCGAGAGCGAGAGACGGCGGCCTCTTGGGCCTGGCTCGGGCCCCTCGCCGAACTCGAGCTCGGTGGGGACCGCGCTCACGGCCGCCTCACGATCGGTCGCTTGTGCCGCATGTCGAGTCTCTCCTCGTCGGTCGGAGCCGCAGAGAGAGATGGCTCCGAACCTCAACGTAAGGGCGGTCAGGAGGCCGGGCATCCCCCGGCCGAGTGAGGCAAGGGCCGAGCAGTGGTCGCCCGGCCCTTGTCTTCAGTACGGCCATGGGAGGAGTGCGTTGGCCGGCTACGGGCTGAGCCCGAGGAGTGGATCTTCGCGCGCCGCCGCTTCCTCTTCCGGCGTCATCGTCAGCGGCGTGCCTTCCGGGGGAGCGACCTCGGAGTCGGCGGCGTCCTCCCAGCTGACGTCCGCAGCCGCAAGCACGTCGCTCCAGGTGACGTCGCTCCAGGTGACGTCGCTCCAGGAGACGTCGGACCAGGTCACGGTCGACCAGGAAGCGTCGCTCCAGCTGACGTCCGTCCAGGACACGTCACTCCAACTCGCGCTGCTCTCGGCTGCGTCCGTCCAGGACACCGCGTTGAACACGGTCGCGCCGGTCACGGGATCGACCCCCACGAACTGGTTGAGTGCCAGGTTCGGGTTCGGAGCCGTCGACCTCGTCGCGGCTCGGAACGCGTTGACCTCGCCGACGCCGGCTGCGCCCGTCAGGCCCTCCTCCGGCACGAAGCGTGCTGTCACCATGAGCGCGCCCTTGACCTGATCCGGAGTCCAGTTCGGATGCCGGGCCAGGATCTGCGCCGCCGCGCCTGCGACGACCGGGGCTGCGAAGGACGTGCCCGACAGCCTCATGTAGGTGGGCGACACCACGTTCTCGGGCTTGGCGAGCTTGAGGGTGGCGCTCGCGGAGACGGGGCCGATCATGTAGCGCCCGGCCGCCGAGAGCTCCGGCTTCCGGAAGCCGTCGTGCGTGTAGCCGTAGGCCGACCAGGTCGGCGTCTCGTGCCTCTGGACGCTGACCGATCCCTCGAGGTCGATCGCGCCGACGGTGATCACGAACGGATCATTGCCGGGAGCGAACGGGACGCCGCTCGGGCCGTCCGCCCGGCCGTAGTTGCCTGCGGCCGCCACGACCGTGACGCCGCTGAACCACAGCTTCTCGACCGCCTTGTCGAGCGGGTCCTCCGTGAAATTGCTCGGCAGGCTCGAGTGCAACGAGAAGTTCGCGACCTTGATGTTGTACTGGGCGCGGTTCTGGTAGATCCATTGCGCGGCGGCGATGACGTCGCTCGTGCGGGCCATGCCGTTGTCGTCCATCACGTCGAGGTCGACGAGCTTGGCCTCGGGAGCTGCGCCGGCGTAACCCGCCGCCTGGCACGCCGCGATGCCTGCGACGAACGTACCGTGACCGCGCGTGTCGTCCGAGCCACTCGACTGCGGCAGCGTCGTCAGCACCTCGCGCCGCAGGATCTGCCCGCCGCTGCTGAAGCACGGATGAGTCCGGTCGATGCCCGAGTCGACGATCGCGATCGTCGGCATGTTCTGGGAGCCGGATTCGCTCCACAGCGGGCGCACGCCGGAGGCGGTCGGCCAGACCTGATTCGACGTGGGCATGGCCGCCAGCTCGATCGTCGCATCGCTCGTGATCGTCAGTCCGGGGATCCGCGCCAGCGTCAGGACCTTCTTGGCCTTGATCGTGGCGGAAACCGCGCTCAGGAAGCTGTACTGGCCCTTGACGTGCTCGCGGTCGGTCCGGCCGCCGTCCGTCTCGCCCGCAGCCTCGAACGCGTTCGCCGCGTCGGAAGCACTGTTGTCGCTCTGGATGATCACCTTGACGTAGGCGTTCGGCGTCGTGTGCGCCTTCGCCTCCAACAGTGGGTCGAGGTATGACGCGGCCTGGCTGGGCGCCCGGTGCCCGCGGCCGCTGTTGGCGCCGGCCAGCGGGGCCGCCGTGACGAAGAGGACGGTCAGGATCGCGCCGAGGAATCGACCGCCCTTGCCCCAGAGGGCGTTTGCTCGCGAATCGCCGCCGCGATTCCCGGTTCCCCAGAGAGCACTCGACCGGGTGTCGTCGCGAGTGCCGCAGTTCTGTCGTGACATTCCCTCTCCCTTTCCGCGCATCGAGGCGCGAGAGCCGCAGGTGTCCGCAGTTGAGACTTGGTTGCACCGTAGGTTTCGCTCGGAAGGCGCTCATCACCCTTCAGGGTGAGCGGGAGTCAGGTTCACTCGTTTCAGGGATCATCGGCTCCTGCCCGGCTACGCTCACGCCGTGAACGTGCGCGTGCCCCTTCCCGTCGGGATCGCGGCCGCCCGCGCTGCGGCTCGCCTCTCGCGGCTCGTCGGCGCCGGAGGCGGCACGACGGTGCCGGGAAAGGTCATCTCGGCGCTCGATCCGAGCACCCTCGACCGGCTTGCACGCCGTCTTCCGCTCGGTTGCGTCCTCGTCTCCGCGACGAACGGCAAGACGACCACCGCGGCCATGGTGCGGGAGATCCTGACGCCGCGGGTGCGGCTCGCGCACAACGCGTCGGGCGCGAACCTCGTGTCCGGAGTCACGTCGACGCTGCTGGCCGCGAAGGGCGCAGAGCTCGGCCTGTTCGAGGTGGACGAGGCTGCCCTGCCCGAAATCGCGCGGCGGGCAAGTCCAAGAGTCGTCTGCCTTGGAAATCTCTTTCGGGACCAGCTCGACCGCTACGGCGAGCTCGAGCATCTCGCTGAACGCTGGCGGCAGACGGCCCGCGAGCTGCCGGCCGACGCTGTGCTCGTCGTGAACGGAGACGACCCGCAGGTGGGCGACCTCGCCCGAGAGCGGTCGGGCTCGATCGTCTTCGGGCTCGACGATCCACGGCATTCGGCCGCGGAGCTCCAGCATGCGGCGGATTCGAAGTGGTGCCTGCGCTGCGGACAACCGTACGAATACTCCGCGGCGTACGTCGGTCACCTCGGCGACTACCACTGTTCGGCGTGCGGGCATGGCCGCCCGGCGCTCGACGTCGTGGCGCGCGATGTCACGCTGCGCGGGCTCGACGGCGTGGACTTCACGCTCGTTGCGCCCGATGGCGACCAGCGGGTGCGCCTGTCGGTTCCGGGCCTCTACAACGTCTACAACGCGCTCGCAGCCGCGTCGCTCGCGATCGCGCTGGGGACGTCGCTCGAGGACGTGAGGGATGGGCTGGAGCGCTTCGGAGCTGCGTTCGGTCGGTTCGAGCGGATCGCGGTCGGAGAGCGCAGGCTCTTGCTGCTCCTCGTCAAGAATCCCGCCGGCGCGAACGAGGCGATCCGGACGCTCGTCGCCGGCGGCGCGCCGAAGCTGGCGGTCCTGGCCCTCAACGACGCGATCGCTGACGGGCGCGACGTCTCCTGGATCTGGGACGTCGACTGGGAGCCGCTGCTCGCCGGCCTCGAGCACGTGGTGGTGACGGGCGAGCGCGCTGCCGAACTGGCGCTGCGCTGCAAGTACGGCGGCTTTCCCGAGGAGGCGATCGAGGTGGTTCCGTCGCTCGAGCGAGCGTTGGACCGTGGCCTCGAGCTCACGCCGCTCGGCTCCGACCTCGTCCTCCTCCCCACCTACACGGCCATGCTCGCGCTGCAGGGCATCGTCTCCGACCGCGGGCTGGCCCGCCCCTACTGGGAGCGAGCCGCATGACGAGGATCCGCGTCGGGCACCTGTATCCCGAGTACCTGAACATCTACGCCGACCGGGGCAACATCGCCGTCTTCCAGCGCCGGGTGGCGGCGCGGGGGTTGGAGCTTGCGGTGGAGCCGGTCAGCGTCGGCGACGAGCTGCGGGCCGGTGAGCACGACCTGCTCTACATCGGCGGCGGCCAGGACCGCGAGCAGGCGCTGATCGCCCCGGATCTGGCCGCGAGAGGCGAGGCTCTTCGGGAGGCCGTCGCCGGCGGTGCAGCGCTGCTGGCGGTGTGCGGCGGCTACCAGCTCCTCGGCCGTTTCTACCGTGGGCGCAGCGGCGTCGAGCTGCCCGGGGCGGGCCTGTTTCCGCTGCACACGGCCGCGGGCGAGCGCCGGATGATCGGCGATTGCCTCCTCGAGTGCGAGCTCGATCCGGGCGTGCGGCGGACGCTTGCCGGCTTCGAGAACCACGCGGGCATCACGCGGCTCGACGAGGACGCGGAGCCGCTGGGCCGCGTCGTGGCCGGGTTCGGAAACGACGGGCAGAGCGGCTACGAGGGCGTACGCGTCGGCACGGCGGTCGGGACGTATCTCCACGGTCCTCTGCTGCCTCGGAACCCGTGGCTGGCCGACTGGCTGCTCGCGCGGGCGCTCGAACATCGGATCGACCGTCCCGCGGAGTTGGAGCCGCTCGAAGACGACCTGGAGGAGCAAGCCCACGCCGTCGCAGCCGAGCGAGCGAGATCCCGAGGCGGCCGCTTCTAGGTCACGCGCGCGCGTGGGCCACCGCGGACCACCCGCCGCTTCGATCCTATCCGCGAAGTTCGCGCGTGTCTGTGCCGGAAGCGTGCCGAAAGGCCACAGGAGGCTCTGAGAGCCTCTAGGGCGCCCAGAGCGGCCCCAGATACACCACGGGGTCTCCCGGCCGCCAGCGGGCCAGGAAACGCTGGATCGGCGGGTGGAGGACGATCTCGTCGAGCTCGGCGACGTCGAACAGGCGATGCCCCCGCACGGCCGCGTCCTTCGACGTGACCGCCTCGAGGGAGCGGCCCTCGAGGTCGCCCGAGAAGATGATGTGCACGACGTGCTTGGCCGCAAAGCTACGCACCGGTGCGATCGAGTCGACGATCGCGACGGGGCCCTCGACCGGCATCTCGTCCGTCAGCCCGACCTCCTCGGCGAGCTCCCGGTGCAGCGCCCGCACGAGGCTCTCGCCCGAGTTCACCCCGCCGCCGGGCAGGAGCCAGTACGCGCGCCCGGCCTTCTCGTGCCGGCAGAGCAGGATCCTCCCTCCCCAACTCAGGATCGCCGACACCCGGATTCGCGGTTCGGTCGACATCAGGCCCTCGACGACCCGAAGCCGCGCACGCCCCGCTCGCTCGCCGGAAGCTCGGCGACTTCGATCGGCTCGATCTCGGCGAGGGGAACGACGACGAGCTGCGCGACCCGCATGCCCGGCTCGACGACGAACGGTGTCGCCGGGTCCGAGTTGTGCAAGATGACCCGCACCTCGCCGCGGTAGCCCGAATCGATCAGCCCGGGCGTGTTGAGGACGGTGATCCCGTGTTCGGCGGCGAGGCCCGAGCGCGGCTGGACGAATCCGGCGTACCCATCCGGGATCGCGACCGCGAGGCCCGTGCCGACGAGCGCACGTTCCCCCGCGCCGATCTCGACCCGGTCGCAAGCGGCGAGGTCGAGCCCGGCATCTCCCGCATACGCCTGGACCGGGACGACCGCGTCGTCGCGCAACCGCTGGATGAGGAGCTCGGTCAACGTCGCGTGCCCTGAGACGCCTCATCTTCCTCCAACACGAGGAAGGAGGCGAACCGCCGGAGATCCGCATGGCCCAGCCGCGCCCTGACGAAGACCCCGTCTGGACGGTCGGTTCGCTCGTCCACGGGCGCGCCGAGCTCGTACAGCTCCGCGAGCTTGTCGCCGGCGTCGTACGGGATGAGCAGGCGTACCGCCTCGAACCGTTCGCTGAAGAGCCCGGCAACGGTCGCTCGCAGCTCGTCGAGCCCCTCGCCGGTGCGCGCGGAGACCTGCGGCGCCCCCGGAAAGCGATTCGCGAGCCGGCGGCGCTTGAGGACATCGACGAGGTCGACCTTGTTCAGCACGATCTGAACCGGCATCTCGTCGGCCCCGACCTCGCCGAGGACGGCCTCGACGGCGGCGAGTATCTCTTCCAGGCGCTCCTCCGGCGCCGAGGCGTCGACCACGTGCAGGACGAGGTCGGCGGCGAGCGTCTCTTCGAGCGTCGCGGCGAAGCCCTCGACGAGCTGGTGCGGCAGGCGCCGGATGAAGCCGACCGTGTCGGTCACGAGGTACCGGCGGCCGTCGTGCTCGAAGCCGCGCGTCGTCGGGTCGAGCGTCTCGAAGAGCCGGTTGTGCACGGAGACATCGGCGCCTGTCAGCGCGTTGAGGAGCGTCGACTTCCCGACGTTGGTGTAGCCGGCAAGCGCGACCGTCGGCGTCTCCGAGCGCTCGCGGGACTTGCGTCGTGTGGCGCGCTGTTTGCTGAGCTCCTTCAGGCGGCGCTTCAGGACGGTGATCCTGCGGCGCGCGAGTCGGCGGTCGGTCTCGAGCTGGCTCTCACCCGGCCCGCGGGTCCCGACCCCGCCCCCCACGGCTCCCGTCCCGCCGCCGAGCCGCTCGAGGTGCTGCCACATGCCCCGCATTCGCGGCAGGTTGTACTCGAGCTGCGCGAGCTCGACCTGGAGCTTCCCCTCCGCACTCCTGGCGTGCTGGGCGAAGATGTCGAGGATCAGCTGCGTCCGGTCGACGACCCGCGCGGTGAGGGCGTCCTCGAGCTTTCGCTGCTGGGCCGGCGTGAGGTCGTCGTCGACAAGCAAAGACTCGGCGTGCGCTCCCTTGAACGAGCGCGAGAGCTCGGCCAGCTTCCCTTTGCCGACGTAGCTGCGCTGATCCGGCCGGGAGCGCTTCTGCACGACCTCGCCCACCGGCTCGACGCCCGCTGTCCGGGACAGCTCGCGAAACTCGCCGAGCTCCTCTTCGGGATCGACGTCTGACCCCAGCACGGCGACGATGAAACCCCGCTCGGGCTCCATGGCCTGAGCCGGGTCCGGCTGGCGCTGGTTCACGGTTGAAGTATGACCAGCGAGGCTTTCATGCGGGAGACCGCTTCCTGGAGCCGATCGTCGGGCACCGTAAGCGACAGCCTCACGTAGCCCTCTCCGCTCGGCCCGTAGGCGTTTCCGGGCGAGACGACGACGTTCGCCTGTTCGAGGACGAGCTCGGCGAAGGACGCCGACGTGTAGCCCTCGGGCACGCGGGCCCAGAAGTACGGAGTCGCACGCGGAGCGCTCACGACGAGGCCGATCTCCCGGAGTGCGCTCGTGACGAGGTCCCGGCGCCGCTCGTAGACCTTCGACATCTCGCGCGGGAAGTCGCGCGCCTCGGTCAGCGCGGCGACCGCCGCTGCCTGGACGGCCTCGAACATCCCCGAGTCGAGATTCGTCTTCAGGTGCCGGTAGCGCTCGACGACCTCGGCGTTGCCGGCGATCCACCCCGCCCGCCAGCCGGTCATGTTCCAACCCTTCGAGAGCGAGAAGATCTCGACGCCGGTGTCCTTCGCGCCCGAGGCCTCGAGGAAGCTCGGAGCCCGGTAGCCCTCGAACGTGATCTCGGAGTACGCGTTGTCGTGGACGACGATCAGCCCCCGCTCGCGCGCCCACTCGACCGCCCGCGCGAAGAAGTCGACCTCGGCCGTCGCTCCGGTCGGGTTGTTCGGATAGTTGAGGAAGAGGAGCTGTCCGTCGGGCGCGCCGTCGAGGTCGGGCAGGAAGCCGTTCTCCTCGGCCAAGGGTAGGTAGTGCACGTTCGCGCCCGAGAACACCGGGCCGGACGTGTACGGCGGGTAGCCGGGGTCCGGGGCCAGGGCGGTGTCGCCGGGATCGAGCGTCGCGAGCGCGACGTGGGCGACTCCCTCCTTGCCGCCGAGGACCGGGATCACCTCGGTCTCTGGGTCGAGGTCGACGCCGAAGCGGCTCGCGTAGAAGTCCGCGACTGCCGTGCGGAACTCGCCGGTGCCGCGGTTGGACGGGTACTGGTGCGTGGTCGGGTTGCGGGCCGCGCGCGCGAGCGCCTCGATCACGGGTTCGGGCGTCGGGAGGTCGGGATCGCCGATGCCGAGGCTGATGACGTCGATCCCGGCCTTCTCCCGCTCTTCGATCTTGCGCTCGAGCTCGGCGAAGAGGTACGGCGGGACCGCGTCGAGGCGCTTTGCGAACCTCACAGCTCGAGCTCCTCGGAAAGCTCGAGGCGGCAGATCTCCTCGGCGGGGCCGGTCAGCGTCGCGTTCATGGCGTCGTCGAGGCTCACCACGAGGTCGCCGCCCGCGAGGTGCACGGTGATCGGGCTCTCGCACCAGCTCCGCGCAACGGCCGCTCCCGCGACCGCGACCGAGCTGGTTCCCGAGGAGAGCGTCTCCCCCGCTCCGCGCTCCCAGACGCCCACGGTCACGTCGTTCGAGCCGTCCACCCGGACGAGCTGGACGTTCGTGCGCTCCGGAAAGCGCGAATGGGTCTCGACGAGCGGGCCGAGCCGCAGCAGCTCCTCGCGGTCTGGCTCACGGCGGATCACCGCGTGCGGATTCCCCACGGAGACGGGGACGAGCTCGACCGCCTCGCCGTCGACGTCGATCGTCTCGGGCTCCCCCACCTCGACCGGCCCCATGTCCATCTCGACCTGCTTGCCGCCGCGCATCTCGGCGACGATCTCGCGTGGGCCGACCGAGATCCGAACCGTCCCGGCGCCGCTCCGGCGGGCGAGCCAGCGCGCCGCGATCCTCGTCCCGTTGCCGGACAGCTCGGCCGTCGAGCCGTCCGGGTTCCAGATCACGACTTCGGCCTTGTCGCCGTTCGCCGAGGTGACCTCGACGATGCCGTCGGAGCCGACGCCGAAGTGGTAGTCGCAGATCCGCTGGACGCGCTCCGGCGTCAAAGGCCAGGCAAGCTCAGCCCGCTCGACCAGCAGGTAATCGTTGCCGAGCCCGTGCCACTTCGAGAATTGCATCGGCCACCTCGCCCGGGGGGCGATTCGCGGGCAGGCTAACAAGGCCGGGAATGCGTCGCATCCACTTGCGCTGGTACGCCGTGTACCGCTTCGTGCGGGCTGCGAGCGCCTCGATCGCGGCCTCGTCGTCGGCGTGCTCGGCGATGTCGGAGAGCCCGTGCGCGTAGGCGGCCGTCGGCGAGACTCCGGCCGCGAGCGCCGCCTCCGCCTCCGCCCGCACGCCTGCCTCGAACATCGCCCGGGTTCGATCGTCGATCCGGCGGTCGAGCTCCTCTTTCGGGATGTCGAGCCCGAACACGATCGTCGGATGACGTGTGTCGTCGGCCCAGAGGCGCTCTCGGTCTCGCTCATGCCCGGCGAGCTCGAGGCTGCGCACGACTCGGCGGCGGTCGTTCGGATGCACGGCGGCTGCGGCCTCGGGGTCGAGCTCGGCGAGCTGCGCGTGGGCGCTCTCTGCCCCCTGGGTGTCGTAGAGCTGCTCCCAGCGCTCCCGCTCTCCGGCCTCCGGCGCCGGTGGCAGCGAGAGATCGGAGAGCGCTGCACGGAGGTAGAGCCCGGTCCCGCCCGCCACGACCGGTGTCTTGCCTGCGGTGAGGATCTCGTCGATCGCGGCGTGCGCGAGCTGCTGATACTCCGCGACCGAGGCGGTGTGGTCGAGTGCCCAGATGCCGACGAGGCGCGCCGGCGACTGGTTGGTGAGGATCGGCAGGCCCCGGTAGATCTGCATCGAGTCGGCGGAGACGATCTCGGCGTCGATCCGCTCCGTGAGCGCCTGCGCGACCGCGCTCTTGCCGGAACCGGTCGGGCCGAAAACGGCGAGGACAGTGTCAGTCACGGAGTCGTGCGCGTGCCTCGGCGAGCTCTTCGTCGGTGAGCCCTGCGTGGCGCAGGTAGCCCTCGACGCTCCCGTAGCGGCGCTCGAGCTCGGAGAACACGCCTTTGATGGAGTCGGCCGGCGTCTGCGCCATGCGCTTGAGCCGCTCGCGCTCCTCTTCCGACTGAGCCTCGGCGATCCATTTCTCGTGACGTGTGCGAAGCCGCTCCTCGCTCAGTGCGTAGTCCCTGGCGATCTCATCCGTGGTGACGCCGGCGAGATGGAGCAGGAACGCGGTCACGAGGCCGGTCCGGTCCTTCCCGCCGGCGCAGTGGATGACGACGCCGCCCTCCGGTGCGCTCGCAACCGCGCGAATCGCCGCCGCCAGGTTCGCCGCGAAGTGCTCCAGGAAGATCAGGTAGACATCCCGTGTCGCGCCGGCGACATCAGGGGCGGCCTTGACCGCCGCATCCAGCTCCCCTTCGACCTGCTCCCAGTCGCTGCGGTCGGTCTCCATGAACGGAACGTGCAGCACCTTCACCGGCAACTCAGCCGGGGGATCGGCTTCGAGCTCCTCGTTCGTCCGCAGGTCGACGACCGTCTTCATGCCGTAGTCCACCAGCGCCTTCCAGCCTTCGTCGCTCAATTGCCGGACGCTGTCGGCGCGCACGATCGAGCCGTAGCGCGTCTCGCCGCCGTCCTCGGTCGAATGGCCGCCGAGGTCGCGGACGTTGAGCAGGCCGTCCCAGACGAGGTCGCGACTAGGCTGCAACTGCCGCCAGCTCGACGCCTCGCAGGGTCGTCGAAGTCGCTGACTCGATCCTCACGTCCACGAGCTCGCCCGGCGTGCGCGTGCCCGCAAAGTTGACCGTCGTGTTCCGGCGCGTGCGTCCGCGCAGCAAGGACGGGTCGGTTCGGCTTGCCCCTTCGACGAGGACCTGCTCGACTCGGCCGACCCGGTCTTCGTTTCGGGTGTGCGCGATCCGCTGCACGAGCTCGACGAGCCGCTCGATCCGCTCGCGCTTGACCTCCTCGGGGACCTGCTCGGCCATCGAGGCCGCCTCGGTGCCCTGGCGCGGCGAGTAGACGAACGTGAAGGCTCCGTCATAGGCGACTTCCTCGACGACCGCGAGCGTCTCCTCGAAGTCGCGCTCGGTCTCGCCCGGGAAGCCGACGATGATGTCCGTCGTCAGGGCGAGGTCCGGGATCGCGGCACGCAGGTCGTCGACGAGGCGCAGGTAGCGATCACGGCTGTAGGTGCGCCGCATCGCCTTCAGGATCCGAGTCGATCCCGACTGGAGAGGCAGGTGCGCGTGCTCGCAGACCGCCTCGCAGTCGGCCATCGCAGCGATCACCTCGCGGCGGAAGTCCTTCGGATGCGGGCTCGTGAAGCGGACCCGCTCGATGCCGTCCACGGCGTCGCAGGCGCGGAGGAGCTCGCCGAACTCGGTCTTCACGTCCGGCAGGAGATCGCGTCCCCACGAGTTGACGTTCTGCCCCAGCAGCGTGATTTCGCGAACGTCTTGGGCTGCGAGACGCGTGACCTCGGCGAGGATCTCGCCGGGCCGGCGGCTGACCTCGCGCCCGCGCACGGCGGGGACGATGCAGTACGAGCAGACGGAGTTGCAGCCCATCGAGACCTGCACCCAGGCCTGAAAGCGGCGCTCGCGGTGCATCGGGAGCGTGCCTGCGAACTCCCGCTCCTCGCCGGTCCCGAAGCGACTGCGCGGCGCCTGTCCTCCGGCTCCGAGCCAGTCGGCCAGGTGCGGGATCGTGCCGGGCCCGAAGGCGACGTCGACGAACGGGTAGAGGTCGAAGAGGCGCTCACGTTGCGCCTCGGCGTAGCAGCCGCCGACGGCGATCACCTTCTCCGGGTCGGCCAGCTTCATGACCCTCGCGTTCCCGAGATGCGCGGCGAACCGCTGGTCGGGCTTCTCGCGGATCGTGCACGTGTTGAAGACGAGGACGTCGGCCTCCGCCTGCGACGCGGCCTCCCCCAAGCCGAGCTCCTCGAGCATGCCTTTGATCCGCTCGGAGTCGTGAGCGTTCATCTGGCAGCCGAAGGTCGTGACGTGGTACCGCTTCACGCCGAACAGCCTAGCGCCGCTATTTCGCGAATTCCGTCGAACGCGATTCGCGGATGACCGTCACCTTGATCTGGCCCGGATACTCGAGCTCGTGCTCGATGTCGCGCGCGATTTCGTGCGACAGCAGCGCGGCCTGGTCGTCGTCGATCTCCGCGGGCTTGACGATGACGCGGATCTCTCGGCCGGCCTGGAGGGCGTAGACCTTCTCGACGCCGTCCTTCTTGGCCGCCAGCTCCTCGAGCGCTTCAAGTCGTTTGATGTAGTTCTCGAGGCTGTCGCCGCGGGCTCCGGGGCGGGCGCCTGAAATCGCATCGGCGGCGATCAGGAGGACCGACTCGACGGTCTGCGGCTGCACCTCGTAGTGGTGCGCCTCGACCGCGTGCACGACCCCCGGCGCCTCTCCGTAGCGCTTCGCGTACTGGGTCGAGATCTGGGCGTGGGAGCCCTCGATCTCGTGCGTGACGGCCTTGCCGACGTCGTGCAGCATCGCGGCGCGCTTCGCGGTCTTCACGTTCGCGTCGAGCTCGGTCGCCATCAGTCCGGACAGGTGGACGACCTCGAGCGTGTGCTTGAGGACGTTCTGTCCGTAGCTCGTCCGGTAATTGAGCCGACCGAGGAGCTTCACGAGCTCCTCGTGGAACTCGCCGCAGTTCGCCTCGAACACGGCCTGCTCGCCCGCCTGCAGGATGTGCTCGTCGATCTCCGCCTTCGACTGGTAGTACATCTCTTCGATGCGGGCCGGCTGGATGCGGCCGTCCTCGACGAGCTTGAGGAGCGTCATCTTTGCGATCTCTCGCCGGATCGGGTCGAACGACGAGAGGACGACGGCCTGGGGCGTGTCGTCGACGATCACGTCGACCCCGGTGAGGTGCTCGAGGGTGCGGATGTTGCGGCCCTCACGCCCGATGATCCGTCCCTTCATGTCGTCGGACGGGAGCTCGATCAGCGATGACGTCGTCTCGGCTGCGTGACTGGCCGCCACGCGCTGGAGCGCGTCGGCGACGAGGTTCCGCGCCCGGCGCTTCGCCTCGACCTGCGCCTCCTCGTCGAGTTGGCGCACGCGGCGCGCGAGGTCGTGCCGGATGAGCTCTTCGGACTGGGCGAGGAGCCTCGCCTTGGCCTCGTTCACGGTCATCCCGGAGATCCGCTCGAGCTCCTCCAGCTCGCGCTGCTTCGTCTGCTTCAGGTCGTCCTGGAGCTCCTTGACGTGGACCTCCCGGTCGGCAAGTCCCTGCTCGCGCCGCTCGACGTCCCTCTGGCGCCGTTCGACCTCGTCCTCACGTGCGATGACACGCTCCTCGATCTTCGTGATCCGCGCACGCTGCTCGGCGATCTCCTTCTCGACCTCGGCGCGAAGGCGGACGGCGTCCTCGCGGGCCTCCACCTTCGCCTCGCGGCGGATCGCCTCGGCCTCCCGACGGGCGTCCCCCACGCTCGATTCGCCGAGGAGCTTCAGGCCGATGAGCACCAGGGCGCCCGTGACCAGGACGCTGATCAGAACTGCCGCGATCACGAGCATGGGCGCTCCTCGAGTCCGTGCCGGCGCGGCTCAGTTGTCCGAATGCTGCGGCCCGACGCGGACCGCGACGAGCTGGGGCTCAGACCGTCCCGGTCAGGCCCCTTTCAGTGTCGTCTCTCGTGGCGCTCAAGCTGCTTTCTCAGGTGTTTTCGAGTGGTGAAGCGTTCGGAAACTGCGCGTGTGCAGGCAAAAATGTCAGGTCTTGCCCACTCATCGTACAGCGGGAGGGGCATCCTCTGCAACGCTTTCTTCGCAGGCGCTCTCGATCGTCTCCTCGGAGAAGCCTTTTCGCGCGAGGTACCGCGCAGTTTTGGGCCCTCTCCCGCGCCCGGCGACGATGCGCGAGGCTCGAGCATGCTCGGCCTCGAGGCCTGCGAGCGCCTCCTCGACCAGCTCGGAAGCGATACCGCGTCGTTCGAGGTCATGGCGGATCAGGAAGTCGCCTGCGCCGCGACGAGCGAGGAGATCTGCGCGCCCCCGGGCCAGCCGCGCGTCGTCGACCGCGCCGGCGCGCACGAGCCGCTCGACGGTCTCGTTCCGCACGGGCGCGGAGACCTTCCTTCCCGCCAGCCGTTCGGTGAGCTCTCGCTCGGACAGATCGCGGTGCGCGATCGCCCGCGCAGCCCGCTGCAGGGCCTCGTGCTCGCGGAGCTTGCGCCTCAACCGACGGGCCCGGTCCCGGTCGAGCTCGATGCCCACGTCGAGGCCGGCGGCGAGCACGACCTCGGCCGGCAGGGTCCGCCAGGGCTCGCCTTCGAGCTCGATCTCGACCCGTCCGCGCGGCCGTGCGCGCAGGGAGCTAACTCTTGGCGGCGACCTTCTCCTTGACAGTCTCGGCCTCCTCCGGCGCCGCCTCTGTTGCCTCCTTGGCCTGGGCCGCGGGCAGCAGGCGCGCGGACGCGATCCCGCCCTCGGGGAGCTCGGCTTGGATCCGCTGCAGGATCTTGTCCGAGACGTCGGGGTGCTCACGCAGGAACGCGGCCGCGTTCTGGCGCCCCTGGCCGAGCCGCTCCTCGTCGAAGCTGAAGTAGGAGCCCGACTTCTGGACGATCTTCCGGTCGAGCCCGGCCTCGAGCACCGTGCCCTCCCAGGGGATCCCCGAGCCGTAGATGATGTCGAACTCGGCTTGCTTGAACGGCGGCGCCACCTTGTTCTTCACGACCTTCACGCGGACGCGGTTGCCGATCGCCTCGACGCCTTCCTTCAGTGTCTCGATGCGCCGGATGTCGAGCCGGACCGACGAGTAGAACTTCAGCGCGCGCCCGCCGGGGGTCGTCTCCGGCGAGCCGAACATGACGCCGATCTTCTCGCGGAGCTGGTTCGTGAAGAGCGCAATCGTGTCGGTGCGGTTCAGCGTCCCGGCGAGCTTGCGGAGAGCCTGGCTCATGAGCCGGGCCTGGAGGCCGACATGGCTGTCCCCCATCTCGCCCTCGATCTCGGCTTTCGGCGTCAGCGCGGCGACCGAGTCGACGGCGACGACGTCGAGCGCGCCCGAGCGGATCAGGAGCTCGGCGATCTCGAGGGCCTGCTCGCCGTGGTCGGGCTGGGAGACGAGAAGCTCGTCGATGTTGACGCCGATCCTGCGCGCGTACTGCGGGTCCATCGCGTGCTCGGCGTCGATGAAGGCGCAGATCCCGCCGCGGCGCTGGGCCTCGGCGATCACGTGGTAGACGAGAGTCGTCTTGCCCGAGGACTCCGGGCCAAAGACCTCCACGATGCGCCCGCGCGGAAGGCCCCCCACTCCGAGGGCGAGGTCGAGCGAGAGCGACCCCGTCGAGACGGCGCCCGTCGCGACCTGGGCGGCGTCGTTCATGCGCATGACCGAGCCCTTGCCGAACTGGCGCTCGATCTGGCCGAGGGCGACGTCGAGTGACTGCTCGCGATCCAACCTCATCCACCTCCTAGTGGAACTGATTCCACGACTTCGTACTGCGCCCCGGTGGGCCGCAGCCGGGACATGTAAACAGCAGCGTCGGACATCGTCACCGGGCCAAGATCGGGAAGCGAGGGGTCGAGCCGCGGCCGCTCACGGAAGCGGACGACCGTGAGGTGAGGAAGCCACGGGCGCCGCTCGAGCTCGTAGACGCCGAGCTCTGCCAGCCCCCGGTGCGCAGTCTCCGCGACTCGAGTCGCGCGCCCAGCGTCGTCGTCGAAGACGAGCATGCCGACGGAGCGCGTCTCGCGGTACCGGGCCGGCGCGAGCACGGGTGGAAGGACTCCTGCCACGGCCTCGCGCAGGACGCTCGCAATCGGGCCGACGTCCGTTGCCGGCCGGGAGCCGAGGAATGCGATCGTGACGTGCAGGTTCTCGACGGGAACCGGCCGGACGTCCTGCTCGGGCAGCTCGTCGCGCTGCCAGCCGACGATCGCCCGGGCCGCGGGCTCGGGCAGACGGAAGCCGAGGAAGAGGCGGAGGCGCTCATCTCGCTCGACGCTACCCGACGAGGTCATGCCGAGGTGTGACGGCTCTGTGCCAGAAGCTCGCGCAGCAGGTGGAGCGCCGCCGCAGTCGCCCGGCGCCGGATCGCCTCGCGGTCCCCCGGCAGCTGCAGCTCCCGCGCGAGCTCACGGCCGGGCCCCGATGCGTGCAGGTTGACGAGCCCGACGGGCTTCTCCGCGCTGCCGCCCCCGGGGCCGGCGATGCCGGTGACAGCGACGGCGACGTCCGCGCCCAGGAAGGCTCGCGCGCCCTCTGCCATGGCGGCTGCGGTCTCGGCCGACACGGCGCCGTGCGCGGCGAGCGTCTCCTCTGGGACGGCGAGCTGCGCCAGCTTGACGTCGTTCTCGTACGCCACGATCCCGCCCCGGAGAACGTCGCTCGCGCCGGGCACCGACGTCAGCCTCGCGGCCACGAGCCCGCCCGTGCAGGATTCGGCGGCCCCGAGCGTGAGCCCTAGCCCGCGCGCCAGATCGAGAACGAGCGCCTCGACCGGCCTGTCGTCCTCTGCGAACACCGCCGGTCCGAGCTTGTCCCGCAGAGTCGTCGCCAGCCCCTCCCCCGGGCCGAAGAGCTCGGCCCAGATCTCGCCGTCGTGCGCGCAGATCGTCGCCTGAACGCCTTCGGGCTCGCCGCCCACGTCGGCAAGAGCCTGGGCCACCGCCGACTCGCTTACGCCGTAAGTCCGAAGCACACGCCGCTCGGGAGCCTGTACGAGCGCGACCACCCGCTGCACCGCTGCGTCCTCGAGCGCCGCCCGCCACAGCCGCCTGAGCTCCGGCGGCGGCCCAGGAAGGACGACGGCGACAGCGCCCCCGGTCTCCACGACGAGCCCCGGCGCCGTGCCGGCAATCCCGATCACGCGCCCCCCGGCGGGCACCGTCGCCTGCTTGCGCACGCCCGCCTCGAACTCCGCGTAGGGACGGTTGAACCGCTCTGCGATCGACCGCGAGATTGCCTCGATCTCTCGCGCGAGCTCTTCCTCGACGGGCGCCTCGAGCCCTGCCGCCCGCGCCAGGAGCTCGACCGTGCGGTCGTCGTGCGTGGGGCCGAGCCCGCCCGACATCACGAGCAGATCACCGGCGAGACCCTCGCGGATCGCCTCCTCCAGCCGGTCGGGGTCGTCGCCGACGATTGTGATGCGTTCCGGCTCCAGGCCGAGCCGCGTCAGCTCCGCGGCGAGGAACGGCCCGTTCGAGTCCCGGCGAGCGCCCCGGACGAGCTCGCTGCCCGTCACGAGGACCGTTACGCGTCGGCTCAACCGATCGACGGAGCGAGCGAGACGCCGCTCGGCTTGACCACGAGCCAGCGACGAGCTCCGGTGCCGGCTCCGGGCACGGCCCGCGCCCGTCCGTTGAGCCGCAGCCTCAGGTTCGCCGGCGCGTACACGTAGATCCACAGGCGGTGGCCCTCGAACCGCTGCTTCTTGCCGTTCTCGAGCGTCCCGGAGTAGATCGGCTTGCTCGTGCGAGAACCCCGTCGGACGACGATGTACGAGCCGCCGGCGACTCCGGAGGCGACGAGCCGCGCCTTCGGCTTCGCCTGCTTGGCCTTGGCGGGCGGCGGCTCGAGCGGAGGAAGCGCCTCTTGCGAGCCGTTCCCTCCCAACTTCCAGGCTGCGAAGAAGAACACGGTGAGGCCGGCGATGACTGCCACCGTCAGCAGTACACCCTTGCCCTGGAAGGTTCCGCCGCCGCGCCCGGCGCCGGCGATCCGCGGCTGGTACCCCTGCTCCTGCTCGTCCTCGAACTCGCCGCGCACGTAGCGGGAGTTGAACTCGTCGACATAGAGCTGGCCGTCGAGCCCGAGGTAGTCCGCGTACGAGCGCAGGAACCCCTTGACGTACGTCTGTGCGGGCAGCACTTCGAACTGCTCTTCCTCGAGCGCGCGCAGGTACTTGCCGCGAATCTTCGTGGCCTGCTCGATTTCCGGAAAGTCGAGCCCCTGCCGCAATCGAGCCTCGCGGAGGCTGTTGCCGATCTCGAACACCGAAGCCGGAGTCTACGACAAGAGCTCGTAGTACTCGATCGCGTAGACGAGCAGTGAGATCGCGCCGATCAGGGCGAGGTAGACGCCGAGCCACGAGAGAACCCGCCCGAGCCGCGCCGGAACGACGCCTCGTGCCCGCCCGAGCGTCCGCTCCAAGCGCCTCCGAGCTCGCCTGGCCAGCCGGATCCCGATGATGCCGAGCACGAACGCGACCGGGACCGCGAAGCCGGCATGGAGGAGACGCAGGTCTGCACGCTGTTCGGTGACGAGGACCGCGACGGGAATCGAAGCCGTTGCGAGCACTCCGAGGACGAGCGACGCCCACGCCGCACGGTTCCGCGGCTTCGGCCCGTTACTGGCGAGCTGCGACGAAGGATCAGAAGGCGCGGGCATGTCGGGCGTTCAGTTCAACGGCCGCCGCAGCAAATCCACCGCGGCCTCCTCTCGTCGGCGCCGCCGAGTCGGGCGCCTTACTGCTTGACGTAGGGGCGACCAACTGCGGCGGGCGGGATCGAGCGACCGATGACCCCGGCCACCGCGATCAAGGTCAGGACGTACGGCAGGGTCGAGATCACGTTCGAGGAGATGTCCGCCTCGCGCTGGAGCGGGATCGCGAGCGCGAACCCGAACCCGAAGAGCAGCGTCGCCACGAACGCCCAGCCTGGGCGCCACTTGCCGAAGATGACCGCCGCGAGCGCGATGTACCCGCGGCCGCCGGTCATGTTCTCCGTGAACCTGCCGGTGAACCCGATCGACAGGAACGCACCTCCGAGGGCGGCGAGCACGCCCGACGTGATGACCGCGGCGTAGCGGATGCCGTACACGGAGATGCCGACCGTATCGGCTGCGCGCGGGTGCTCACCGACCGAGCGGATCCGCAACCCAATCGGCGTCTTGAAGAGGACGACGTAGGAAAGGATCACAACGAGGAACATGAGCCAGACCAGCAGGCTCAGGTCCGAGCCGGGTACCCAGCCTAGGAAATCGAACGCATTCTCGAGGCTGGGAACGCGCTTCACCTGCCCCTTTGTGGTTCCCTCCGGATAGATCGAGCTATAGAGGTAGCCGGTCAGCCCGAGGGCGAGCAGGTTGACGGCGAAGCCGCTCACGATCTGGTCGGCTCGGAGGTGGATGGAGAAGACGGCGTGGACGAGGGCGAGCAGCCCGCCCGAGAGCATCGCCGTCGCGACCCCGACGACCCAGCTACCGCTCCAGACGGATCCCCAGACGGCGAAGAACGCGCCTATGAGCATCATCCCCTCGAGGCCGATGTTCACGACCCCGGAACGCTCTGAGAAGATGCCGCCCATCGCCGCGTAGGCGAGCGGTGTCGCGAAGCGGAGGGTCGAGGCGAGCAGCCCTCCCGTGAGCACGGCCCCGAGCGTGTCCTCGTCGACTCCCTGCGCCCAGAGGCCGCCGATCGTGCCGAGGAACCCGACGCCGATCGCAAACCCCCCGAGCCGCCGCTCACCCTGGCTGAGCGCGGCCAGGCCGAGCGCGAGCGCGCCCGTCCCGAGGACGATCGGGACGATCGTCGTGCGAATCGTGAACGGCGGCAGTGCGAGCAGGAAGGCGGCCAACCCGAGCGCGATGCCGACGGCGGCGACCGTTCGGAAGTTCCGGTAGCGGTCGATCACAGCGGCGCCGGCTCCTCGGCCGGAGGCCGGCCCAGCCGGGCGTACCGCCTGGTGCCGCGCCAGAGATAGACGATCAGGAGCTCCGCGCCGACGAAGAAGATGACGAGCGCCTGGATCATCGTCGCCAAGTCGGTCGCGAGCGCCGGCTCGAAGACGTCCGGGTCGAGGTTCCGCGACGAGGTCCCCGTGCTCAGGGCCGCGAATAGGAGGCCGGCGAGGAGAATTCCCACCGCCTTGTTGCGTCCAAGCAGGGCAACGGCGATCGCCGTGAACGCCACGAAGTTCGTGTCGAAGTCGCTCTGGTCGACGGCGTACTTGACGCCGAGCAGGTCGACCGTTCCGGCCAACCCCGCGAACGCGCCTGAGATCGCGAGCGCCAGGAAGTAGCTCTTCCGGACGTTGATGCCGCCGTACCGCGCGGCCTCGGCGTTGAAGCCGACGGCGCGCACCTCGAAGCCGAGCGTCGTTCGGTTGAGCACGACGTAGTAGACGACCAGCGCAAGCAGGGCGATCAGGAAGCCGGCGTGCAGGTACGGCGACCAGATGATCCAGAGCGTCGCCGAGTCGAAAATGATCTCCGAGCGGGGCAGCGAGGGCGCGGCGCCCTGGAGCGGCCCGTCGAGCTCGAACAGCCACTTGCCGCCGTAGATCGCGATCCAGTTGAGCATGATCGTCGTGATCACCTCGTGGGCGCCCACGGTGGCGCGGAGGAAGCCGGCGATCCCGCCCCAGAACGCTCCGCCGAGGATGCCCGCGGCGACGCACAGGAGGACGTGCAGAGGACGGCTGAGGCCCTCGAGGTGCGTCCCGACGAGCAGGGCGAAGATGAACCCGACCCAGTACTGGCCCTGACCGCCGATGTTGAACAGGCCGCAGCGGAACGAGAACGCGACGGCGAGCGCGGACAGGATCAGCGGCGTCGCCGTCCGGAGCGTCTGCTGCAGGTCGCGCCCCGACGCACGCGTGTCCTGCCCGGTCAGCCACTCGTACGGCCAGTTGAAGCCGGCTCCCTCGAAGATCGCCCGGTAGGCCGTGATTGGGTTGTGGCCGGTGAGGAGGACGACGAGGCCCCCGATCAGGAAGGCCAGGAGTGTGGCCGCGAGCGGAACGAGGAAGCCCGTTGCGAGTTCCTGGGCTCCCGTTCGGAGTGAATAGGCCTCCTCGGCTTCCGGCACCTGCGCCGGCGGTGTGACGCTCATGCGACCGCCTCTCGCGTGCCGCCCGTCATCGCGACGCCAAGCTCCTCCTCCGTGACGTCCGGGCCATACTCGCCGACGATCTCGCCGCCGAAGATGACCAGGATGCGGTCGGAGAGGGACATGATCTCCTCGAGCTCGAGGGAAACGAGGAGGACGGCGCGGCCCTCGTCGCGCTCCTCGACAAGCCTGTTGTGGACGAACTCGATGGCGCCGACGTCGAGGCCTCTCGTCGGCTGGCCCGCGACGAGCACGCGAGGGTCGCGCTCCACCTCGCGTGCGATGACCACCTTCTGCTGGTTGCCGCCGGAGAGCGACGAGGCGAGCGTCGTCGGCCCCCCGCCGCGGACGTCGAACTCCTTCAGGAGCCTGCGAGCGAGCGTGACCAGGCGGCCGGGACGCAGCCAACCGAAGCGGGAATTCGGCTCGTTGCGGTAGTCGTGGAGCCCGATGTTCTCGGCCAGCGTGAAGTCGAGGATGAGCCCTCGCCGCTGACGGTCCTCCGGGATGTGTCCGATGCCTTCGTCGAACCGTTCGCGCGTGGAGTCGCGCGTGATGTCGTTGCCCGCGATCCGGATGACGCCGTTCTGGACCTTCGTCAGCCCGGTGAGCGCGTCGATGAGCTCGGTCTGACCGTTCCCGTCCACACCGGCGATGCCGACGATCTCGCCGGCGCGCACCTCGAAGGACACCCCTCGTACGGCCGGCAGCCCGCGCTGGTCGAGGACGTGCAGGTCCTCCACCTGCAGCAGCGGCTCACCCGGCTCGGCCGGCTTCTTGTCGACGCGGAGAAACACCTCGCGCCCGACCATCAGCTTCGCCAGCTGCTCCTGGGTCGCGCCTTCTCGGGGCAGCGTCTCGATCTTCTTCCCCCGCCGGAGAACCGTCACCCGGTCGGCGATCTCGAGCACCTCGTGCAGCTTGTGGCTGATGAAGATGACGGACATGCCCTCTTGCGTGAGCGTGCGCAGGATCCCGAAGAGCTCAAGTGCCTCCTGGGGCGTGAGCACAGCGGTCGGCTCGTCGAGGATCAGAATCTCCGCACCGCGGAAGAGGGCCTTCAGGATCTCGACCCGCTGCTGCTGGCCGACGCCGATGTTCTCGATGCGCGCATGTGGATCGATCGCGAACTTGAACGACCGGGCGATCTGCTTGACACGCTCTTCGGCGGCGTCCTCGTCGAGCAGCACCTTCTCGCGCGTCGGCTCGACCCCGAGCACGATGTTCTCGGCGACCGTCATCACCGGGATCAGCATGAAGTGCTGGTGAACCATGCCGATCCCGAGATCGATCGCGTCGCGCGGCGAGCCCAGCTCCACCGGCTTGCCGTTGATCAGGATCTCGCCCTCGTCCGGTCGGTAGAGGCCGTACAGGACGTTCACCAGCGTCGACTTGCCGGCGCCGTTCTCGCCGAGCAGCGCGTGCACCTCGCCGCGGCGCAGGTCGAAGTCGACCCGGTCGTTCGCGACCACGCCTGGAAAGCGCTTCGTGATGCCTTTCAACTCGAGGAGAGGCGCGTCGTCAGCCATGTGGCGCCATCGTAAGGGGGCGGGATGATCGCCCGCCCCCTTACAAGTGCTCCTACTTGAGCGTCGCCGGCGGGTCGATCGTGCCGTCCTTCAGGCCCTTCTCGGCCTTCGCGACGGCGTCCTTCACGCTCTGCGGCACCTCACTCTGGAAGTCCGTCAGCAGTTGCGCGTCGGGCAGCTGCTCGACACCGTAGAACTGATTCGTGCCGCCCTTGAACTCGCCGTCCACATACGTCTGGATCACGCCGAAGACGGACTCGGTCAGCGGCTTCAGCGCGCTCACGAGCACGCAGTCGCCCTGAGCCGACTGGTCGGCGTCGACGCCGATCGCGATCGCGTTCTTCTCGCAGGCGGCGTCGATGGCGCCCAGGCCGCAGTCGCCGGCGACCTGAAACACGACGTCAGCGCCCTGCGATATCTGGTCGAGCGCGATCTCCTTGCACTTCGCCGCGTCGTTGAAGTCGTTCGAGTACGCGTTCAGCGTCTTGACGCTCGGCTTGGTCGCCTTCACCGCCGCCTGGTAGCCGGCGATCCAGTTGTCGACCGGTGGGATCTTGATCCCGCCGACGGTGGAGACGGTTCCGCTCTTCGTCATCAGCGCTGCAATGACGCCGGCGAGGTAGCCCGACTCTTCGGACGGATACTGCATGCCGAGGGCGTTCTCGACGGCACACGTCTTGGACTCCTCGCACGACGCATCGCCCGGCTCGCCGTAGAAATGGTCCACGCCCGCGAACGACACGTCCGGGTTCGCCTTCGCCACCTTGATCGTCGAGGGCGCGAGCAGGAACCCGACGGCGATCACGAACTCGTTCCCGTCGTCGACGGCCGCCTGCAGGTTCGGCTCGTAGTCGTCAGCCGAGTTCGACACGTAGACCCGCTTCTCGATCTCCAGCTCGCTCTCGGCCTTGTCGAGGCCCGCGATCGAGAACTGGTTGAAGCCGCGGTCGTCCACGCCGCCCGTGTCCGTGACGAGCCCGACCTTGATCGTGTCGCCTCCCCCGCCTCCGTCGTCGTCGCCGCCGCAACTCGCAGCGCCGACGGCGAGGAACAGCGCCGAGACGACGACCAGCAACCACGTGAATCGCTTCGTGCTCACTCAATCCTCCTATGACCCAGCTTGGGAATTCAGAAGGCGATGCTAAACGAGTCGGAGGAGGCGGCGCTAGGACAGGACTCGGTCGAGCTGGGCTTCGTCCACCAGCACTCGGCGCGGCTTGGAGCCTTCGTAGCCCGAAATGATGCCTCGGCGCTCGAGCATGTCGATCAGCCGGCCGGCCCGCGTGTAGCCGACACGGAGGCGCCGTTGGAGGAGTGACGTGGACGCGGTCTGGGCCTGGACGACGACCTCGATCGCTCGGTCGAGGAGCGGATCCTCGTCCGGGTCGAACTCTTCGTCTGCCTCGGCTTCCTCGGGCGGCGGCTCGGGTGCCTCCAGCAGCGACGCATCGAGCTCCTGCTCGCGCTGGGCGCGGCACTGCTCGACGACGAGCGCAACCTCCTCTTCGCCGACGTACGCCCCCTGGACGCGCTGGAGCCGCGACGTGCCGAGCGGCTTGAAGAGCATGTCGCCCTGGCCGAGGAGGCTCTCGGCGCCGCCCTGGTCGATGATCACGCGCGAATCGGTCTGGCTGGAGACGGCGAACGCGATGCGGGACGGGACGTTGGCCTTGATCATCCCGGTGATGACGTCCACGGACGGTCGCTGCGTAGCCAGCACGAGGTGGATGCCCACTGCGCGAGACTTCTGGGCGAGCCGGATGATCGCGTCCTCGACCGCCTGCGGGGAGATCATCATCAGGTCGGCGAGCTCGTCGATGACGACGAGGAGGTACGGCAGCGTCGGCTCGCCGCGTTCGCGGAAGGCGCGGTTCGCCTCGGGCAGGTTGCGGGCGCGCACCTTGCTCAGCTGCTCGTAGCGGCGCTCCATCTCGTTGATCACGTTGGCGAGCACCGCCGTCGCCTCCTTCGGGCTCGAGACGACGGGTGCGAGAAGGTGCGGGATCTGCTCGTAGTAGCTGAGCTCGATCCGCTTGGGGTCGATGAGGATCATGCGCACCTCGTCCGGCGTCGCCCGGAGGAGCACCGAGGTGAGGATCGTGTTGATGCAGCCGGACTTTCCGGAGCCGGTGGTGCCGGCGATCAGGATGTGCGGCATGCGGGCGAGGTCGGTCCAGACGGCGTTGCCGGAGATGTCCTTGCCCAGCCAGACCGCCACCGGGCTGGCCGTCTTCGGGAGGTCGTCGTAGATGTCGCCGAGGGTGACGAGGTTCGGCGTGAGGTTCGGGACCTCGACGCCGACGGCCTGCTTGCCGGGAATCGGAGCGAGGATCCGGATCTCGGTCGTGGCGAGCGCGTACGAGAGATCGTCTTTCAGTGCCGAGACCTTGGACATCTTCGTCCCGGCAGCGAGCTGCAGCTCGTAGCGGGTCACGCGGGGACCGACGATCTCTCCGACGACCGAGGCCTGGACACCGAAGTCGGAGAGCGCCTGGACGAGCGCGTGAGCGACCTGGCCGCTCGCTTCGGTCGGCTGCGCGCCGTTCGTGCCGGACTTGCGGAGCAGGTTGCGGTCGGGGAGG
>DASTYD010000140.1:0-3393 GCA_035765175.1 Gaiellaceae bacterium
GCCTCGATCATCTCGACGATCCAGGACCGCGGGTACGTCCGCCTGCAGGACAAGCGCTTCTACCCGGAGGACGTCGCGGAGGTCGTGATCGACAAGCTCGTCGAGCACTTCCCCGAGATCGTGAACGTGAACTTCACCGCCAGGATGGAGGAGGAGCTCGACCTGATCGCCGAGGGAGCGACCGGGCGCGTGCGCGTGCTCGGCGAGTTCTGGGAGCCGTTCAGCGAGGACCTCGAGCGCGCCGAGGAGAAGTTCGAGCGCTACGTCGAGGAGGTCGACGAGGACTGCCCGCGGTGCATCGAGGAGGGGCGGACGCCGCCCGGCCGGCTCCAGATCCGGCTGGGGCGGTACGGACGGTTCATCGGCTGCTCCCGCTACGCGCCCGAAGACGGCGGGTGCAGGTACATCCGCAACCTGAACGGCGAGGAGCGGCCCGAGCCTGAGCTCCTCGACGAGACCTGTCCCGAGTGCGGCCGGCCGCTCGCCCGCAAGGTCGGCCGGTACGGCCCGTTCATCGGCTGCTCCGGGTATCCCGAGTGCCGGTACATCAAGAAGGAGCCCCCGAAGTCCACCGGGATCACCTGCCCGCAGTGCGGGCAGGGGCAGATCGTCGAGCGTCACACGCGCTTCGGCCTGCTGTACGGGTGCGACCGGTACCCCGACTGCGACTTCGCGGTCAACCATCCGCCCGTGGCCGACCGTCCCTGTCCCGAGTGCGGATCGCTCCTGGTCCGCCGCCCGAAGTCGTACCGTTGCTGGAACTGCGGCGCCGAGCTCGACGAGGCCTTCGAGGTCAAGAAGCACGGCGACCCCCAGGTCGAGGCCGAGGCCCGAGCGGCGAAGTCTGCGGCCCGCGCCGCCCGGGCTGCCGCGAAGAAGACGACCGCGAAGAAGACGACCGCGAAGAAGAAGAAGGCGTCGACGAGGAAGAAGTCTGCTGCGAAGAAGCCCACCGCGACGAAGCGGTCGGCGCGCGCGGCTGCGGAGGGGTAGTTGTCCACGATCGCCGACGAGGTCGCGGCGCTCCGAGGCACGAAGCCAGCCACCTTCAAGGATCTCCTCACCCATCCGGCGTTCTCGAAGCTCCTCGCGGCGCAGACCATGTCGTCGCTCGGCGACTGGGTCGGCTTCGTCGCGGTCGCCGCCCTCGTGAAGCGCTTGGGCGGCGACGTCGCCGCGTACGCGGTCGCCGGCGTGATGGTCGCGCGCATGCTCCCCGCGATCCTCTTCGGCCCCATCGCGGGCGTACTCGTCGACCGCATGGATCGCAAGCGGATGATGATGCTCGCCGATCTGAGCCGGGCCGCGCTCTACGCGACGATGCCGTTCCTCGGCAAGCTGTCCCTCATCTTCCTCGTCTCGTTCGTGATCGAGTGCTTCTCGCTGTTGTGGAGTCCGGCGCGCGATGCCAGCCTGCCCAACCTCGTCCCGCGCCGCCAGCTCGCGAACGCGAACTCGCTCGGTCTCGTCACCACCTACGGCACGTTGCCTCTCGGCGGCCTGATCTTCGCGTTCTTGGCCGGCGGCTCGGATCTGATCCCGTGGCTGAGCGACAATCCCGAGGCCCTGCCGCTCTTGCTCGACGGCGCGACGTTCCTGTTCTCGGCCTTCATGCTGAGCCGCATCAAGTTCCCCCCGCCGAGCGCCCGAACCGGCGAGAAGCTCGACATGTCGCGCGTCGGCCGGGACATCGTGGATGGCCTTCGCTTCCTTCGGGAGAGCACGCTCGCATCGGCGATGACGCTCGGCATCGTCGTCGCGTTCACGTCGGTCGGGGCGGTCCTCGCGATCGGGCCTCTCTTCGCGGACGACACGCTCGGGGCCGGCAACACCGGTTGGGGGATCCTCGTCACCTCGTTCGGCGTGGGCATGGCGATCGGCATGGGGCTCTCGAACAAGATGGTGGACCTCGTGGAGCGTGAGCACGTCTTCGTCTGGTCGCTGCTCGCCGCCGCGGGGACCCTCTTCGCGCTCGCGGCCATGCCGAGCATGGAGCTCGCGTCGATCCTGACCGTGATCCTCGGCGTCTTCTGTGGGTCAGCCTGGGTGAGCGGCTACGTCCTGTTGCAGGAGAACGTCGAGGACGAGTTCCGTGGGCGAACGTTCGGGGCGCTCACCGTGCTCTCGAGACTGGGGCTGTTCCTGTCGCTCGCCGCCTTCCCGGTCCTCGCGGGTATCGTTGGGTCCCGTGAGGTCCTCGTCGCGGACCAGCGCTTCGACCTGTCCGGCACGCGCGTGGCGCTGTGGGTCGCCGGCGCGATGGTCGTCGTCGCCGCGCTGTTCACCCGCCGAGGCCTGTCCCGGTTCCGGATCAGCCGCCCGCAACCCCTCGCGCTCGTGCCGAAGCTGAAGCGGGCCCCGTCGAAGGGCGTGTTCATCGCCTTCGAAGGCGTCGAGGGCTCGGGCAAGGGCACCCAGATCCGGATGGTGAAGGAGTACCTGGAGGCCGACGGCGTGGACGTCCTCGTCACGCGGGAGCCGGGCGGCACCGTCGTCGGGGAGAAGCTGCGCGAGCTGTTGCTGGACCACGACACCGGCGTGGTCGAGGCCCGGACGGAGGCCCTCCTGTTCGCCGCGAGCAGATCGCAACACGTGACGTCCGTGATCCGTCCAGCGCTGGCCGAGGGGAAGGTCGTGATCTGCGATCGCTACATCGACTCGAGCCTCGCGTACCAGGGCGGGGCGCGAGGGCTCGGCGAGCAGGACGTCCTCACGCTCAACGTCTGGGCGACGCAGGGGCTGTTCCCCGACCTCACGATCCTGCTCCACCTGGAGCCCGAGGCCGGCCTGCTCCGCTCGCTGGAGGAGCCGGACCGGATCGAGGTCGAAGGGGGCGAGTTCCACGCGAAGGTCGCGGACGCCTACCTGAAGATCGCCGAGGAGCACCCCGAGCGCTTCATCGTGATCGACGCCGACGACACGCCCGAGCGCGTGCACGAGCAGGTCGTGGAGGCCCTGAAGCGCGTGCTGAAGGAGCGGGAGGAGGACGACGACGCCGGCTGACGTCCTCGACCGCGTGCCCGGGCAGGACCAGGCGATGGCGTTCCTGCGGCAGGCGGCCGCGAGGCCGCACCACGCGTACCTGCTCGCCGGTCCAGAGGGCGGGGGGAAGTCCCTCGCCGCCCGCGCCTTCGCCGCCGCGATCCTGTGCGAGCGCGGCGGATGCGGCGAGTGCCGCTCCTGCCGCCTCGCACTCGAGGACAAGCACCCGAACGAGTTCATCGTCGAGCCCGAGGGGCGCGACATCCACGTCGAGACGGTGAAGCAGGAGGTCTGGCACCCCGCGTACCGCACGGCGCCCGAGCCCGGCCGCAAGGTCTTCGTGATCCGGGAGGCGGACCGGCTCAACCCCGCGGCGGCCGACGCGCTGCTGAAGGTGCTCGAGGAGCCGCC
>DASTYD010000141.1:0-2975 GCA_035765175.1 Gaiellaceae bacterium
AGCGCCGGCGCGAACATCGCAGCAGACATCTCGATCCCGTTCCGCCAGTCGTGGCCCCGGTGACGCATCCAGGCAACCATCGGCACGCTCATGCTCGCCGCCATGCCGAGTGCAAACAGCTCGGGCTGACCGAGACGCGCGTCCTCGACGGTGCTGCCCGCAGCGCCGAGGACGACGCCCACGAGAAGGCCGTACGCGAGCATGCCGAGCAGCATCGCGACGGTCATTTCCCCCAGGTGGCGGAGGAACGAGGAGGTTCGCCCGAGTCGCCTTGATCGAAGCGCGGTGATCGTGGTCATCGCATCCCTCCTGTGTGTGTAACCCACCAGGCTGCCGTTCCACGGCACGGAAGACATCAGCAAGGACGCGGATTGCGTCTACGTCGAACTACGGATCTGCGGAACGTGCACCGGTCAGGTCGCCGCCTCAACGGTTGGCTCGTCGGCACCTTGTTGACGTGCTGAGACGCGACGTGGAGGATGGGCCGTTCTCCACCAAGGGAGGTCCTCACGATGGCCTGGAGCCTGAAGGGAAGCTACGTCGAGACGTGCTCGTGCGACCTGATCTGCCCCTGCAACGCGACGATGGACCACGGCGCCACCTACGACTACTGCCGCGTCGTCCTCGGATTCAACATCCGTGAGGGCGAAATCGAGGGCACGGACGTCAGCGGGCTCAAGGTGGCTGCGATCGCCGACACGCCCAAGGTGATGACCGAGGGGAACTGGCGCCTCGGAGTCTTCGTCGACGAGAGCGCGAGCGACGAGCAGGCCGACAAGCTCGTGCAGGTGTTCGGCGGGCAGCTTGGCGGCCCGATGGCGGGGCTCGGGCCGTTGGTCGGAGAGATGCTGGGCGTCGAGCGCGCGGCGATCGAGATGGAGGACGACGGCATCCGGCACAGCCTCAAAGTCGGCGACGTGATCGACTTCGAGATCGAGGACATCGTCCCCTTCGGCGTCGAGACCGGCGAGCCCGTCCGGTTCCAGGGCATGTTCCACCCGGTTGCCTCCGACCTCACGATCGCCGAGGCGACGCGCTCCCGGATCAACGCCTTCGGGATCGAGTACGAGGGCAAGACCGGCCTCTCGACCTCCGAGTTCTCCTGGGCCGCCTGACCCCGTGATCGCCGCCGCTCGCCAGCAGGCGCCCGGCGACGGAGGCCTCGCTCCGGCCTTCGCCGCGGCACGCGCACGCCTCGGGCTCGTCGCGCTGCTCTTCGCGCTCGCCGGGATCGGCTGGTGGTGGACGGCCGAGCGCATGCAGGGCATGGACGAGGGCCCGTGGTCGGGCCTCGGCACGCTCGGCTGGTTCGTCGGCGTCTGGGTCGTGATGATGGCGGCGATGATGTTCCCGTCGGTGGCGCCGACGGTCGCCCTCTATTCCCAGATGACGAAAGAGCGCTCGCCGATCTCGGCGCTCCTCTTTGCCGCCGGGTATCTCGCGACCTGGACCGGCGCCGGGGTGCTTGCGTTCGTGGTCTTCTCAGGAGAGCGGAGGGCCGGCGACGCGCTGGCATGGGATCACGCCGGCCGATGGGTCGCCGGAACGACCCTCATCGTCGCCGCGGTGTACGAGCTGACGCCGCTCAAGGACGTCTGCCTCGGAAAGTGCCGCAGTCCGCTCGGGCTCATCGTCGGCTCCTGGCGCGAGGGACGGTCGGGCGCTCTTCGCATGGGAATGAGAAACGGCGCCTGGTGTGTCGGCTGTTGCTGGGCGCTGATGGCGTCGCTCTTCGCGCTCGGCGTGATGAGCATCGTCTGGATGGCGTTCGTCGCGGGCCTGATCGCGCTCGAGAAGACGCTTCCGTGGCGGAGAGTCGCGGTCTACGGAACGTGCACGATCCTGCTCGTGCTGGGGCTCCTCCTGCTCTTCGCTCCGGACGTGATCCCGGCGCTCACGGTCCCCGAGGGGCCGATGGCTCCGATGATGGGCTAGCCGAGCGAGGAAATAGGGCGCGCCGGGCACACGTTGAACCTCCTGTGATCGCTCGCACGTGGCGAGGCTGGACGAAGCCCGAGGACGCCGACGCGTATCTCGCCTACGTCGAGGAGACCGGCGGAAACGCATCGCGCGCAACTCCCGGCAACAAGGGCTTCTACATCCTGCGGCGCGAGGACGGCGACCGCACCGAGTTCGTGACGATGAGCCTCTGGGAGTCGCAGGACGCGATCCGCGCCTTCGCCGGCGACGACCTCGAGGTCGTCTTCTACGAGGACGACGACCGGTTCCTCGTCGACCGCGAGTGGTTCGTCACCCACTACGAGATCGCCGGGCCGTAGGGATGCCGTTTGTGGATCCCACGCGCCGCCTGCGACTCGCACCGGGCCCGACCTGACGTCTGGGGTCAGGTCTTGCAACGCTTGTGCCGCTGCAAGACCTGACACCAAACGATCCTCGCCTAGAAATTCCTCCCATTGGCCAAAAGGGCACCGTTATAGGTCAATGTGTTGTTCAGCAATTCGTTCGTAGCATCGCCGAAGCACGGGCCGAGGAACGGATCTCGCTCGGGGTGATCGATCCAGGCGTCGGTGAGAGTTCCGTCGGGGTCGGTGATCGTGAAGGCCGTGCCGTGCAGGTATTGCCACTGCGAAAGCGTTCCGGGCGCGAGCGCCGCCGTATTGCGCGTGAAGGTCACAAGGGCAGGCGCGAGCAGGCTGTCCGTCATGACGTTGCCGCGAAGCAGGAGATCGATCGAGCCGGAGAACACCCGCGGATCACACATCGTGCCCACTTGCCGGTACGGAAAGCCAGCATCGACCTGAATCCCGATTCGGTTCCCGACGATCCGGTTTCCACGCAGCTGGGCCCGGATGTTCCCCGAGGACTGAGTGTCCCCAGGTGCACCGGAGTCGCGGCGAAGAATGAAAGCTCGAAAACCGAAGCCGTTCGCGGACGCGGTGTTGCTGCTGAGATCGTTGTCGCGAACGATCGCGTCGAGCTGGTCTCCGTGCTCGGGGATGTTGATACTCGCTCCA
>DASTYD010000142.1:0-2124 GCA_035765175.1 Gaiellaceae bacterium
CGACCCACGCGTTGAACCAGAGCCAACCCCTGCGGGCGCCCAGGCCACGCCGGCGACTCACCGACATCAAGTACAGGGCGCCTGCGAGAACGAGTAGATAGAGAACGATCATCGCGCCCGAAATTCTCCCGGAAACGCGAAGCCCCCTTCCGGGGGCAGCGTGCTATGCGCTGGAGAGGACTTGAACCTCCACGGGGTCTTAACCCCACAAGGCCCTCAACCTTGCGCGTCTACCAATTCCGCCACCAGCGCGCGCGGCCGTCATTGTAGCGACGCCCGAGCGGGGTCAGACCCCGGCTCGAAAGCGTCGCGGATCACGAACGGACTCGTAACGCTTCGTCCACAGAGCACGCAAACAGGCGAGAACGGGTCGAAGCGTTTGTAAAGGGGTCTGACCCTTAGGGTACGCCGAGTGGAGGCGCTGGCCGAGGAGGCGGTCGATGCGGCGGTAGGGGCAGGAGCCTCTTACGCCGACGCGCGTACCGTTTCGCTCCGGCGCCAGTACGCGATCACGAAGAACGGCCAGGTCGACGACCTGAGCGACGCCGAGAGCGAAGGCGTCGGCGTCCGGGTCCTCGTCGAAGGCGCCTGGGGCTTCGCCGGTGAGGGACGCCTGGACGAGGCCGCCGCTCGTGACGCCGCGCTGCGGGCGGTCGAGTTCGCGCGTGCCGCCCCCGGCCGCCACCAGACCGAGCTCGCGCCGCTCGACGCCCGAAGCGGGAGCTACCGGACGCCGATGGAGCGCGATCCGTTCGACGTCCCGCTGACCGAGAAGATCGAGCTCTGTCTCCGCGCCGAGGAAGGTATGCGCCAGTCGAAGGTCAAGGTGACGCTCGCCATGGTCCGGGCGCAGCGGGAGCACAAGGTGCTCGCCACCTCGGACGGCGTCACGATCGAGCAGGAACTCGTCGAGTGCGGCGGCGGCATCGACGCCTATGCATCGGAGGGCGACGTGACGCAGGTCCGAAGCTACCCGAGCCAGCACGCCGGCGTCAGCGGCCAGGGCGGCTGGGAGTTCGTGGAGCAGCTGGGCCTCGACCGCGAGGCGCCCCGGGTCGGCGAACAGGCGGTCGCCCTTCTGAGCGCCCCCGAGTGCCCAGCCTCCACGACGACGATCGTCCTCTCGCCGGAGCAGACGGTGATGCAGGTGCACGAGTCGGTGGGCCACCCCACCGAGCTCGACCGCGTCTACGGAACCGAAGCGGCATATGCAGGCACGAGCTTCCTCTCGCCTGACGATCTCGGCAACCTCCGCTACGGCTCGGAGAAGATGAACGTCACCTCCGACGCGACGACGCCACTCGGGCTCGGCACGTTCGGGTTCGACGACGAGGGCGTGCCCGCCCAGCGCGAGGCGATCGTCGCCGAAGGCCTGCTGCGCGGGTTCCTCTCGTCCCGCGAGACGGCTGCGCGCATCGGTGCCGGCGCCGGCGGCTGCATGCGGGCCGACGGTTGGAGCCGGATGCCGCTCGTGCGGATGACGAACCTCCACCTCGAGCCCGGCGAGGGCTCTTTCGAGGAGCTCCTCGAGGACGTCGACGACGGCCTCTACATGGAGACGAACAAGAGCTGGTCGATCGACGACAAGCGCCTCAACTTCCAGTTCGGCACGCAGATCGCCTGGGAGATCAAGAACGGAAAGCTCGGGCGCATGCTCCGCGACGCGACGTACACCGGGGTGACGCCGGTCTTCTGGGGGAAGCTCGACGCGGTCGCAGGCGCGGAGGAGTGGCAGCTCTACGGGCTCACGAACTGCGGCAAGGGCCAGCCCGGGCAGGAGGCGCACGTCTCCCACGGCGCGTCCCCGGCGCGCTTCCGCGGCGTCCAGGTGGGCGTCTCCGCGTGAGCCGCGCGCTCGAGATCGCGGCGCAGGCGCTGGCCACCGCGCAGGGCGACGAGGCTGAGGTTCTCGTGCACGCCGAGCGCTCGGGCGTCGCGCGGTTCGCGGCGTCGATCGTCCACCAGCCGACGCTGCTCGACAATGTCGTCGTCAGGGCCCGCGTCGTTAGGGACGGAAAGATCGGCCGGGCGGCTACGAACCGCACCGACGAGGGCAGCCTCGCGGAGGTGGCCCGTCGTGCGGGTGAGGCCGCGGACAGCGCGAGGCCGGACCCCGACTATCCG
>DASTYD010000143.1:0-23279 GCA_035765175.1 Gaiellaceae bacterium
CGCGCCCCCAGGCCAGGTCGGGGCGGAGCGCGCGCAGGTTGGCGTCCAGCGCGGACAGTTCCCCGGCCAGCCGGTCGCCGAGCGACTGCCGCATCAGCCCGGCCAGTTCCTCCCGCTGCCGGTCGGACAGCGACCGCATCAGCCGCTCACCGGCGGCGGAGCGCCGGGCCAGCACGTCGACCAGCTCGTCGACGTCCCTGGGCTGTTCGGGGAAGAACTCGCCGTGCCGGCGCATGAACTCGGCGAACGCGTCGGTGGTGTCCTCCGCGCGGGCGTGCCGGGCCAGCAGGTCGTTCAGGTCACGCATCATCTCCGCGAGCCGGCGCTGCACCTCCGGGTCGCCGGCCGCCCGGGCCGCGTCCCGCAGCCCGGCGAAGCGCTGCTCCAGCACCTCACCGCGCAGCCCGTCCAGGATCCGCTGGTACGTCTGCCGGGCCTCCTCGCTGGCCCACCGGTAGCCGGACAGCTCCGCCACCGCCCGGGCGGTGGAGCGGGGCAGGTTGTCCAGCACCGCCTCGGCGAAGCGCGCGTCGTCGCCGTCCCGCCCGCGCAGTTCGTCCCGCTCGGCGGCCACCGCCTGGTCGAGCAGCGCCCGGGCGCGGGTCACCGCCCCGTCCAGGTCAGCACCTCGGTGATGCCGCTCTCGGCCGCCCATTCGAGCTCGAGACGCTTGAGCGCGATCGCGAGGCCGCGCCGACGCCAGTCACGGGCGACGACGGTCAGGCCGTCCTCCGCCACGCCCGGGTTGTCGTGGCGCATCAGTCCCGAATACCCGACGATCCGGCCGTTCGCGAGGGCGACGAACGAGCCGCCGGGCAGCGACGCGTCCTCCTGCAGCCAGTCCTCGAGGCCGTACGAGACGACACCGTCGAGGGCGAGGTCGGCGTAGCCCTCGTCGCGGGCGAGCGGGAAGGCCTCGGGCAGAAGCTCCGGCCGCTCCTCGACGGACACGACCTCGATGCCGTCGGGAAGCGGCGCCTCCGGCAGCTTCGATGGGAGGAAGATCACCTGCTCCACCTCCCGATCGATCTCCTCGAAGCCAAAGCGTTCGGCAAACGCACGGGAACCCTCGTCGTCGACGCTCGCGCCTGCCCTGTCGAAGCCGAGCCCGACCACGTGAGCCGCCAGCTCGTGCAGCAGAGCCGTTCCGACGCCCCGCCTGCGCGCGTCCGGGTGCACGCGCGGCGCAACGAACCCGCGACCCTGGACGTCCGAGTTCCCGGCCAGCCCCGCACCGACGACCTCGCCTTCGAGCTCGGCGACGAGCACGATTCGGTCCGGCTTCGCCCGCTCCCGGAACTGCTCCGGCGTCCAGGCGGACTCGTTCGGCAGCACAGCCCGCTTGACGCGTGCCCACGCCTCGAGATCGGCGTCCGTCTCGGCACGCCGGACCTCGATCATCCGACGCGCAGCGTCTGTCCGCGAAGCGGACCCGGGGAGGGGGTCCGGGGGAACCGGGAGGTTCCCCCGGCTATCCGGATCGCTTGAGCTTCCCATGACGTTTCGCGTACCGCTCGCCGCGGCGGAAGACCTCGAGCCCTAGCGGCACCGAGACGATCCCGATCACGACCAGCGGCCAGAGCTCGTCGCCCATGGCGGTGATGCCGTCGCCGTCGATGATCGCGTCGCGCATGCCGTCGAGCGCATAGGTGGCCGGCGAGATGACCGAGATCCACTGCATCCACTGCGGGAGCACCTCGACCGGGTAGTAGACGCCGGAGACGACGAGCAGGAGTCCCTGCGCGATGAAGCCGAGCTGCGTGCCCTTCTCGGGCGAGATCAGGGGCAGGACGGCGGTCATCATCCCGATCCCGATGAACGAGATCGAGGCGACGAGCAGCACGACGAGCGCCGCTGCGAAGTTGGCGTGTGAGAGATCCAGGTCGAAGAACAGCGCGACGACGCCGAAGAGCAGCACCGCGCGAATGACGCCGTACACGATCGCGAACGCGCCCATCCCGAAGAGGTGGATGGGCCGCGAGAGCGGGGCCATGAACGTGTACTCGATCGTCCCCTCCCAGCGCTCCCAGGCAACGGTCTCGGTGAGGATCTCGAAGATGATCCCGAGGTAGGCCCAGACGACGGCGCCGACGAGCAGCGTCGTCGTCACCCGGTCGACGTCGATCTGGCCGCCGGTCGCCTCGATGCCCTTCGCGATGAAGACGATCGTCAGGGTGTTCGCGACCGTCCACAGGAAGAACGCGACGTCCCACCAGATGTAGCGCTTGACGAGGTAGACGTTGCGCTCGAAGACGCCGGCGAGGCCGATCAGCTCGTGGCGAAGAACTGCCGCTGCGCCGGGCATTACTCGTCCTCGTCCTCTTCGCGCTTCTCGTCCTCGAATGCCTTGCCGGTCGCGGCGAAGAACGCCTGCTCGAGCGTCTCGGCGTCGTAGCGCCGCTTCAGATCCTCGACGGGCTCCAGCGAGAGCAGCCGACCGTCGTCGAGGATGCCGACGCGGTCGGCGAGCGCCTCGGCCTCGTCGAGGTCGTGCGTGCAGAGCAGGATCGTCGCGTCGTGGATCTGCCGGATCTCGCGGATGAAGTCCTGGACCTCGAGCTTCGAGCGCGGGTCGAGGCCCGTCGTGGGCTCGTCGAGCAGGAGCAAGATCGGCTGGGTCAGGAGCGCGCGGGCGAGCGCGACCTTCTGCTGCATGCCACGGGAGAGGCCCTCCATCGCCTCGCCGCGGCGGTCGGGAGGGAAGCCGACCTTCTCGAGGATGCGCGGGATCTCGTCACGGGTCTCGTTCGGCGTCATCCCGTAGAAGCGCGCCGCGTACGAGAGGTTCTCCGTCGAGGACATCTTCTTGAAGAACGAGGCCTCGACCGAGACGCGGTTGACGAGCCGGCGGACCGCCCGCGTCTCCTTGAACACGTCGTGTCCGAAGACGGTCGCGTTCCCGCCGTCGTGCAGGAGCAGCGTCGAGAGGAGGCGGACGAGCGTCGACTTGCCCGAGCCGTTCTGGCCCAGGATGGCGACGCACTCGCCGCGCGCGATCTCGAAGCTGATCCCGCGCAGCGCCTCGACCCGCTCGCGGCGGCGGCGCAGGCCGGAGCGCTTGCCGTCGCTGCGGCGGAACTCCTTGCGCAAGTTTTGAACTTCTACTGCTGGCACGTGTTGCTCCAAACTCGACTCGAAGGAACGCGGAACTGGCGCGCTCGCCGATGTTTCAGGCGGCGCGCACGGAAGCCGGATTCAGCCGAGGCGCAACATCGCGGCACTCAGAGTACCCCGCGCGTCGGCGACTGGCAAGAAGGCGGGACGTAGTCGCCGCGGCGAAGGAGATCCCTCCTCGCCCGCTCCACGTCGCAGGCGCTCGCGAAGAAGGCCGTTACGAGCTTCGTCAGACATGCTGTCGTCCGTTCGCGGCTTGAGATTCCGCTAACGCCGCCCGCGACTCACAACGAGGTGCACCCGCGTGCCACGCGCGCGGCGGGCGCCGGGCTTCGGGCGCTGCTGGATCACACGTCCGCGAGGGCGAGCCGCGCGGGCCCGACGGATGCGGCCGACCCGGCAGTGCCGCGCCCTGATCCGTTTCCGCGCTCGGACCAACCTCTGGCCGATGACCCGCGGGACGACGCACTGCACGCGTGGCGGGGGCGGTTGGAACTGGGGTCGCGGCGGTGGAGGAGCAGCGAGCTCGCCGTCCCACACATAGTCCACAGCCAGGCCTGGGACGAGACTGGTCCCCCCACAGGCGAACGGAACGCCGGCGTCGGCGCCTCGCTGGATTCCGGCAACGGCCATCCTGCCGAGCGCATCGTCACCGGTGCTCTCGCCGTAGACGACGGAGATCGTGGGCGAGCCCTCCGTGAAGACGACCTCGAAATTGGCCGTGCCTTCCCAACGCATGCGGGCGCGCCACTCGATCACGAAGCGGCGCGGGGCCCCGCCGGTGACCCCGGTCCAGATGCTTCCGGTTTCGTAGAGATCGGCCCAGTGGGCGAGGACACTCGTCCCGAGCGGGGCGAACGGGACGCAACCCCGCCTCGAGGAAGGGCTGTTCGAGCTGAACTGGACGTTGCCGTTCGTCGAGATGTGCGCCTTGCGGTACGGGATTCCGTACACCCAAACGGTCCAGGGCAGGTCGACGGTGATCGTGCACTCGTTGCACACTCCGTCGTCGATCCGCGTCGTGCCGGGCACGATCGGCTGGCCGGAGCGGGTCTGCACCCGATACGAGCCCTGCGGCCACGAGGGCCCGGCCGTCTCGACGCCGATGACCGAAACGGCGTACCGTCCGTAACAGGACGAGCTGCCGCCCTGGACGACGCGGGTTCCCCAGGGGACGGGCTGTAGGACGGCTGCGTATCCGGAGCTGCCGTCGCAGGCGAGGTGGTAGACGCGTGTCCCGCCGTCGCCGAACGAGGCGTCGAGCGACCCGTCCGGGTTGTAGCGGGCGAGGGCGAACAGATCCTGGTACCAGTAGTCCGGCTCGGCGTCGCCCGCAAGGAGAAGTCTTCCATCAGCCTGCAGGGAGACGGAATATGCGTGGGCCTCCCAGGTATCGGGAAAGTCGGTGATCACGAGCCCGCCGTTGCCGAAGCTCGCATCGAGAGTGCCGTTCGGGAGGTACCGGGCAAGCCGGAAGTGCGCCATAGCAGGGTCGTCCGACTGGTCGAACCCCGCCGCCACGATCCTCCCATCGGGGAGGAGTACGAGGTCGGTCACGGTGTCGTGCCACGCGGTCGGCGTCTTGACGACGCCGTTCGTCCCGAAGCTTGTGTCGAGCTGCCCGTTTGCCAGATAGCGCGTCAGCGCGAAGTCCGTGCCATCGGCCTGGCCGCCGACCAGGATCCGCCCGTCTCCGAGAACCTGAGCTACCACCGGCGAATCCGGAACGGATGGGTACCCGATCGAGGTGCGAACGATTCCATTCGAGCCGAATGTCGGATCGAGAGCACCGTCCGCTCGAAGCCGGAGCACGGCCCATTCAGCCTCGACCGTGCCGACGGCGACCACTCGCCCGTCCGGCTGCACCGTGACACCTCTGAGCGCGCCGCGGAGGGGAAGCGTGAGCCTTCCGTCGCCCGAGAAGCTCGTATCGAGGGTTCCGTTCGGGCGGTAACGGGCCAGGGCCCACGTCCATTGCTCGTCGGCCCGCTGCGCAACTCCGGCGAGGAGGATGGTGCCACCGGGTCCGAGCGCGAGCGCCCGTGCCCCGTCCCGCCCGCCCGGCACCGCTTCGACGGGCGTCTCGACGATGCCGTCGCCGCCGAACGACCGGTCAGGGCTGCCGTCGACGTCGAGCCGAGTGACGAGGAAGTTCTTCAGGTATCCGGTGTAACCGCCGAAGACGACCTTCGCATCGGGCTGGAGAGCCGCGGAGACGGCCGCGCCACCGGACTGACCGACCAAGAGGTCGGAGCGACCCTCTCGTCCGAAGGAGTAGTCGAGGTCGCCCGGCGAGCGGATGCCTTCGGCAGCGCCGCCGGCGCCGACGACGGCGAGCGTGAACAGGACCACGAGCCCGGTCCCGCCGACACGGATCATGCGCGGAAAGCTACAAGCTCACCGGCCGATTCGCCGACTTGATTCCGTCCGGGACCGCCCCTACAGTGAGCTCAGGTGCTCGCCGGTGAAGGCGGGCGCCGAGGCAATGAGGCCTTGGGACTTCGGAGTCCCGGGCCTTTTTTGTTGGTCCGACAGGGAGGAGCGGCATGTCCGAGCTGGAGACGAAGCACTACATCGCGAACGGGAGCAAGGAGGTTCCCGCGGCGAAGGAGGCGATCGAGTGGGCCGGCGCAACGCAGGCGCAGCTCGTCGACCTGAAGTTCTGCGACCTCCTCGGGCGCTGGCAGCACATGACGCTGCCGATCTCGGCCTTCGACGAGTCAGCCTTCGACGAGGGCCTCGGCTTCGACGGATCCTCGATCCGCGGCTGGCAGGGGATCTCCGAGTCGGACATGCTGCTCATGCCCGACCCCGCGAGCGCGATCCTCGACCCGTTCACCGAGGCGCCCACACTCTCGCTCATCTGCGAGATCGCCGACCCAGTCACGCGTGAGGACTATTCGCGCGACCCGCGCGGCGTGGCGAAGCGAGCCGAGGCGTACCTCAGGGAGACGGGCATCGCCGACACCTCGTACTTCGGGCCCGAGTGCGAGTTCTTCGTCTTCGACGAAGTCTCGTTCGACCTCGGCCCGAACCACGCGCACTACGCATTCGACTCGGCCGAGGGGCACTGGAATTCCGGCGAGCCCGGGCACGGGCACACGATCCGGGAGAAGGAGGGCTACTTCCCGCCGGCGCCGCACGACACGCTGCACGACCTGCGCTCGGCGATGGTGCTCACCCTCGAGCGGCTCGGCATCCCGTGCGAGTTCCACCACCACGAGGTCGCCTCCGGCGGCCAGTGCGAGATCGACCTCCGCTACCAGACGCTGACGCGCATGGCCGACCAGGTCATGACCTACAAGTACGTGGTCAAGAACGTCGCCCGCGCCGCCGGCAAGACGGTGACGTTCATGCCGAAGCCGCTCTTCGGCGACAACGGCTCGGGCATGCACACACATCAGTCCCTCTGGAAGGAGGGCACGCCGCTGATGGCCGACAAGTCCGGCTACGCCGGGCTCTCGCAGCTCGCCCGCGCCTACCTGGCAGGCCTGCTGATGCATGCCCCGGCGCTGCTCGCGTTCTGCGCGCCGACGACGAACTCGTACCGCCGGCTCGTGCCGGGATACGAGGCACCGGTCAACCTCGTGTACTCACAGCGCAACCGGTCGGCCTGCATCCGCATCCCGATGTACTCGGACTCGCCGAAGGCGAAGCGGGTCGAGTTCCGGTGCCCGGATGCCGCGGCGAACCCGTACCTCGCGTTTGCGGCGATGCTGATGGCCGGCATCGACGGCATCCAGAAGGGACTGGACCCGGGCGAGCCCGCCGACTACGACCTCTTCGAGGAGGACCACGGCACGATCGCCCAGGTGCCGGGCTCGCTGTCCGAGGCGCTCGACGCGCTCGAGCACGACCACGAGTTCCTGACTCAGGACGGGGTCTTCTCGGAGGAGCTCATCCGGACCTGGATCGACTGGAAGCGGGAGAACGAGGTCGACGTGGTCGCGTTGCGGCCGCACCCGGCGGAGTTCGCCCTCTACTACGACGCGTAAGTGGAGCTACGGGAGCTTCGAGAGGCGGACTGGCCGGCGGTGCGGGAGATCTTCGAGCAGGGCATCGCCGGCCGGAACGCGACTTTCGAGACCGAGGCTCCCTCGTGGGAAGCGTGGGACCGCTCACAGCTCGACGACCACCGGTACGTGGCCGTCGAGCAGGGCCGGGTCGTGGGCTGGGTCGCGGCACACCCGGTGTCGCTGCGCCCGTGCTACCGCGGCGTGGTCGAGCACAGCGTCTACGTGCACGACGACTGGCAGGGCAAGGGAATCGGCCGCGCCCTGCTCGAGCGATTGTTCGAAAGCACTGAGGCGGCCGGGATCTGGACGATCCAGACCGGGATCTTTCCGGAGAACGAAGCGAGCCTGGCGCTGCACGTGAAGTGCGGGTTCCGCGTCGTCGGCACGCAGGAACGGCTCGGAAAGTTGGACGGCGTCTGGAGGGACGTCGTCGTCCTCGAACGGCGATCGGAGCTCATCTCATGACAAAAGTGGAAGCGGTGGTTATCCGGGAGCGCGTCGAGACGGTGATCGACGCGGTCGAGGCCGAGACGGGCCACGTGGGCGTGACGGTCGTCGAGGCGATCGGCCACGGGCGCCAGCGAGGCGTGACGCACGAGTACCGCGGGCGTGTGTTCGAGTCGCGCTTCCTGCCGAAGGCGTTGCTGACCTTCATCGTCGAGGACGCTCTTGTTCGCCCCGTTGTCGCAGCGATTGCGGATGCGGCCCGGTCGGGCCACGAGTCGGGCGACGGGATCATCTGGACGACCCGGGTCGAGAACGTCACCCACAACCGAACCGGCCTGCCGCTCGCGGAGGTGGAGGTCGCATGAAGACCGCCGACCTGATCATCGCCGTCAACACCGTCTGGGTCGTTCTCGCGGCCGTCCTCGTCATGTTCATGCAGGCGGGGTTCGCGTTCCTGGAGGCGGGCCTGACGCGGATGAAGAACGCCGCGCACATCGCCGGCAAGAACGTGCTCATCTTCGGTGTCTGCTCGATCGTCTACTGGGCCGTCGGCTTCGGAATCGCGTTCGGCGACGGCAACTCGATCGTGGGAACGAGTGGCTTCTTCCCCTCGACCGACGAGTTCCTGTCGATCGGAGCGGCTCCGTTCTCGTTCTTCGCCTCGATTCCCGGTGCGGCCGGGTACCTGTTCGAGGTCGTCTTCGCAGGTGTGTCGCTGGCGATCGTCTGGGGAGCGATGGCCGAGCGCGCGAAGCTCTGGGTCTACTTCGCGTTCGGCACCTTCTTCACGGTTCTCTACTCGGTCGTCTCGCACTGGATCTGGCACGCCGGCGGCTGGCTCTTCTCGCTCGGCATGCAGGACTTTGCGGGCTCGACGGTCGTGCACTACCAGGGCGCGCTCGCGGCGCTCGCCGGTGCGCTGCTACTCGGCCCCAGAATCGGCAAGTTCGGCCACGACGGGCGCGCGAACCCGATTCCCGGCCACAACATGCCGTACGCCGTGCTCGGGACGCTGATCCTCTGGTTCGGCTGGTTCGGCTTCAACCCGGGCTCGACGCTCGGTGTTGTCACCGGAGAGAACATCGGCTACTTCGCATACGTGGCGCTGACGACGAACGTCGCGGCGGCGGCCGGCGCCCTTGGTGGCATCGCAGCGGCCTGGCTCGTGCTGCGCAAGCCGGACGTCTCGATGATGCTGAACGGCGTGATCGCGGCGCTCGTCGCGATCACGGCTGCGTCGGGGTTCGTCGCCCCGTGGGCCGCGGTCGTGATCGGCGCCGTCGCAGGCTCGATCGCGGTCGTCGGCGTCCTCTGGGTCGAGCGGATCGGGATCGACGATCCAATCGGGGCGGTCGCGGTGCACGGGATGGCCGGCGTGTGGGGAACGCTCGCGACAGGGCTCTTCGCCGTTCCGGCACTGGCCGCGAACCTCGCAACGGGCTCCGGCGGGCTCTTCTACACGGGCTCGTTCCACCAGCTGGGCGTACAGGCGCTCGGGCTCGTCACGGTGGGCGCATTCACGTTCAGCCTGTCCTTCGGCGCGCTCTGGACGATGAAGCGCCTGTGGGGCATCCGGGTCGAGGAGCACGTGGAGACCGCGGGCCTGGACGTCGCCGAGCACGGCATGTGGGGCTATCCCGAGTTCTACATCCCGGTCCCGGGCGGCTATGGCACCGAGTCGCACTCGCACCTGCTGGGACCCGGACACCGGCATGAGCCTGTTCCCGAGCCCGTGTCCGAGGCACAGCCCGAGGCGGCCTAGCGTGTGACAGATTCGAAGCGCGGCGGCGTATCGTTCTTCTCGGTGCGTCGCTGTGCTGTGCTTGTCCTGGTACTCCTCCCGTTCACGACCGGGTGTGGAAGCGCACAGCACGTGAGTGCCGGGGGAACCGACCTCACGATTCGAGCCGTGAACTCGAGCGTCGGCCGTTCCGAGTTTCATCTCAGCTGCGAGCCACCGGGGGGCGACCTTCCCGACCCGGCGCGATCATGTGCCGCGCTCGCCAAGGATCCGAAACTGGTAACGAAGCCTGAGCCCTTCACCTGCGCAGGCGGGACGTTCTCCTGGTGGGACGTCGAGATCACTGGGCGGCTTTCCGGGAAGCCGATCGACACAAAGTTCTCCACGTGCTGGACGATTCAGATGGCAACGCTCGAGCGCTTAGGCATGGATGACAAGGTGCTCGAGGCCCACATGCTTCCCCGGCGGCACGAGGCCGTCTTCCCAGAGACGAGACGCATCTTCGAGGCGGGCGCACTCGAGGTCGGCGACCAGATCACGTGCGACATCCGCGGTCACCACCTCGATGCAGGCGTGCCGGGTTACGTCGGCGAGCCGATGAGCATCGGTTACAGCGGCAGATACATCGTTGGGGTCACAATGACCGTCGAGCGGCACGAAGATGGTTCGGTCGTTGCCGACTGCCACACGGACCGCTAGCTCGCATTCTGCGCTAAGCGGTCGCGTCGCGCAGGATCTCGACGACGTCGCGCAGCCAACGTCGTGCGCGATCGATGTTCGGCCCGCTCGGGGCCAACTCGACTGTTTCCAGCTGGAGTGCATTCATCACGAGCGCCGCACGCCTTGGGTCCGCTTCGGTGAGCGCTTCCTCGATCCGCTCGGCGAGCCGCTCCGGCTTCACGGCCAGCGCGTCGACGCGAGCGGCCAGGCGCTTGGTCGTCGGCTCCCAGACGCGATTGAGGGCGTAGACGATTCGGAGCACGCGCGAGGCGTCGTCGAGGAGGCGCTCGACGAGCGCGACCCGCTCGCCCGGCCGGAGCAGCGTGAGCCAGCCCTCGGGGGCATAGCCGCCCCACGTAAGGGCAGCGTCCTCGATCCGCGCCGCCGCGAGCTCCTCCGGGTAGGCACGAAGCCGCGCCTGCCAGCGCTCCAGCAACCCGACCGTCCGCAGGGCGACGCCGTTGGCGAGCGCGTCCCCTGATCCTGACGGCTCGCCGTCGAGAATCGCGTCGAGTGAGCGTTCGGCAAGGTCGCGCGACCACCACAGCAGCTCGATCGGCACTCCCTCGCGGTAGCCGAAGACGCGCTTCGTCTCGGTTCCCTGAGCCCCCCACGTGTCGAGCCCCTCGAGGCCGGCCGCGCGCGCATGCTCGAAGCACTCGTCGAGCTCGAGCGGCTCGCTCGTCACGACGAGCAGCTCGATGTCGGAGACGTCGTCGGCGACACCGCGGGAGACGCTGCCCGTCACCACAACCTCTTCCACGACCGGTGGAAGCGCGGTCGCGATCCGCTTCGCGAGCGCGCGCAGTTCGCGCGTGCGCTCTGTCGCCATCGGCCGACTCTAGGCGGGCAGCCAGCCGTCGCGGTAGCGCGACGGCACCGACTCCGGCCAGTCGGCGTCCGGGTCCTCTGGGTCCTTGGGGCTCGCCCCGTACTTCGCGGCGACCTCGTTCTGCGGGTACTCGCCGTACGGTCCGAACGCCTGGTTCTCGCGCGAGCTCATGCAGAGCACGACGCACGGGCCGTCGCCGGCGCCGACAACCACGTGCCCCGTCTTCGGTGGGCAGTGCACGAAGTCCCACTGCTGCAGCGGCCGTTCCTGACTCTCCACGATCAGGAGCGCCTCGCCCGAGAGGACGAGGAACGCCTCCGCCTCGGTCTCCCAGTGGTATTGCGAGTTCGGCTCACCCGGCTCCAGGACGGCGAGATTGACGCCGAGCATCGGGAACAGCGTGTCGGCCGGCCACTCGTCGGCGCCCGTGAAGGACACGCTGCGACGGCCGGAACGAAACCTCCAGCGCGCATCGCGCGCGTTCAGGACGAACCAGCCCGCAGTGACGGGCACGAGCCCGTGCTCGGTCTGCTCGAGCGTCGCCTCGGGGACCATGACGCGGATGCTACGGGGTTTGCGTGAGGCCGCCGACTCTGAGCGCGGACATGTCGCCCGTCACGATCGGATCGGGCGCCGAGCGTTCCTCGAGCCAGCAGCTGAGCTGGACTGAGCCGCCGAGCGCGAGAGGAGCGCCGAAGACGATGGCGATCGTGGCGGCTTTCGCCTCGCCGGGCCCGTCGCCGACCTGGGACTTGCCCATTCCGGTTGCCGCGCCCGCCTTTCCCTCGCACGCGAGCCGCGAGCTGCCCGTTCCGGAGGCGGTCACCTGCGCGGTGACCAGGTACTGGCCGGGCGGGAGGCTCGCGAGCGTGGCGATCGACGTCGCCGTCTCTCGGGTCGTGCCGGTGACGGTGATCGAGGTAGAGCGGACCGCATAGGCATCGGGAAGCCCCGGCTCGCCCTTCTCGCCCGGCGGGCCCTGGAAGCCCCGCGGCCCGCGTGGCCCTCGCGGCCCTCGCTTGCCGCGTGGACCTCGGGCGGACGACTGCTCGGCCTTCCCGGCGCGGACGACCTTCTTCACCGTCTTCTCGGCGGCGCTGCCGAGCGGAGTCGTGCCGAGGAGAGCGACCACGAGAGCGGCGGCGGACAGGGCGACGGCAAGGCGCTGCACGGCGCTCTGGAAAGTAGCACCGTGCAGGCCCTTTCTCCTACTACGCGATCGCGAAGGTGACGGTGACGGTCGCCTGCGAGTCCTGGGTGCCGGGCTCGATCGGCGCGTCGCTCTTCGCGAGGCGCGCAGCACTCTCGTAGTAGGGCTGCGGCCCGCCCGAGGATCCCTCCGTGATCGCGGTGACATGTCCGAGCCGGACACCGGCCGCGTCGGCGAGCGCCTCTGCCTTCTTGCGCGCGTCCTCGACGGCGCCGCGAAGGGCCTTCGCCTGCAGCTCGTCCTCGTCCGAGCGGCTGAGCATGGGCCCGTAGACCTCGTTCGCGCCCGCGTTCGATGCCGCGTCGAGGATCGGCCCCGCCTTGGAGAGGTTGCGGACGGTGACGAGCACGGAGTTCCGAGCGCTGTAGCCGTCGATCCGACCCTCGTCCGCATAGTTGGCCGAAACGGACACGTCCTGGGTCTTGATGTCGTTCGTCGCGACGCCAGCCTCCTTCACGGCGGCGATCACGCGGCGCATCTGCTCAGAGTTGGCGGCCAGCGCCCCCCGCGCCGTCGATCCTTGCGTCTGCACGCCGATCGTGAACGTGGCTTCGTCGGGAACCGACGTGATCGTGCCGGTGCCCGTGACGGTGATCCCGCCGGACGGCTCCTCGGCTCCTCCGGCCGATTCGGGCCGGCCGACACCGGCGAAGGCGACGACTGCCGCCGCGACGACGACGAGCGCGGCGATGCGGATCGGTTTCATGGCTGCTCCTTTCCTGGGTCCAGTCAGATACGCCGCAGGGCGCCCGTCCCGTCACAATCGAGCCATGCGGTACCAGTTCGTCGACTGCCGGTGGGAGCTCGGGAGGCCGGGTCGGGGCCGGGAGCTCTACCTCGCCGGCCACATCCCCGGCGCGTCGTTTCTCGACGTGGACGAGGACCTGGCTGCCCCGCCGGGCGCGCGAGGGCGGCATCCGCTCCCGGAGAAGGACGACTTCGCGGCTGCGGCATCGCGGGCGGGGATCGGCGAGGGCGTCTTCGTCGTCGCCTACGGGAACATGGGCGGCGCGGAACGTCTCTGGTGGCTGCTCCGGCACTTCGGCCACGACGAGTGCGCCGTGCTCGACTTCGAGGCCTGGCTCGGACCGGTTCGCGAAGGTGAGGAGCAGATCGAGCCTGTCGCCTTCGCGCCGAGGGCGCGCGAGGAAGACACGATCGAAGCGGACGAGCTAGCCGCTCGCCTCAACGAGCTCGTCGCAGTCGACGCCCGGCTGCCGGAGCGCTACCGCGGCGAGCCGAACCCGATCGACAGGGTGCCCGGCCGCATCCCGGGCGCTCTCAACGCGCCGTGGAACGAGCCCGTGCCGGACCTACCGGAGGGCGAGCTCGTCGCCTACTGTGGCTCGGGTATCACCTCGTGCGTGACCCTGCACCGCCTCGCACTCACGGGGCGCGAGGGCAAGCTCTATCCCGGGTCGTGGAGCGAGTGGGAGCAGCGCGACCTGCCGGTCGAGCGCGGCTAGGACTCGGCGGCGAGGTCGGCTGAGGCATCGCTTGCGACGCCGACCAAAGGCCATGCCGGCTTTGCCGGCGTGGCCGGCTTCCCTGCCCGAGCCGTTGTTCAGGCGGACTCTGCGGCCAGGTCGGGCAGGTACTGGCGCCAGCCGTGCGGGATCTTCGGCGCGGCCAGGCGGATAAAGAGCACCGGCTGCGGCGGCCTCGGCGGCCGCATCAGCTTCATCGACGCCTCCTCCAGGAGGCGGTTGCCCTTCTTCAGGTTGCACGGAGCGCACGAGGTGACGACGTTCTCCCAGACGGAATCGCCCCCGCGGCTGCGGGGGACGACGTGGTCGAGCGTGAGCCGGCCGCTCGTCGTCCCGCAGTAGACGCAGCGCCAGCCGTCACGTGCGAAGAGGGCGCGACGCGAGATCTTCCGCTGCACGGCGCGCGGAACCCGGACGTACTGAACGAGCCGGATCACGTGCGGCCACTGGAACGTGTCGCTGGCCGAACGGAGCGGCTGGTCGAGCTCCTCGAGCACCTCGGCCTTGCCCTTGAAAACGAGCACGTGTGCACGACGCACGGATGTGACGTTCAGTGGCTCGTAGCTCGCGTTCAGGACGAGTACCTGCGACATAGCCAGAAAAATGTAGCGACTCGCTTCCCTGAGCGGCAACGGCTCCCGGTGGGCGGAGCCGGCCTCCGCCGCCGCCTCGGGAAACCGAGGAGACCCCGCGGCGCAGGGGCATCACTCTCTGCGGCACGTCTCCTAGGATTCGGCCGTGGGCCTCTCAGCGGCCGAGTGGATTGCGATCGGCGCGGCCGCTGCGGCCGTCGTCAGCCTGGGGTTGTGCCTCTACCTGTTTCGCCAGCTGAAGCGCGTGCGCGCCGCTCAGCTCGTGCTCCTCGGCGGCGGCAAGGACGATCTGGTCGACTTCGCTGTTTCGCTCCAGGCCCGCATGGACGACCTGCACGGCGCCGTCGACGAGGTCGCGGCCGCCCTGTCGCGCGTCGACCGCCGGGTCGACGGCTCGGTCACGAACACCTCGCTCGTCCGCTACGACGCGTACGAAGGAGCCGGCGGACATCAGTCCGCGTCGATCGCGCTCCTCGACGCGAGCCGCTCGGGAATCGTCGTCAGCGCGATCCAGGGCCGAGACTACGCGCGCATCTACGTGAAGGAGCTGGACCGGGGCCAACCCAACGTCGCCCTGTCCCCAGAAGAGCAAGAAGCGGTAGAGAAAGCGATGGCGGGCTAGCCCGAAACCATCTAGGGCGAAGAGCAACCCGCCGCCGGAGCCGGGCTAAGCCCGGCGGGAGGCCCACAAACACCAAACCGCCCGAAGCGCGAACCCCCTTCGCCGGCTCCTGAAACCCCTGAACCACGCCTACGTCCGCAAGGAGGGGGCCCGCGGGGGAACCAGGGGTTCCCCCGCGAAAGCGGAGGCGTCAGCCAACGCTGAACTGGACGGGGTAGCTCGCTTCGTTGTTGCCCGTGTTGCCCTCGCCCGGCACGGGCTCGACCTCGACCGTCAGCGACGTCTTCTGGTCGAGCTGGGGCAGTCGTGACTGGAGGTCGTTGAACTCGACGGTCGCCTCGTCGCCCGGGTCGACGAGGTCGATCGTGCGCTGAGCGGTGATCGGCCTCGGGCTCTGCTGGATCGTGAGCCGGACCTTGAGACCGACCTCCTGCGCACAGCCCGAGTTCTCGATCGTCACCGAGAACGTGAGGTCGGTCGAGAGCTGGATCGTGTTCGTCGTGTCGGTCGAGAGCTCCTGGCTGGGAAGAACCTTCGTCGAGACGATCCCGGTTCCGCGAGGCGAGCAGTTCGCTCCGCCCGTCGCGGCGCCGTGGATCCGCTGCCAGACCGATTTCATCGACGCGGTGGTCGCGATGTCCGGGTTGCGCAGGAAGACGGACGACGGGACGTTGACCCCCGTGATGTCGAGGTTGTCCAGCTCGTTCTTGGTCGGTTCCTTGAACAGGTCCTCCCAGATGACGTCGCTGGCGACGAAGCGCTGCATCTGGAGGGCGAGCTGGGCCCCGGCCGCGTTGGCGTTCTTCGACTGGGCCGTGCTCCGGAAGGCTTCCGTCATCCCCCGCAAGCCGTTCGTCCGTAGATCGAACGTCTCGAGCATGTGCGCATGCTGGTCGCGCAGCCGGCCGGGCGCGTCGAGCTCGCGGGCGTTGTTCGCGATCTGATCCTGCTGCGTTGCCAGGCCCGAGAGCTCATTCTCGACGTCGGCTTCCTTCGTTCCGCGCGTCGTGAGCAGCGTGTTGAAGCGCCTGCCGAGCCGCTGCGACTGCGTGGCGTAGTCGTCGACCTGCTCGACGTAGTCGCGATACGCGTCCTTGCGCTGATCCTCGCGGCAGCCGTTGATCCAGACCACCAGCAGCAGGACGATCAGGATCGCGAAGCTGATCAAGCCGATCAGGCGCAGGAGCGGCGTTAGCCCCGTCGGCGGGCGGACCGGCGGCCGTGGTCCCCGGCGTCGAGGCCGTTCCTCCGTCTCACGCGTGTCCGGCTCCTCGAAGAAGTCGAACTCGATGTCGTCGCGGTCGCTCATTCTCGCTGCTTTCCGTGCCAGGCTTCAGCCTGGCTCGGTGAACATTCAGGGCCGGGAGCCGCGTCACCATACCGCCTTCGGCGGCTGGTGCAGGAGTTTTGGCTGCTTCGGCCAAAGCGGGACTCACGGTGTCGAGCGCCCTCGAACCCGTGCCTTCGAGCGGCCTCGTTCTCGGTCGCTACCGGCCCCTGCGCCCGCTCGGAAGCGGTGGATCCGGCTCGGTCTGGCTGTGCCACGACGAGCAGGCAGGGATCGAGGTCGCGCTCAAGATCATCGCCCGGGAAGGCCGCGCCGAGCCGCGCGCGGAACGTGAGGCCGAGGCGGCGACACGGCTTCGGCACCCGAACTGCCTGCGCGCCTACGGGCTCGAGGCGGACGACAGGCACCTCTACATCCCGTACGAGTACGTGCCGGGAATCACGCTCCGGCAGGCACTCCGCTCGGGGCAGCTCGGTGACGACGGCGCCATCGAGTCGGCCGCCCAGGTGCTCGACGGGCTCGCCTTCGCGCACGCGCGGGGGATCGTCCACCGCGACGTGAAGCCATCGAACGTGCTCGTCGCGGAGCAAGACGAGATCTCGGTGCGTCTCTTCGACTTCGGCCTCGCCCAGCTCGCTGACGCTGACACGCTCACCGCCGTCGGCGACGTCCCCGGCACGCTGGCGTACATCTCGCCCGAGCGCTTGCACGGCGAGCAGGCCGGCCCGCCGGCGGACGTCTGGGCGGTCGGGGTGCTGCTCTGGGAGGCGCTCGCTGGCCACCATCCGTTCTGGCGCGAGTCGCCGCTCGAGACGGGCGAGGAGATCAAGACCGGAGCACCGTCGATTCGCGAGGCGAGGCCCGACCTGCCCGACAGGGTCGTGGCCGCCGTGGACGCGGCACTCGAGGTCGACCCGGCCGGGCGTCCCTCGGCTGGAGGCCTGGCGCAGGAGCTGCGCGATGCTTGGTGGGAGCGCTCGCCGAAGCGGGCTCGCTCACGGCCGAAGCTGCGGTTCGCGCCGCGACGGGCCGTGACGAAGCTCGTCGCCCCGTCGCTCGCCGCCCTCTCGACGGCCTGGGTCGCGTCGGCGCTGCCGTTCTATCCCGAGCTCTGGCCGCTCGTACTGGCAGCGCTCGCTGCGGGCCTGGCGCTCCTGAAACCACGCCTCGGGCTCGCCTTCACCCTGGCCGTCCCCGTGCTCCCGCTCGGCAACGTCGCGTTCGGCCTCGCCGTCGCGTATGCGCTGGTCGCGGCGGTCTGGCTCGTGCTGATGTGGGGCGATGCACGGCGCGGGCTCCTCTTCGCCACAGGGCTGGTCCTGGGCCCGCTCGGGTTGCTCGGGCTGGCGCCGATCGCCGTGCTGGGCGCGCGGGGCATCGTTCGCCGAGTTGCCCATGCCGCCGCTGCCGTGCTGCTGGCCGGCGCCGCAGCGGGAGCCCGGGGGGCGGAGATCCCGTTTACGGGCCGCCCCGCCGAGGAGCTCGACGTCACGGGCAGCGAGCATCCGATCGCCGTGTTGCAGGCCGTGTGGCAGTGGCTCGAGGCGACGCCTGCGCTCGGCCTCGAGGCGCTGATCCTCGGCCTCGCGGCCGGTTCGCTCCTCCTCGTCGCCCGCGGGACCGACTTGACGATCGCGAGCTTCGCCGGCTGCCTGCTCGCCGGGACGTTGCTCGTCGCGCCCGACACCGCCGCGGTCCCGCTCGTCGCGACGGGCTGGATCACGTACGTCGCGCTGACCCTGATGTCGCGCAGGCTGCCCGAGCGGGCCGGCAAGCGACGCAGTTTCGGCGCTCTCGTGACACAGACACGTGCGCAGTTCGCGGATAGGCTGAAAGCGGGTGGGGGCATGCGGCGGCCCCGCAGTTCAACCCGATTTCGCCACGCAGGTGCTCGGTAAACTCGCCGTCGGGGTAAACCCCAGGCCTGTGACCGTGCTCCGAAACATCGAGCAGAAGATCGAGGCGCTCTTCGAGGGCGTGTTCGGCCGTGCGTTTCGAACGCACGTCCAGCCGGTCGAGGTCGCGCGGAAGCTCGCGAAGGAGATGGACGACCACAAGATGGCGTCCGTCTCGCGCATCTACGCGCCGAATGAGTATTCGGTCTACCTCTCTCCGAACGACCGCGAGCAGTTTTCGAGCTACGAGGAGTCCCTCGTCAGCGAGCTCCAGGAGTACCTTGCCGAGCACGCGAAGCGGGAGACGTACGTGCTCCTCAGCCCGCCGAGGGTGTTGATGCACACCGACTCCGACCTCGACGTCGGCGAGTTCGGGATCGCGACGCGAATGGTGCAGCCGGAGCCCGGCCAAGCGGAGCCGGAGCCGTTGCCCGCGGCCCCGCCGGCCGGCGCGACGATGGTCTACAAGCCGCAGAGCCCAGAGACGCAGGCTGCAACGCCGGAGGAGCTCGGTGTCCAGCCGCAGATCGTCACGCTCGACGCGAACGGCAAGCAGCACACGATCGACCGGGGAAGCACCGTCATCGGCCGCTCGAAGGACTGCGACATCCGCCTCGCAGACCCGAACGTCTCCCGTCGGCACGCTGAGCTCCGCCAGGAGGGCACCGCCTACTGGATCCTCGACCTCGGCTCCACCAACGGGCTCACGGTCAACGGCCGGCGCCAGCAGCGCGCGAAGCTCGCGGACGAGGACCGGATCACCCTCGGCTCGACGGAGCTCGTCTTCCGACAATCGGCATGATCTTCGCATCGGTCGACGTGGAAGGGGCCCTGCTCCTCCTGAAGGCCGCGTTCCTCGTCCTTCTCTATCTCTTCATTTGGCGCATCGTGCGAACAGCGAGCCGTGACCTCAGACTCCCACAGGAGAGCTTCGTCCTGGGCCCGCAGCAGGCCGCAGCCGTCGGTCTCCGCCCCGAGCCGCAGCTCCAGATGGGTCGCCTCGTCGTGCTCAAGAGCGACGCGATCGACGAGAACACCGAGTTCGTGCTCGACTCGGCCGGGATCTCGATCGGCCGCGGCAACCCGAACGACGTGCGTCTCGACGCCGACGAGTTCGCGTCGGCCAAGCACGCGCGGGTCGAGCCACGGCGGGACGGAGTCTGGATCGAGGACATCGGCTCGACGAACGGCACGTACGTGAACGGGGTCCGGCTCTCGCGGCCGCGGAAGCTGGCGGTCGGCGACCTCGTCCGGGTCGGAGAGACGGACCTGAGGTTCGAGGAATGAGCGCGCTCGGCCGGAGCACCGGTCTTTCGCATCCCGGGCGCAGGCGCAGGCGAAACGAGGACGCCTGGGTCTGCCACCCACCGCTGTTCGCGGTCGCCGACGGCATGGGCGGCGCGCGCGGCGGCGAGATCGCGTCGCGAGTCGCCGCGACGGCGCTCGGCGAGGACGTCGACGGGAGCGGCGAGGCCCGGGTCGTCACGCTGATCCAGGAAGCGAACCGCCAGGTCTACGAGCGCGCGCGCGAGGACTCGGACGCCTCGGGCATGGGCACGACGATCACCGTCGCCCTCTTCGAGGACGGCATCGTCTCGATCGGCCACGTCGGCGACTCGCGCGCGTACCTGATCCGCGACCGCAACGTCGACCAGCTGACCGAGGACCACTCACTCGTCGCCGAGCTCGTGCGCACGGGAAGGCTGTCGCCCGAGGAGGCCGAGACCCATCCGCAACGGTCGGTCATCACGCGAGCGCTCGGCACCGACCCGGACGTCGACGTGGACGTCTTCTCGGTCGAGGCGAAGCCCGGCGACCTGTTCCTCATCTGCTCGGACGGCCTGACCTCGATGGTCGACGACGAGACGATCCTCAACACCGTCGAGCTGCGACGCGACGATCTCGACGGCGTCGCGAAGGAGCTGGTCGCCGCGGCCAACCGGAGCGGCGGCGAGGACAACATCACCGTCGTCTTCTTCGAGGTCGTGGACGAGACGCAGAAGCCGAGCGAGACGAAGCCGATGCCGGCGCTCGACGACGAGACGCCGACGAAGGAAGCCGACGAGGACACGCTGACGGAGGCCGACCGCGTGCCCGCGGTGACCACGATGGTGGTCCCGCCCGAGCAGGCCCGCGAGATGGCCGCCGAAGCAGAGCCCGAGGAGCCGAAGGAGCGGCTGAGCGTGCTGGTCGCGCGGTTCGTCGTCTCGCTGGCCGTCGTCGCCGGCCTGGCGCTCCTCGTGTACTGGCTGCTCGGCCAGAGTCAGTGATGTTCGCGCTCAGCTACCGAAACCGGGAGCTCGCGAACCTGTTCGTGGTTGCGATCCTCACCGGCCTCGGCTTCGCGAGCGTCTACATCGCACGGCAGGACGTGATCTCGACCGGCTCCCTGTCGTACGCCCTCTTCTTCTTCGGTCTCTACCTCACGGCGCACGTCGTCGCCCGCCTGACAGTGCCGCAGGCCGATCCGTATCTGCTCCCGATGGCCGCGTTGCTGACCGCCTTCGGCGTCACGGAGATCTACCGGCTCGAGCCCGACAACGCGTTCCGGCAAGGGATGTGGATCGTGATCGGCGTCGCCGCCTTCTCCGCGACGCTGCTCCTGCTGCGACACGATTACCGGCGCCTCGAGAGCTACAAGTACCTCTTCGGCCTCGCCGCGATCGGCCTGCTCATGCTGCCCGCACTGCCGGTGATCGGCCGACCGGTGAACGGCGCCCGGCTCTGGGTGGAGGCCGGCGGCGTCCGCTTCCAGCCCGGCGAGCTGGCGAAGATCATGCTCATCGTCTTCCTCGCGGGGTACCTGCGCGAGAAGCGTGAGGTGCTCGCCCAGGGTCGGCTGAAGGACTTCGGCCCGCTGCTCTTCATCTGGGGCGCGGCGATGCTCGTCATCGTCGAGACGAACGACCTCGGGAGCGCGCTTCTCTACTTCGGGATCTTCCTGGGGATGCTGTACGTCGCCACCGGCAAGGCCTGGTTCGTCGCCGCCGGCGCGGCGCTCTTCGTCGCCGGCGCCGCGGTCGTCTACCAGCTCATCCCCCGCGTCGAGGAGCGGGTGTCGGTGTGGGTCGACCCGTGGGCTCACGCGCAGACGAGCGGGTACCAGATCATCCAGGCGCTCTACTCGATCTCGAACGGCGGCTTCGGCGGCACCGGCTTCGGCAAGGGCACGTTCGAGAACACCGGCGGCGGCGAGCTGATCCCCTACCTGCACACGGACTTCATCTTCGCCGCGCTCGGCCAGGAGCTGGGCCTCGTCGGCGCCGCGGCGCTCTTGCTCGTGTTCATGCTCTTCTGCCTGCGCGGCTTCCGGATCGCGCTCCTCGCCCAGGACGGCTTCTCGAAGCTGCTCGCCGTCGGCCTGACCTTCGGCTTCGCGCTCCAGACGTTCATCATCGTCGGCGGCGTCCTCCGGCTCATCCCGCTGACCGGGATCACGCTCCCGTTCGTGAGCTACGGCGGCTCGAGCGTCGTCGCCAACTTCATCCTGCTCGCGGGCCTCCTGCTGCTCTCGCATAGGGCGAACTCCGTCTCGCAGATCGCGATGGAGGGCCGCCCGTGAACCGGCAGATCACGCGGGTCGCGGTGATCTCGATGGCGCTGCTCGCGGCGCTCATCGTCGGCACGACCTACTGGCAGGCCTGGGCCGCCCCGGGCCTGGCCGACCGGCAGGACAACTCGATCCAGCGGGTCGCCGAATTCCAGATCGACCGCGGGAGGATCCTCGCCGCCGACGGGAAGACCGTTTTCGCCGACAACGTCAAGCGCAAGGCAGACGGGAAGGACCTCTACTTCCGGCGCTACCCGCAGCACGGCCTCGCGGCGCACATCGTCGGTTACTCGACGGCGGTGCGCTCACGGGCGGGCCTCGAAGCGTCCGAGAACGACTTCTTGACCGGGTCGAACACGAACCTGAGCACGGTCCTCGACACGACGCTCGACAAGCTGAAGGGAGCGACGATCAAGGGCAACGACCTGCACCTGACCCTCCGCCCGGGCGCGCAGCGCGTGGCTCTGAACGCGCTGGGCGGCAAGTGCGGAGCAGCGGTTGCAATCGAGCCGAAGACTGGGCGCGTCCTCGTCGCCGCGTCGAGTCCGACGTACGACCCGAACCTCATCGAAGGGAACTACAACGAAGCGTCGAGGCAGAAGTTCGGCTGCTCACCCCTCTTCAACCGCGCCGCCGCCGGTCTCTACACGCCCGGCTCGACGTTCAAGGTCGTGACCGCGAGCGCGGCGCTCGACTCCGGGAAGTTCACGCCGGATTCGACGTTCTACGACCCCGGCTACTGCGAGGAGTACGGCCAGCGCGTCAACAACTACGACACGTCCTCCCCGTTCGGCACCGTGACGCTTGCGCAGGCGATGCAGAACTCGATCAACTCCGTCTTCTGCAACATCGGCAAGGCGCTCGGCGGGCGCCGGCTCGTCGACAAGATGAAGCGCTTCGGCTTCTACTCGGTGCCTCCGCTCGAAACGCCGGTGAACGAGCGCGCGATCAGCGGCCTCTACAACAGTAGGGGCAAGCTCGTCACGGACGAGAGCAAGATCGACCCGGGGCGCACCGCGTTCGGTCAGGGGCCGAACACCGCCGAGCCGAAGCTGACGCCCCTGCAGATGGCGATGGTCTCCGCGGCGATCGCGAACGGCGGGGTCGTGATGAAGCCGTACGTCGTCGAGAAGGTCGTCGGCCCGGACGGCTCCGAGGTCACGAAGACGCAGCCCGACGCGCTCGGGCGCGCGGTCAGCCCGAACCACGCCGCCGAGATCGCGCGGATGATGGAGTCCGTCGTCCAGGGCGGCACCGGGACGGCTGCGCAGATTCCGGGGATCCGCGTCGCCGGCAAGACGGGAACCGCCGAAAGCGGCGTTCAGGGCACGAACACCACCTCGTTCATGTCCTTCGCGCCCGCCGACAACCCGCGCGTCGCGGTCGCGGTCATCCTCGAGCGCCAGAGCGGCACCGGCGGCACGACCGCCGCGCCGATTGCGAAGCAGATCATGGAAGCGCTGATCCGATGACGACGTTCGACACGCTCATCAACATGCTTTTCGACGGGCGCTATCGCATCGTCCGCAAGCTCGGCTCCGGCGGGATGGCGGACGTCTACCTCGCCGAGGACGAGGAGCTGGGGCGCCGGATCGCGATCAAGATCCTCAACGACCGGCACGCGAACGACGAGCAGTTCGTCGAGCGCTTCCGCCGCGAGGCGAAGAACGCGGCCGGCCTCTCGCATCCGAACATCGTCGCGATCTACGACCGCGGCGAGGCCGAGGGCACCTACTACATCGCGATGGAGTACCTCGACGGGCG
>DASTYD010000144.1:0-13583 GCA_035765175.1 Gaiellaceae bacterium
CCCGAGGAGCTGGCCGGCCTGCTGGAAGGCGCACCGCGCGACGCCGCCGGCCCAACCGCTCCGGCGCAAGGCCTCTACCTCGTCAGCGTCGAGTACTAGAAGCGGTAGGAGATGTTGCGCGACGCGTGGCTATCGGCGTCAAGGCGAGCGGGAGTAGGAGTAGGAGCCGAATCATTGCGTGACGACGACGTGTGATTCGCCCGGGACGGCGAAGAGCTCGCCGTAATCGATTCCGCGGAGACACTTCTTCGCGTAAGGAAGGAAGACGAAGACTGGCTCCGCCTCGGCGTGCTCGATGCCGACGCGGATCGCATCGCCGGGGTCGTCCGCCCCGGGCGGAGTGACCCTCACATCGGAAGCGACCGCTGCTGCTCGGATCCTCCCTCGCTCGCCTGGTCTCGGAACGCGTCGTACAGAATCTGGATCAGTTCCGTCTCCGATGGATGTTCCTCGCCCGCGTACGCGCCGGCGAGCTGCAGCTCTCCGCTCGAGTCGATCGACGCGCCGTGGGAGTAGAACTGTCCATGCTCCTCGAGCATCTGCTGGCTGAACGCGAGTGTCATGTTCAGCAACGCGTCCATCTCGTCGCGCGCCGTCCCTGGCATCGGCCGCGATTGTGCCGCAAGTCGACCGATCTCCGCCCCTCGCTAGCATCAGCCCGATGGCGACGAGAACCGTCGACAAGCGGGCCGAGCAGCTCCGCAAGCAGCTCGACCACCACCTCTACCGCTACCACGTGCTCGACGAGCCGGAGGTCTCCGACGCCGAGTACGACCGGCTCTTCGACGAGCTGAAGGCGCTCGAGGAGGAGCATCCGGAGCTGATCACGCCCGACTCGCCGACCCAGCGCGTCGGCGCTCCCGCCAGCGGGCGCTTCCAGAAGGTCGAGCACATCGTCCCGATGGGCTCGCTCGAGAAAGTGAGCGAGGACCCGGGCCTCTTCAAGTGGGCGGAGGACCTCCGCAAGCGCCTCGGGACCGACGAGCCGATCGCCTACGTGACCGAGCCGAAGATCGACGGGCTCGCGATCAACCTCACCTACGAGGACGGCGTGCTTATCCGGGGAGCGACGCGCGGCGACGGCGTGCAGGGCGAGGACGTGACCGCGAACCTGCGCACGATCCGGTCGGTGCCGCTCAGGATGCGCGGCGACGACGTGCCTGGGATCGCCGAGGTTCGCGGAGAGGTCTACCTGCCGATCTCCGGCTTCAACGAGCTCAACGCGCGCGTCGCGGAGCTCGGTCAGAAGCTCGCGCCGAACCCGCGGAACGCCGCCGCCGGCTCGCTGCGCCAGAAGGACTCCTCGATCACCGCCTCGAGACCGCTCGCCGTCTGGATGTACGGCCTCGGAGCCGCCGAGGGAGTCGAGCTCGACACTCACTGGGAGACGCTCGAGTGGCTGCGCGAGCACGGCTTCCGGACGAACCCCTTCGCGGAGCGGCACGATGCGATCGAATCGGTGGCCGAGGTCTGCCGGCTCTGGGAGACGAAGCGGATCGAGCTCGACTACGAGATCGACGGCTTCGTCGTCAAGGTCGACTCGTTCGACCAGCAGCGGCGCCTGGGCGCGCTCCACGGGCGGCCGCGCTGGGCGCGGGCCTACAAGTGGGCGCCGATGACCGCGCAGACAAAACTCCTGCAAATCCGGATCAGAGTGGGGCGGACCGGCGCGCTCAATCCGTGGGCGCAGCTGGAGCCGGTCGAGGTCGGAGGCGTCACCGTCTCGAACGCGACGCTCCACAACGAGGACGACATCAACCGCAAGGACATCCGCGTCGGCGACACGGTGATCGTCCAGCGCGCGGGCGACGTGATCCCTCAGGTCGTCGGTCCTGTGCTCCCGCACGCGAAGGGCTCGCGCCGCTTCCGGATGCCGAAGAACTGCCCGCTCTGCGGCGCCGAGATCGTCCGGCCCGAGGGTGAGGCGATGCATCGCTGCCCGAACCCGAAGTGCGAGTCGCGCGGTCTCGAGACGCTCATCAACTGGGTTTGGGACATCGACGGCGTCGGCGAGCAGGCGATCCGCAGGTTGTGGCGCGAGGGGATCGTCACCTCGCTGCCCGACCTCTACCGGCTGACGAAGGAGCAGCTGATGGAGCTCGACGGCTACGCCGAGATCTCGGCCGGCAGCGCGGTCGCGTCGATCGAGCAGTCGAAGCAGGCGATGACGTTCGCGCGAGTCCTGGCCGGGCTGAACATCCCGGACACCGGCTGGGTGACCGCTCGCAATCTCGCGGCGCACTTCGGCTCTGTCGACAAGCTCATCGGCGCGACCCAGGAGGAGATCCAGGAGGCCGAAGGCATCGGGCCGGGCCGAGCGGAAGGGATTGCGGAGTGGTTCTCGGACGAGGCGAACCTGAAGCTGATCGAGGAGCTGCGCGCCCTGGGCCTGCGCTTCGAGGCGGGCGACGAGCTCAAGCCGGTCGAGGGGCCTCTCTCCGGGCAGACCTACGTGATCACGGGCACGCTCGAGTCGTTCACCCGCGACGAGGCGGCGAAGGCGCTCGAGGAGAAGGGCGCCAAGATCTCCAACTCGGTCTCGAGGAAGACGGCGGGCCTGATCGTCGGCGAGGACCCGGGCTCGAAGCTGAAGAAGGCGCAGGACGCCGGCGTTCCAATCCTCGACGAGGACGCGCTGAAGCGCTTAGTGGCGGGGTCGTGAGATTCGATCGGGTCGACCGGTCATTTCCGACGGATCACGGGCAACGTCCGCGCTCTGCGCTCCTGAAGCGCCATCGCAAGCGACGCCTCAGTGCGCGGCTAGGACCGCCGCGAAGCGGTCCTGCGCGCGTCGCGCCCAGTAGTGCGAGACCGGCGAGCCGTTCTGGATGATCGAGAACGCGTACTTGCGCTTCGCGTAGCCCGAGAGCGCCGACGCCACGTTCAGCGTGCCGGTCTTCGCCCGGACGCGTCCGGCTGCCGTGGTGCCTCCCATGCGGCGTCGGAGCGTCCCGCTCCGGCCCGCGACCGGCAGCGAGGAGACCAGGATCTCGCGTAGGTCCTGGTCGAGCCAGCTCGACTGGAGCATTCCGACGACCGAAGCAACCGTGAGCCGGTCGAGCCGTGACAGGCCCGAGCCATCCACGATCCTCACGCCTGCGAGCGGAACCGCCTGCTCGCCCAAGAGGCGGTGCACGACCTCGGCCCCGGCGGCAGTTGTCCCCTGCGCGCCGAAGTCCGCTCCGAGTTGCTTGAGGAGGATCTCGGCGGTGAAGTTGTCGCTCTCGTGGTCCATGAAGCGCAGGATCTGCTCGAGCGGGACCGATTCGGTCGACGCCAGGGGCACGGCCGCCTCGTCGGCCGTTCCCGTCATCGCCCGCCCGGCGACGGAGATGCCGGCACGAACGAGCGCCGCCCGGAAGGACAGCGCCGCCGCGAGCGCGGGATCTCGCGTCATGCGTCCGCGATAGCGCGCCCGGTCGACGGTCAGCGCCGAGAGGGGCGCCGACTCGTTCATGAAGTACCACGGCTTCCAGCCCGGCGCGACGCGGCGCGCGTCGAAGAACGACTCGTCGCCGACGATCTGCCCCGTCACGCGGCGGATCCCCTGCGCGCGGAGCTGCGAGGCGAGCTTCAGGAGGTCGAGCGTCGACAGCATCGGGTCGCCGTAACCCTTGAGGAAGATGTCGCCCCGCCAGAGCGAGCCGTCGAGCTCGCCCTCGCCGAGGGCGTCCGTCGCGAAACGGAAGCTCGGGCCGAGCGCAAGCAGGCAGGCATATGTGACCGCGAGCTTCTCGTTCGAGGCCGGTATCAGCGGAAGCCCGAGGTTGTGCGCGTAGACGGGCCGGCCAGTCGCGAGGTCGACAGCGACCGCACCGGTACGTGATTTCGCGACATGGGGGACGGAAAGGGCCTTCGAGAGCTGACGCGCGAGCGGGGTCGAGCCCGCAGCGGAGGCAGGAGAGACGAGGAAGGCCGCGAGGCCGACGGCCAAGAGCCGGCGGAGCACGTCCCGCATTGTTCCGATGCCTCCTGGAAACGGCAAGTGCTCTCTTGGGACGGGACCCTGGATCGAAAAGATGGGCCGAGTGGCCCATAGCTCTCCGGCTCACCTCCTGACCATAATCGAGCCTTCAGTGGCCGCCGACCACCTCGACCTCGTGCAGCGGATCAATGCGTTCCTCGACGCCAGTGCCCAGGGCGCCGGGTTTCCGCGCACTGAAGTCGAGCCGACGCTCACCGAGGGCTATGCCCGGGCACTGGAGCTCGAAGGCGAGTGCCTGCGTCTCGAGTGCCGCATCGACCGCCTGACCCGGCTGGTGGCCGAAGGGCGCGACATCCCCGCGGAGAAGCTGTCGGAGCTTCTCAGGCGCCTCAACGAGACCGAGCAGGAGACGCAGGACCTCCGCGAGTTGCTCGTCCCGCTCCGCGAGCTCGTCACCAAGGCCGCATAGAAGTCGAAGAAAGTCCGGCTCGCGCTGCGCGCGAGCCATGACGACTTTCTTCGAGATGGACTAATCCCAGCCGCAGTGAGCGGAGTCAGGCAAAGCCCGACTCGGCGACCGCGGGCTGCCTCGGTGGTCAGACGTCCTCTACCACCCGCCCCACGATCATCCTCGACCATCGACACCGCAACAGACCGTCCAGTGGCTCAATGCGCGCGCCTTACGGACGACGACTCAGACGATCCCCGACCGGACGGCGTAGACCGCCGCCTGGATGCGGTTCTCGATCTGCAGCTTCATGAGGATGTTCGAGATGTGGTTCTTGACCGTCTTCGGACTGATGTGCAGCGCTTCGGCGATCTGTGAGTTGTCCTTGCCGTTCGCGATCAGGCGCAGCACTTCGAGTTCGCGGTCCGAGAGCTCGGATCGGATCCGCTCGGCGCCCTTGTCGAGGGTGACCGCCCGCATCCGCTGCAGCACCTTGGCGGCGATCGGCGGCGAGATCAGCGACTCGCCGATCGCGGCGGACGTGATCCCCCGGATCAGCTCCTGGATCGAGGAGTCCTTGACGAGGTACCCGCAGGCGCCGGCGACGATCGCGTCCATCACGTCGTCGTCCTGATCCGAGATCGTGAGCACGACGACCCTGGTCAGGGGCGCGAACGACGTGATCTCGCGCGTCGCGTCGACGCCGCTCATCCCCGGCATGTTGAGATCCATCACGACCACGTCGGGCGCGACCTCGCGCACGCACCGGATCGCGTCCTGGCCGTTCGCAGCCTCGCCGACGATCTGAACGCCCTGCTCCTCGAGCAGGTTCCGAAGGCCCGTGCGGAAGAGGTCGTGGTCGTCCACGAGCAGGACGCGAAGTCCGTTCGACTGGCTCTTGGCCTTGTCACTGGCCCTCTGGCTCACCGCATGCCCCCTGGTTCCTGTTTCGAGCTAATGAAGAGTAATGGAGACCGTCCTCGTTCCCCATGCGAGCGCCTCGGCGCGCGTCGGGAACCAGAGGTCGATCCTGGCTCCGACCACCGCCCCGCCAGTGTCGGCGGCGACGCCCTCTCCGTAGCCCGGAATCGTCATCTTCGTGCCGAGCGGGATCACCCCCGGGTCGACGGCCACGACCCCGTAGCCGACCGAGACCCCTGTCGAGGTCCGGCCCTTCAGCGAGTAGCCGGTCGCCGAAACCGTGAGCGTACGACCTGCCTCCGAAACCGCTCTGGTCGGGGCGGCGGCGAGGTCGCGGGCATCGGCCTCGAGCGACGAGATCGCGGCCGAGTTCGAGCTCCGCTCGGCTCTGAATGCGGCGAGCTGGGCCGCTTGCTCCCGGCGGGCAGTCTCGAGCGCGGCCAGCGTGGCGGACGTGGCCGCCTCGGTCCGGCGAGCCTGGGCTTCCTGAGCCGCGAGGCGCTTCGTGGCCCGGATCAACCTGGTTCGCGCGGCTTCGGCCTGTTCGATCACGAGCCGGTCCTGGCGCGCGATCCGGTGGATGCTTTCCAGGCTGCTGAGGGCCTCCTCGAGCGACTTCGCGCCGACCAGGACGGCCATCGGGTCGCTATCGCCCTGTTCGTACAGGAGCCGCACACGTCTTGCGAGGCGCCGCTGGGAGAGTGTGAGCGTCCGCCGGGCGAGTCTCAGGCTCTCGTCGGCTTCAGTGCGCTTGGCTGCGATCGACCTGGTTCGCGCCTGCAGCTGTGCGAGCCCCGCCCGCGTTTGCTCGAGACGGGTGCCCAGGGAGACCGAGCTCAGCCAGGCGGCTCGAGCCTGGCCGGCGAGCGCGGCGTTCTCGTCGCGCAGCGACTGCGCGCGCAGCTTCGACGAGGACTCCGCGCCGCTCGCGGCTGGAAGCTGTAGTGCTGCGAGAAGGGCGACGCACGCAGCAGCAATCCCTGCCCGGAGGGCAGTACCCGGCTCTCCCACGGCGCCGAAAGCTAACAGGCCGCGGCCGTGCCCGCGGTCCGGGTTTCGGCCGAAGCGAACTTGTGCGGCTTGCCACGGCTTCCCCTGAACGAGGTTTGCGGCTGTCCGCCGACATTGTTAGGCTGCCGCACTCGTGACGTACCGGCCCCCTTCCGGTGCGCCCGTCGTGGCCGGGAACCGCGCTAAGTCCGGCTCATTGATTCGGCAGGCGCGATTGTGGTGGTTTTTCGTCGTGGTGGCCCTCATGGCCGCCCCGGCCGCGCATGCCACACCCGGCTCGATCTCGTCGAAGCAGGCCCAGGCGCAGAGTGTGCTCGCTCAGGTCCAAGGGCTCGACGCGAACCTCGAGCGGGCGGTCGACGCCTACAACCTCGCCAACGAGAAGCTCGGGCAGATCGAGGGTGACCTGCAGGAGAACAAGCTCGAGCTGCGACTCGCACGGAAGAACCTCAAGCGGTCCCAGGCCCAGCTCTCGACGCGGCTGGTCGAGATGTACACCTCGGGCGACGAGAACAGCGGCCTCGACGTTCTGCTCGGCGCGAGCTCGATCGACGACCTGATCTCGAGGATCGACACGATCAACCGCCTCTCGGATCAGAGCACCGAGGTGTTGAGGCAGGTGAAGGTCTACCGCGCGGCGGTCAAGCACCGGCGTCAGCGCCTGCAGGTCGCTCACGTTCAGCAGGCAGAGCTCGTCGCGGAGCGCTCGGCGCAGAAGGCGTCGATCGAAGGCCAGCTCGCCGAGCGGCAACAGCTGCTCTCGTCGATCAAGAGCCAGATCGCCGAGATGCAGGCGGCCGAGCAGGCGCGACAGGCCGAGCTCGCCGCCCAGGCTCGGGCTCGGCTCGAGACGGCCGGCGCGACAGTGCTCGACGCAAGCGCAGGCGCCGTTGTCGACCCTCCGGCCACCTATGCGCCGCCTCCCGGGAAGTACGGCGGCGTCGTCGGAATTGCGATGCAGTACCTGGGCACGCCATACGTGTGGGGAGGGGCGAGCCCGGGAGGCTTCGACTGCTCAGGCTTCGTGATGTACGTCTTCGCTCAGGTTGGCGTTTCGCTGCCGCACAACGCGGCGGCTCAGTACGGCTACGGAATGCCAGTCTCGCGAGACCAGCTCCAGCCCGGTGACCTCGTCTTCTTCAACGGTCTGGGGCACAACGGGATCTACATCGGCGGGAACCAGTTCATTCACTCGCCGCACACCGGCGACGTCGTGAAGATCTCGAGCATCTCGGGCTGGTACGCGTCGACGTGGGTCGGCGCCAAGCGTCTATAACCTCGGCATCGCCGCGACGCACGCTCCACAGCAGTCTCTGAACCGCCTCGCGGCCTCGGCAACGACGCACTGCCTCACCGGCTGCGCGATCGGTGAGGTGCTCGGCTTCGTCATCGGCACGGCGCTCGGCTGGGGGAACTTCGAGACGATCGTGCTCGCGATCGCCCTCGCGTTCCTCTTCGGCTACTCGTTCACGGCGGTGCCGCTACTCCGTTCGGGCCTTGCCCTCGGCACGGTGCTGCCGCTCGCGCTCGCATCGGACACGTTCTCGATCGCGGTCATGGAGATCGTCGACAACGCGATCATCCTCGTCATCCCAGGCGCGATGGAGGCCGGGCTCGGCGACCCGCTCTTCTGGGGAAGCCTCGCCTTCGCGCTCGCGGTCGCCTGGGTCGCCGCATTCCCCGTGAACCGCTGGCTGATCTCGAAGGGCCGCGGGCACGCGCTCGTGCACGCGCACCACGCTCACTGATCCTGGTACAGCTTCTCGAGCTCGGAGGCGAAGTTCTGCTCGACGACGCGGCGCTTGAGCTTGAGAGTCGGCGTGATCTCATTCTCCTCGGGCGAGAAGTCGCGCGGGAGGAGCTCGAAGCGGCGGATCTGCTCGAAGTGGGCGAGGTTCTCGTTCACGCGCTCGACCGCCTCCGCGACGAGCGTCTTGACGTCCTTCGTCCCGTCGAGCTTCGCCACCTCGTCCGGGTCCAGCGTCAGCAGCGCGACGAGGTAGGGCCGGCGGTCGCCGATGACGAGCGCCTGCGAGACCCACGGGATGCCCTTGAGGAGCCCCTCGATGTTCTGCGGCGCAACGTTCTTGCCACCGGCGGTGACGATGATGTCCCTCTTGCGATCCGTGACGGTGAGGAAGCCGTCCTCGTCGATCGCGCCGACGTCGCCCGTGTGCAGCCAGCCGTCACCGGGCAGAGCCGCGCGAGTCGCCTCCTCGTCCTTGTAGTAGCCGGCGAAGACCGTCGGGCCCTTGATCAGGATCTCTCCGTCCTCGGCGATCGCCACGTCGATGCCGGGGATCGCCGGCCCGACGGTGCCGAACTTGAAGCGGTCCGGCCGGTTGACGTTCGACGCCGTCGTCTCCTCGGTCTGTCCGTAGCCCTCGAGGATGAGGATGTCGAGCACGTGGAAGAACTCGGCGATCTCCTTCGCGAGCGGCGCGCCGCCCGAGATCGCCGCCCGCAGCCGTCCTCCGAGCCGCGCCTTGACCTTCGAGTAGACGAGGCGGTCGGCGATCCGGTGCTTGAGAGCGAGGCCCGTCGGAACCGGTTCCTGCCGCTGGCGCAGGCCGCTCACCTCCTCGCCGACCCCGAGCGCCCAGTCGATGAGGCGCCGCTTGACCCCGGTCGCGGCCGCGAAGTTCGCCGAGACCGCGGTGTGCACTTTCTCGAGCACACGTGGCACCGTCGGCAGGACAGTCGGCTGCACCTGCGGCATGGCGTCGCCGATCCGCCTCGGGTCGGGGAGGAACGCGACCGTGTAGCCGAGGTGGGCGCCGAGCAGGTGCATGAGCCGCCCGAAGTTGTGGGCGAGCGGGAGGTAGAGGAGCATGACGTCTGTCGGGAGGAAGAACTCCGCGATCTCGTCGATCCTCCCGCACATGTCGTAGTAGTTGCGGTTGAGGATCATGCAGGCCTTCGGCGGCCCGGTCGTGCCCGACGTGTAGATGAACGTGAACAGGTCGTCGTCGCCGATCTGCTCGCGCGCCCGCTCGAGCGCGTCCGGGCTTGCGGCGGCGTGCTCGCGGCCGAGGGCGCGGAGCTCGGGCAGCGTCTCGATCGTGTAGACGTGCTGCGGCCGCGCCTCCTCGATCTTCGCCAGTAGCTCCTCGTCCTCGACGAAGCAGCCGACGACGTTCGAGTGCTCGAGGATGTAGCAGCACTCCGCGGCCGCGGCGGACGGGTAGATCGGAGCCGGGACCGCGCCGATCTGCGCCAAGGCGAAGTCGAGCAGCACCCACTCGAGCCGGGTGCGCGCGAGCATCCCGAAGGAGTCTCCCTTCTTCACCCCGAGGGCGAGCAGGCCGTGCGCCAGCTCGTCCACGGCTTCCGCGGCCTCCGCCTGTGAAACCTCGCGCCAGCCGCCGTCCTCCTCGACGAGGTAGGCGGGATTCGTGCGCTCCTCGGCCAGAGCGTCCTGCCACAGAGACCAGATCGTCCGCATTTGCAGGACAGGTTACGGGAGGAGAACAGCGGTCCAAGTACAATTCGTTCTCCTCATGCGCACGATCTGGAACGGCTCCATCAGCTTTGGCCTGGTCAACATCCCGGTCGGGCTCGCGCTGGCCACGAAGCCCGCGGCGCGGCAGTCCGACGTCTCGTTCCGGCAACTGCACCGCGAGTGCATGACGCCGATCAAGCAGAAGCGGTGGTGCGAGGTGCACGACCGTGAGGTCGAGCGCGACGAGATCGTCAAAGGCTGGGAGGTTTCGAAGGGCGAGTTCGTCGCCGTCGAGGACGCCGATCTCGAGGCGATCATGGAGGTCGACGACTCCAAGGCGATCGTGATCACGCGCTTCGTCGACGCGTCCGACGTCGATCCCGTCTACTTCGACCGGACGTACTACCTCGCTCCGGCCAGGGAAACGGCCGCTCAACGGCCCTATGTGCTCCTCCTGCGAGCGATGCAGGAGAGTGGAAAGGCCGCCCTGGGACGCTTCGTCCGCCAGGGGGCGGAGCACCTGTGCTTGATCCGCCCGAAGGGCGACGCGCTCGCGCTCGAGACGATCTTCCTCGCCGAGGACGTCAACTCGCAGGCCGAGATCGAGGAGGCCGTTTCGGGCAACGAGGTGAAGGAGGCCGAGCTCGGCCTGGCTCAGCAGGTGATCGACAGCCTGGTCGGGGAGTTCGACCCGGCAGAGCTCACGAGCGAGTACCGCCAGAACCTGAAGGAGATGCTCGAGGCGAAGCTCGAGGGCCAGGAGATCGTGAGACCCGAGCAGCCGGAGCCGGAGGCGCCGGTCGTCGACCTCATGGATGCGCTCAGGAAGAGCGTCGCCGAGGTCAAGGAGTCGAAGCCGGCGAAGAAGCCGCGGGCCTCGAAGAGCACGTCACGGAAGCGCGTGGCGGCCCGCAAGAGCGCTTAACGCGCTCTGGGACGCCGCCGGCTCCACCCAAGGTGAAGACCATCCGGCCGCTGCGTGCGAGAGCCGCCTCGAAGGGCGGCTCTCGGAAGCGCGTGGCTGCTCGAAAGAGCGCCTCGAAGTCCTACGAAGCGAGTGCTTCGGGCGGGCGGGTGCCCAACGCCGCCAGCTGTGCCTGGAAGAGGGTCTTGTCGATCTTGCCCTGGTAGATCGGCACGCCTTCCTGCATGCAGACGCGGATCACGTCCAGGCGATCGATTCCCAGTTCCTTCGACAGCTCCTCAGGCGTCAGGTGGTTCGCCATGCCGCTCCTCCTTGTTCTCGGTTTGAGGGCGCAAAAAAGCCCGCCGGCTCGTGGGCGCGGTCGGGCTGGGTTTCGGCCTTGTATGTCACGCGGAGCTCAGACGCCCCGCGCTCGAAGGACAACCATCACGTCGAACTTTAGCCGGGACCGTGGATGCCTGCAACGGCTCACGGAGCCCTAGACCGGGTTCGGCAGATCGATGAACTCCCACTCGAGATCGAAGTGCTCCGAGAGCCTCTTCGAGAGCGCCTGGACGCCGATTCGCTCGGTGGCGTAGTGCCCGGCGGCGACGAAGTGGATGCTCAGTTCCTGCGCGGCATGCAGGGTCGGCTCCGCCGCCTCGCCGGTGAGGAAGAGGTCGTAGCCTTCTCGGGCGGCGTCTGCCAGATACCGCGCCGCCCCTCCCGTCACGACTGCGGCGCGCTCCACGCGCTCCGGCCCGTGCGCGAAGACGAGCGGCTCGCTCCCGAGTGCCTCGCGGACGCGTGAGGCGAACTCCTCGATGGTCGCCGGCTCCGCAAGCGGCCCTCCGAAACCGATCTCCGCGAAGCGCTCAGCCGGCTCGATCCCGAGCCCGCGCGAGAGCAGAGCGTTGTTCCCCACCTCGGGATGGGCGTCGAGGGCGAGGTGGTAGGCGGCCAGCGTGATCTCGGCGTCGAAGAGCGCCTTCAGCCGGCGGCGAACGACGCCGTCGATCACCCGCGGATCGCGATCCCACAGCAGGCCGTGATGGACCAGGAGCATCTGGGCGCCTGAGGCCGCGGTCCGCTCGAAGAGCTCGAGCGAGGCCGAGACACCGCACGCGATCCGCACGACCTCCTGAGCGCCCGCGACCTGCAACCCCATAGGCCCGTAGTCAGGGTAGGCGTCGAGCTCGAGCAGGTCGCTGGCGAAGGCGAGGATCTCGTCCCGGTCGGCCAAGGGCCGCCGATTCTATGAAGTGACTGAAACTGGCGGCTGCCTCTACGCGGTCGTGGCCGCTTCGAACGGGATGTCCGTGGCGTCCTCCTGTCCCGGCGGCGGCGAGAGAAACTCGACCCGATTCGCAACGACCTCGATCGCGTTCCGCTTGTTGCCGTCCTCGTCTTCCCACGAGCTGCTTCTCAGACGCCCGTCCACACCGACCTTTCGCCCCTTCGCCAGGTACTGCGCGCAGAGCTCGGCCTGCCTGTTCCAGGTCGAGATTCGGACGAAGTCAGCCTCGTCCTTGCCGGGCCGCCCGACCGCGAGCACGAAGTTAGCGACTTGACGGTCCTCTCCAACGTGCCGCAGCTCGACGTCCGTGGCGAGGTTCCCGATCAATGTGACGACGTTCACGCGCCTCCTCTCTGTTGACCGAGAAGGCAACGCTAGCGGGAATAATGAGACGGCACAGTGTCGAGACCGTGCCGTCTTTCCAATCGGGGTGCCCAGATTTGAACTGGGGACCTCTCCGACCCGAACGGAGCGCGCTACCAGGCTGCGCCACACCCCGAAGCCGTCACAGGTTAGCTCAGATTCTGCGGGCTATCCTCTGGCCATGGCCGACCGGATCCGCGTCGCGTGCGTGCAGCTGACGAGCGGCCGCGACAAGGCCGTCAACCTCGACAAGGCGGAGAAGCTGGTCGCCCAGGCGGCCGCTACCGGGGCGGACATCGTGGCTCTTCCCGAGAAGTGGAACGTGATCGGCCCGCCCGACGTCCTCCACGACACGGCGGAATCAATCGACTCGGGGGAGTCGGTGGACGCCATGCGCCGCTGGGCGAGCACGCATGGCATCGCCCTCGTCGGCGGCTCGATCACCGAGCGCCGCGAGGGGCGCGAGAAGCTCTCCAACACCTGCCTCGTCTTCGACCCGGAGGGCGAGCTCCTCGCGACCTACCGCAAGATCCACCTCTTCGACGTCGAGGTCGGCGGCCTCACGTACCGCGAGTCGGAAGCCGAGGAGCACGGCGAGGAACCGGTCGTCGCCGAGGTCGAGGGCTGGCCGATCGGGCTCACGATCTGTTACGACCTCCGCTTCCCGGAGCTGTACCGGGTGCTGGCGCTCGAGGGCGCGTTGCTCGCGACCGTCCCGGCCCACTTCACGCTCTACACGGGAAAGGACCACTGGCACCTGCTCCTCCGCGCGCGAGCCGTCGAGAACGGCTTCTACGTTGCGGCTCCCGCGCAGGTGGGGGAGACAGGGATCGGTCGCCAGAGCTACGGGCGCTCGCTCATCGTCGACCCCTGGGGCACGGTGCTCGCTCAGGCGCCCGACGAGGAGACGGTGATCTCGGCCGAGCTCGACCGAGCCTGGCTAGAAGAGGTCCGGCGCCGGCTGCCGTCTCTGTCCCAGCGCCGTCCCGAGGCGTACCGCTGGCCGACCCCGGCCTAGACCGAGCGGCCTGGGAACAGCAGCTTCCGCGGCTCGTCCAGGAGTGCGCGGCTCAGTGGGACCTCCGGCTCGAGGAGCCGTTTTCCGACGCGTACGTGTCACACGTCGTTCCCGCCGGCGACACGGTGCTGAAGATCCAGTGGCCTCATCACGAGAGCGAGCACGAGGCGGCTGCGCTCGAGCTCTGGAACGGCGACGGGGCGATCCGGCTACTCGCTCACGACCGGGAACGGCATGCCCTGCTCTTGGAACGC
>DASTYD010000145.1:0-6808 GCA_035765175.1 Gaiellaceae bacterium
GGGCGAGCCATGATCGAAGGAGACTGGTCAGGGCGCGTCACTGGACTGCGCGACCAGCGCGTCGAGATCGCCATGATGCGTATGCCGGACGGCCACGGCAAGATCGAACTCTCGCGCTTTCTCACGCCGCCTCCGGTCGCCGATCACCGGAACGCACCGGTCAACGCCCTCGGTTACCTCCGCGTCATGTTCGCGGTGGACGACCTCGACGATACGCTGGCCCGGCTCCGCGAGCACGGCGCGCAGCTCGTCGGCGAAGTGGTCCAGTACAAAGACGTGTATCGGCTCTGCTACGTCCGAGGCCCCGAGGGCATTCTCATCGGGCTCGCCCAGCAAATCGGCTGACGCTCTCTAGGCCATCCTCCACCAGGGGCGCCCGCAGGCACTAGGGGCACCATGGTAGAGACGCGCGTCTGCTGCGCAAGACTCTGCTCATGGCCCCGGTCGCTGCTAGCCATGTAACCCAAAGGCCTGTTTCGTCGGCCATCTTGCGCCGCAGCCCGACCCGTTCCTAGCCTCACGCCTGGCCGGCGAGTGGCGGGGAAGCGCTCGAGGACCCGAGTGTTCGACCCCGCCGCCGGCTACTCGGCGGGGCCATCGCGATCGATGCGAACCATGCAAGGATTTCGATCGTGGCCGGTTCTGATGCAGCATCGCTAGACGGACGCGTATTCCGACAGGCGGCGATGGATGCCGCAGGAGAGGCAAGCGAGGCGACCCTCTTCGAGTACCACGAACAGGATGGCTTGGTCTGGGCGCGTTACGAGGGAGGCGCCGTTCGCCTCGGCTTCCTGGTCGGCACCCGGCAGGGAAACCGCGTTGACTTCCGCTACAGCCAGTTGAACGAGGCCGGCGAAACCTCGAACGGTCACTGCTCGACGACCGTCTCAACCCTTCCGGACGGCCGTCTCCGGCTGGACGAGGTGTGGGAGTGGGAGTCGAGGCCTGGCGCTGGGACGAGCGCAGTCGAAGAAGTGCGCTAGTCGCTGTTTCCGCTCAGTGCCACGATCCGGGAAGCACCCGAGGCGCTAGGGAGTTCGACCCCGTCGCCGGCCCAAAGTTCTAAGAGTCGCCGCCTCAGATCAGAGGCAGGTGCCGGTTCCCGGCGCGTCGATGAAGAACGTGATCGCGGGCATGACCATAGGCGGCCGCCCCGGGCGTATACCGGTGAATTGGACCGAGTGTTGTCCCACGGCGAGATCCTCGGGCGCCATGACGCGCCCTGCCGTGATGTAGAACGCCTCTACGGCACCGATACGTTCCGGGTTCGTCGTTCTCTTGATCGCCGTCGTATCAGTGTCGAGTAGCGCGCCATCGAGCGTGATGAGAAAGACGATCTGCGAGAGCGTCTCCCTTAGCTCTTCGTTGGTGCGCGACCCGCCGAGCGGATTGCCCTCGTTCGCCGCCACGCTGATGACGTGCCAGTCGAGGGAACAGAAGTGTCTTCCGTTCCACTGAGCCGCCGGGGAGATTCTGGCCATCGAGTCTTGAAGGAAGTCGGATGGTGCACCTTCTTCGACAGTCCCACCGTTGAGGACGACTCCCCAGCCGCCGTTTCCGAATGCCTGGAAGACCGCCTGGGCGTCGCCCTCTGTCACCCGGGGAGCGTTCGCCTGCGCCGCCCCGGCCACTACGAGCAGTGCCAGCGCCAGGAGCGACGCCGAGATGAGTGTTGCCTTCCGCATTTTGTCGTCCCTCCGAGTTGTGGGAAAAGAGGGAGGGCTTCCGCCCTCCACCAGAGCTCGTCAGGGAGACAAAGATGGCCTATTGCCGCAGCCCGCAACGAGGTCTAACGCGCCAGTGAGTATGGCACGTTCTTTCGAGGGCACCTAGGCGCTGGGTGGGGCCCCGATGCGCTCATCACGAAAGAGAAGGCGCGAATACCCAGGTCGGCGTGGTCAGGCCGCGCTCTTTCGCAAGACCCCCATCCCCTCCCCGCAACGGTTGCAGATCGCGGCAACCGTCCACTTCACGACGCCCATCGACTCGCCGGGCTCGGGCTGCGGGTGATGGAGCCGGACGGCATCCGCGAGACGGTTCTCGAGAGATGCGTCGAAGCAGGCTTGATCGCGCCAGAGAGCCGGGAGATCACGGGAGCTCTCCGCTCACTCGGCGAGGGAACGTTCACGGTTGCGCTCTCGCAGGACGCGCAATTCGCGCTCGTCCAGTGGGGCGATGAGCGCGTTCTGATCTGCCCCTATTCAGGCGGGAAGCCCGACGTCGTTGCGCGCGGCGCAGTTGCTCCGAGCTGGAACCGTTAGCCCCGAGAACGCGGCGTCGAGCCGTCTAGGGCGTTGCTGCATGGTGCGTACAACGAGCTTCGCGTCCCGGACGGCCTAGCGGCTGTCCGCGCTGACGAATCGCCTAGATCGGTCTTGCATTCCAGCGCTGGCCGCGGGCGTCCTGCTCGTGGGATTTCCTGCGTCGGTGCGCTCGCGTCGGCGCCACGTCTATCGGAGACACTCCTTCGTGAGCTCGCGTGGGATCTTCAGCGAGCACGGCGGAGGATCGGAGCCATTGAAGATGATCCTCCACTTCGCTTGCTTCTTGAGGAACCAGCCGCCGTTTGAGACGAATCTCGAACAGGGTCGTTTCATCGGGTTCAGAACCCCATAGCCAGCCTTGGCGTACCTCCCGTTGCTGGATACAGAGATCATGAGCCACACGCAACCGACCGGATAGCGACGCAGCCAAGCCTCCGACCTCAGTCGGCTTCGCCCCGTAGAGGCCCCTGCATCGCCTCGGTGATGGCCTTGTGAATCATCGCCTAGACGTGTTGCAAGGCCTGCGACATGCCGAGGAGAAAGCGAGCGGGATTCGGCCGGTCAACGCCACTTTGTGTGCGGGACTCTCTAAGCGCCTGGGGCTCGATACCGGATGTCCTGCGCCTTGCGCATTGCGTCCAGCGTCTCTTCGACGGTCAGAAGGACTGTCGTCTCGATCGAGCTGAGCGCACCGCCGCCGCCGATCGCGAGCGCGACCGCGGCCATGGAGACGTTGTCGGGAGCCTCCCAGAGGTTGTAGCCGTCGTGCTCGCCGAAGGCGTACCAGAACCCGTGGAGTTTCCCGCCGACCGACTCGATGTACTCCTGGGCGGCCTGTCGCCGGTCCTCGGGGTTCTCGATGAGCCTCGCCCAGGTCTCCGGCGTGTAGCTGAACTTCGTGAGATACAGCGGCATCGTTCCTCCTTGTTAACTGCTCGTCGGAGCGCGCAAGTATCACCCGCACGACGCAAGCAGGCGAAGTAGCGTTAGTGCGTGCGGGTCAAGCGCATCGGATACGTCTGCCTGCGAACGGACGACGTAGTGGCCATCCCGCAAGGCTAGAAGGCAGCACGTTCCTCGCCGGCCCACGCCTCACGACCCTCGCGCACGGCGACGTAGGCGATGTACAAGCCGGCGACCGGGTCGAGCCACCACCATCCGATCAGAGTGTTCCCGAGCAGACCCGCAAGCACGGCCACTGAGAGGTAGGCACAGAGCATGTTTTGTGTCCCCTCTGCGGCGGTGGCAGCCGAACCGAGCTTTGCGCCGATGGTGCGCTTTGCGATCCCGAATGCGGGCATCAGTGCGGCGCTCGCGATGGTCAGGCCGATGCCGAGCCAGCTTGTCTCGGCCGCGTGCCCCGTGACGAGCGCTCGCACAGACTCGATCGCGACGTAGGGTGCGAGCAGGAAGAAGCTAATGGCGACGAGCTTCTGAGCCCGTCGTTCCGCCGCCTCAGAGAGGGCACGGGAACCCCAGAAGCGCCAGATGATGATGACGCTTGCGACACCCTCGATCGCGCTGTCGAGGCCGAAGCCGATGAGCGCGATACTCTCCGCCGCAAGCCCGGCGACAACGGCGATCACGCCTTCTGCGGTCATCCAGACGAGGCTCGACCACGCGAGCAGCCTCGCGTAACGGATCAGACGCTCGCGCTCGGCAGGCGCCAGCGGCGTCCGGGCAGCTTCGGCCCTAATGGCCACATCGTGAGGTTACGTGCGTGTGTTTCTCCGGGGCTTCGATCCGAGGTGGCCGCTAGACCCTGCGGCCGATTTGCGGGATCTTCACCGACATCGGCTCCGTTACTTGGCGATGGGCCGAACCGAGCATTGCGCGAACCGTCTTGTCGACGCAGAGGTCGAAGCACGGCCACTGGCGATTGCGTGAGGCGTAGGGCCGGAACAGAACCTCCCCACGGCCCGAGGTGCCTTCGCGGCTCGTACGTGAATCCCCGGATGACGGGGCCGGCTGCAGGTGGCACTTTTCTGCAGATAGCAGCGAAGGAGCTCTGCGTGACCCCAGCGCCTGATCCGTTGCTGAGAGGTTTGGGCTCGTCTGTTGAGGACCCGGAGCTGCAGCATGGCTCGGTCTCTATACCGATGGTCGCGGTGCGCGAGCGAACGATCGCGGACGTGGCGAGAAGCCTTGCGCCCGCCTGGACCTGCCAGGACTTTCTCACCTGGCCACCCGACGGGTTCGCGCTCGCTGCCGCAGTTCTCTCGGAGTCGGGCTCGTACAGGCTGATCGTGTCTCCACCCGCGGGCCTGCGCTGGCCGCCTGACGACCTCTCCGGCGAAACATGGGAGAGCGCCGTCGAGCGTTGGGCCCGCGAGTGGAGCGCATGGGTGGTCACTCCCCGGCCGGGCCACCGTCGCCCCAAGGCGCTGTCCCGGCTTGCGACGAGCATAGGGGCCGCGTGGGGGCTTCCGCTCGTCGAGCTCGACGAGCCGCGGAACTGGAACACCCTCGTCTCGCTGCTGATGCTGCACGCGATCGCCGACGAGGCCTGCAGCGGGATAGGGGTCGAACACTCGTCGCGCGGATCGCTCCACAGCTGGGCGACGCAGCTCTTGCTCGAGAAGGGCACGCTTTCGCGCTTCACCGGTACAAGGGCACGGGTCTTGCCCAAGTCGACGCTACCGCGGACCGGTATGTCGATCAGGTCGCTGTCTCGCTACCTCGGGCTGGACCGTTCGGAAACCGAAGTTCGCTGGTTCCGCTCGGATGCGAAGACGACGCCGGCCTCGCGTTTCACTCTGCTCCTCGTTCCCTATCCGGCGCGGATCTCGCGCTCCGATTTCCGCGCCATGCGCGGCCCTCTGGACAACATGGACTCGGAGCAGTACGGCTTCTTCGAGTTCGCGCCGCGCGTCCCCCTTGACATCGAGCGCGTCCTTCGGATTGTCGAAGCCGGCTGGGGACGAGCCGGCGGAGTGGACGCCGTCGTCCTTCCAGAATCGGTACTTCGGCCCGACGAGGCTGATCAGCTCCGGCGGTCGCTCCTTGACTACGGCATCCCGCACCTCATCGCCGGTGTCCGCGAGCAAGCGACCTCGCGCGCCTCTTTCGGGCTCAACTACGCATACGTGACAGGGGTCCGGGGTGGTGGTTCCTGGGAGGCGGTGCAGCACAAGCATCATCGGTGGTTGCTCGATGACGCGCAAATCTCCCAGTACCACCTCGAGGGACGGCTCGATCCTGGGCATCAGTGGTGGGAGGCAATCGGGATCGAGCGGCGCAGCCTCACGTTCGTCACGATCGACGAATATCTGACGCTGTGCCCGCTCATCTGCGAGGACCTCGCCCAGCCGGACCCCGTTGGGAGCATCATTCGGCAGGTCGGGCCCTCGCTCGTGATCGGCCTGCTCCTCGACGGGCCGCAGCTCGCTGAGCGCTGGCCCGCCCGTTACGCGAGCGTTTTCGCAGACGATCCTGGATCGGCAGTGCTGACTCTCACGTCGTTGGGGATGGCGCTCCGGAGCCAGCCTTCGGGGTTCTGCCCCTCTCGGTCGGTCGCCCTCTGGAAGGACGTGCACTCAGGGATCCGAGAGCTCACTCTCGACGAGGGAGCCGATGCGCTCTTGCTCACAGCGACCGTCCACCATCGGTTCGGAATGACTGCGGATGGGAGAAGCGTTCCAGTCGCGCAGCTTCTCCTCGAGCACGTCCACCAGGTCAGGGTCCCGACGTCTGCGTCATCGGGACATCGCCGGACCGTCATTGCGCACAGAGACGCGGCGAAGGCTCAGGAGACTCGTCACGCCGGGTCACGCGACGTTACCCAGCCGCCCCTCGGTCGCACCCCGCCCGACGTTCGCTCGGCAGAGGCCGTGTACGCATGCGACTGGCACGGGAGAATCGTTTCCTGGAACAAGGCGGCGGAGCGGCTCACAGGAATCAACGCGAGCGAAGCGATCGGACGCCGCTGCTGGGAGGTCATCCGGGGGCGTGATGCGAACGGCGACCTTGTCTGCCAGGAAGACTGTGTCGTCGCGAGACGGCTGAAGCGAGGGCGGCCCGTTTCGTGCCCGCCTGTTCTCGTCGCGACGGGCGGCCGGACGAAATGGATCGCGATCTCGACGCTGATCGTCCGCGAAGGCAGGCAGCCGGTCGTGATCCACACGGCACGCGAGGCTCCGGCTCCCTCCCCGACCGGGTCGATCTCAGCCGGCTGAGGACACAGAAGGGCGCGGCGGGAGTGTCGTTGTCCCTCTTGCCGACAAGCGCGCGTGTACAGGACCTGCGCGCGGGGGCTTCATCACAATGGCGCACACGCCGCCCGCGTCGCCCTCCCCGCCCGGCCGCGGTGCAGGTTCCCTGCGCCGACGGCCGCACGGGCAAGCACGTCGCCGAACTGGTTCTCTCGGGCATCGAGCAGATCGAGTAGGACTCGGTCGTCAGGCCTTCCGCCCTGCCTCCCTCTCAGTGTCTGGAGTGCCAAGACTGTCCGCCTCGTCAGCGCGTCTTCGTGGAACGAAGGCCCGCGGCGTTGCCGCAGGCTGAATCCGTAGTCGCCGCGGATGCGCGTCGTCAGTCGGCGATCA
>DASTYD010000146.1:0-3906 GCA_035765175.1 Gaiellaceae bacterium
GCGGGGAAGGGAGCGCCCGGCACCGCGCAGCTCTACGTCGACGGCGAGCTCGTCGCGGCGGCGGAGGTGCCGGTCACGACGCCCTTCCTGATCAACCCCGGCCCGACGACCTGCGGCGCCAACCCCGGCTCGCCGGTCACCTCCGAGTACCCCTCGCCGTTCGTCTTCACCGGCACGATCGACCACGTCACGGTCGACGTCAGCGGCGAACTGATCAGGGACGACGCAGCGGAGCTCCACGCCCACTTGGCGCGGCAGTAACGTCGCGACCTGCGGGCGGCGGGAGCGATCTGCCGCCCGCTCGCCGCCTGGAAGAGGCGCTGCCGGATGACCGCTCCCACCATGCCCCCTGCGCTCGACCCGCCGGCGCGCACAGCCGCCGCCGGCCTGCTCGGCGGGACCGTGGCGGTGGAGTGGTCGGGACCTCGACGGTGGCGGCCGCGAGAGGCCAGCGCATGAGGGTGCGCGAACGCGCTACCGGCGAGTCGGCTTGGGACCCGTCGGACGGGGCCGAGTACGCGGAGCGCGAGCCGTTCCGCGAAGCGGCGAAGGAGCCGCTGCTGACGCGCGCGATCCCGGTCGCGGGGCCGCTGCGCCGCTACAGGGTTCCGAAGGCCAGGCGCGACCTCGTGGCGGGGGTGACGGTGGCTGCGCTGGCGCTCCCCTCGGCGATGGCGTACGCCGAGGTAGCCGGGCTCTCGCCCGTGCACGGCCTCTACGCGCTCCTGCTCCCGACCGTCGCCTACGTGCTGCTCGGCTCCTCGCGGCAGCTGATCATCGGCCCGGAAGGCTCGATCGCGACGCTCATCGCCGTCGCGGTCCTGCCGCTGGCGACGGCCGGCAGCACCGAGGCGGCAGAGCTGGCGGCGATGCTGGCGCTGCTCGTCGCCGCCTGCTTCGCGCTCGCATGGGTGCTCCGCCTCGGCTGGATCGCCGACTACTTCTCGCGCCCGGTCCTGCTCGGCTACATCCATGGCGTCGCGGTCGTGCTCGTGATCGGTCAGCTCGGGAAGCTGCTCGGGCTCTCGATCGACGCCACCGACCCGCTCCCGCAGCTCTGGGAGGTCGTCCGCGAGCTCGGCAGCGTCAGCGGCGCGACCGTCGCGCTCGCCGCCGTCGCGCTGGCGGCACTGCTCGCGCTCCGCTCGCTCATGCCGCGGTTGCCCGCGGCGCTCCTCGTCGTCGCCGCGGCGATCGCGCTCTCGTGGGCCCTCGACTTGCAGGCCGAAGGCGTCGCCATCGTGGGCGCGATCCCGGCGGGACTGCCCCGCTTCGAGGTTCCGAGCCCCGCCTGGCGGGACATCGCCGAACTCCTGCCCGCGGCGCTCGGCATCTTCCTCGTCACCTTCGCCGACGAGATCCTGACCGCCCGCTCCTTTGCCGGAAAGCACAACCAGCACGTTCGCGCCCCGCAGGAGCTGCTCGCGATGGGCGCCGCCGACGCAGCCGCCGGCCTCACCCAAGGCTTCCCCGTCGGGGCGAGCGGCTCGCGCACAGCGGTGAACGACGACATGGGCGCCCGCACCCAGATCGCCGGTCTCGTCGCAGCCCTGGGCGTGGCCGTGATCCTCCTCTTCCTCACCGAGCCGGTGCAATACCTGCCCAAGGCGGTGCTCGGCGCGGTGATCGTCGCGGCCGCGATCGGGCTCGTCGAGCCGCTCGCCTGGCGCGCGCTCGCCAAGGTCGACCACGTCGAGGTCGCGATCGCGGCCGTCACGACCGGCTGCGTGATCGCGTTCGGCGTCCTCCAGGCGCTCGTCGTCGCCGTCGGCCTCTCGATCATCGACACCGTCCGGCGCAGCGCCCGCCCACACGACGCGGTGCTCGGCTGGGTGGAGCGACTCGGACGCTACGCCGACGTCTCCCTGCACCCGTCGGCGCGGACGGCGCCGGGCATCGTCGTCTACCGGCTCGACGACCGACTCTTCTTCGCGAACGCCCGCTACTTCAAGGCGCGCGTCCGCGAGGCGATCCGCGCCGCGCCGACGCCCGTGTCGTGGCTCGTCTTCGACGCGGAGGCGGTCACGCACGCCGACTCCACCGGGCTGGAGGCGCTCGCAGAGCTCACGAACGACCTCGAGCGCGAGCAGATCGCGCTCGCCGTCGCCCGGCTCAGAACCCGCATGCAGGAGCAGTTCGAGCAGGCGGGCCTGGCCGAGACGATCGGACCCGACCGCTTCTACCCGTCCGTGCGAGCGGCCGTCGCCGCCTGCTCCGGCCATTCCCCCGGGGCGGAGGATGACCGGTGAGCGTCGCGACCACGCCGGCGGCCGATCGGGCCGCGCTGATCCGCAGCAAGGAGTACCACCTGCTGCTGGTGCTGGCTGCACTCGTCGGCCTACTCGTCTCGGCGGCATCCTGGGGCTTCCTCGAACTGGTCCACGCAGTCCAGGTCGGCGTCTACACGGACCTCCCGGAGCGGCTGGGTTACGACGTCCCGCCCCTGTGGTGGCCGCTGCCCTGGCTGGCGCTGGCAGGGCTACTCACGGCATTCGCGGTCGCGCGCCTGCCCGGACGGGGCGGCCACGTGCCCGCGGAAGGGCTGAAGGCCGGCGGCGCGCCGACGCAGCCGGTCGAACTGCCCGGCGTGCTCCTCGCCGCGGCCGCGACCCTCGGTCTCGGACTCGTGCTCGGCCCGGAGGCGCCGCTGATAGCGGTCGGGGTCGGCCTGGGCGCGCTGGCGATGCGACTCGTCCGGCGCGACGCACCGCAGCAGGCGCTGGCGCTGATGGCCGCAGCAGGGAGCTTTGCCGCCGTGTCGGCGATCTTCGGCTCGCCCATCGTCGGCGCCGTGCTCATCATCGAGGCGGCCGGGCTGGGCGGGGCCATGCTCCCGCTCGTCCTGCTACCCGGCCTGCTCGCCGCCGGCGTCGGCTCGCTCGTCTTCATCGGGCTCGGCTCCTGGTCGGGCCTGAGCACGAGCGCCTGGGCACTCGAGCCGTTCCCGCTCGCACCGTTCGGCGGGCCGGGCTGGGGCGACTTCGGCTGGACGGTCGTCCTCGCGCTCGCCACCGCAATCGTCGTCTTCGGGATCATGGAGCTCGCCCGCTGGGCGAAGCTCCTGGTCGAGACCCGGATCTTCGCCTTCACGATCGCCGCCGGGCTCGCGGTCGGCGGGCTCGCGATCGCCTTCGCCGAGGCGACGGGGAAGTCGCCCGACGCAGTGCTCTTCTCCGGCGAAACCGCCTTCGCCGCGCTCTTCGACTCGGCCGCGACGATCTCGCTCTCGGCGCTCGCGCTCCTCGTCATCTTCAAAGGGCTCGCCTGGAGCATCTCGCTCGGCAGCTTCCGGGGAGGCCCCACGTTCCCGGCGATCTTCCTCGGCGTGGTGGCGGGACTGATGGCCGCGCGCCTGCCCGGCTACGCCGAGGCGCCGGCAGTGGCCGCGCTCGTGGCCGCCAGCTGTGTCTCCGTCCTGCGGCTCCCGCTCTCCTCGGCGATGATCGCCCTCCTCCTCTCGATCAAGGCAGGGCTCGCGGTCGCGCCGCTCGTCATCGTCGCCGTCGTTGTCGCCTACCTCGCCAGCGAGACCCTGACCGCGTACGTCGACTCGCGCGTCGGAGGAGGATCCTCGTCCACCGAGTCGGCGAACGTGCCGTCGAGCGACGGAGTTGACTCAGCACCCGATGCACCGCCGCGTACGAGGCTTCGCCACCGGCCCTGACGTCCGGCGCCGATGAGCACCACCAGGGCCGCCGGGAGAGCCCTCAAGAGAGAAGGCCTGCAAAGCAGGCCTTCTGAGTAGCGGGGGCAGGATTTGAACCTGCGACCTCCGGGTTATGAGCCCGGCGAGCTACCTGACTGCTCCACCCCGCGTCGCGGGCTCGAGTATAGCACCGTCGTCGCGCACCCAGAGGCGCGCAACCGCCGTCGCCAGGCCGAATCCGACCGCCATCACGAGCAGGC
>DASTYD010000147.1:0-15259 GCA_035765175.1 Gaiellaceae bacterium
GCCGACGAGGCGCTGCTCGAGATCTCGACTGACAAGGTCGACACCGAGGTGCCGAGCCCCGCGAGCGGGACCGTGACCCAGATCCTCGTGCCCGAGGGCGAAACGGTCGAGGTCGGGACGAAGCTGGCGGTGATCGGTGGCGAGGCAGGCGCGCCGGCTCCAGCGGCCGAGGCTCCGCCCGAGCCCGCGACCGCTCAGGCTGCGGCCGAGGCCGAGGCTGCTTCGAGTGCGGAGTCACCCGCTCCTGCGCCTGCTCGCGAGCCCGAGGCGGCTCCAGCTTCGGCTCCGGCTCCGGCTCCGCAGCCGGTCGCCACTCCGACGAACGGCGAGCAGGACGGGAAGAGCTTCGTATCGCCCGTGGTCGCCCGCATCGCCGCCGAGCACGGCGTCGACGTCTCGAGCGTCCCCGGCACCGGCCGCGGCGGTCGCGTCACGAAGAAGGACATCCTCCAGTTCGTCGAGTCCGGCGCTGCAGCCGCTCCCGCCGAGGCGCCTGCCGCAGAACCGGCGCCGGCCGAGGCGCCTGCGCCTGCGCCTGCGGCCGAGCCCGCACCTGCCCCCGCGGCCGAGGCACCGCCGAAGCCGGCACCGCCCAAGCCGGCTCCGGAGCCCACGGTAGCGGCCCCCGGCGAGCAGTTGGAGCCGATGAACGCCATGCGGCGCGGGATCGCCGAGCACATGCGCCGCTCGCTCGACACCGCCGCGCACGTGACGAGCGCGATCGAGGTCGACATGTCGCGCGTCGTCGAGATCCGCAACAAGCTCAAGCCCGAGTTCCAGAAGCAATACGGGGTCAACCCGACGTACCTGATCTTCGTCGCGCGGGCCGTCGTCGAAACCCTGAAGAAGTATCCGTGGATCAACGGCGAGATCCGGGGCGAGCAGATCGTGACGAGGCCGAACGTGAACGTCGGCTTCGCGGTCGAGCTCACCGACGGCAAGGGGCTGATCGTCCCGGTCGTCAAGCATGCCGAGGGCCTCAACCTCCTGGGCATGGCGCAGGCCGTGACGGACATCGCGGAGCGCGCGCGGAACAAGCAGCTGACGCCCGACGAGGTGCAGGGCGGGACGTTCACGATCACGAACCCCGGCGGGTACGGCACCTTCCACGGGACGCCGGTCATCAGCCAGCCGCAGGCCGCGATCCTCGGCACCTACGCGCTCGTGAAGCGCCCGTGGGTCGTCCAGGACGCGTTCGGCAAGGACGTGATCGCGATCCGGCCGATCATGAACCTCACGCTTACGTACGACCACCGCCTGGTCGACGGCGCCCTCGCGGGGCGCTTCCTCAAGGACCTGAAGGAAGCGCTCGAGTCGTGGGACGAAGTCGCGTACTAGTGGACCTCGTCCGGCTGACAGTCGTGTTGAACGAGATCGAGGCCGACCAGGTTCAGTCCCTGCTCAAGTTCGAGAACATCGAGTCGATGCAGCGGCCGACGGACACGGGCGCGGCGAGCATCGGCGGCAGCGGCGCTATGAGCGGTTCGCGTGAGATCCTCGTCAGGGCCGAGGACGTCGAGGCCGCCAGGGCGATCATCGGCGAGGAGTAGCGTGGATGAGTTCGTCCGCCTGACGGTGGTTCCGAACGACCTCGCCGCGGAAATGATCCAGTCCCTGCTCGAGACCGAGGGGATTCCAGCGTTCCGCCAAATCACTGACTTCGGCGCAGGCTCAACCGACGGCTTCGGTCGGGGAGGCCAGCACGAAGTTCTCGTTCGCGCCGAGGATCTCGAGCGGGCGCGCGAGCTGATCGACGCCGAGTAGGCTCAGAGCGTGACCAGAGGCGCGTACCTCCTCAACCTGGGCCGGGTTCCGTACAGGGAAGCATGGGATCTCCAGCGCTCCCTGGCGGCGGCGGTTTCGCAGGGCGCGATTCCCGACACCGTGCTGCTCCTCGAGCACCCGCCCGTGATCACGCTCGGCCGGCGGACCGACGAGAACGAGCTCCACGTGCCCGACGGCGCCGACGTGGAGATCGTCGAGACGGACCGCGGCGGCAAGTCGACGTACCACGGGCCCGGCCAGCTCGTCTGCTACCCGGTCTTCGACCTGACCCGCCACGGCCAGGACGTCAAGCGCTACTGCCGCGACCTGGAGGAGGCGCTGATCCGCACCCTGGCGGCGGTCGGGGTCGAGGCGACGCGGATCGACGGGCTGACCGGGATCTGGGTCGACGACGCGATCCCGAAGAAGATCGCCTCGATCGGGGTGCACATCACGAAGTGGGTGACGACGCACGGCTATGCGCTCAACGTCGACCTCGACACGGCGCCGTTCACGCAGTGGATCACGGCGTGCGGCCTCGCGGACGCGTCGTTCACGACGATCGCGGCGGAGCTCGGGCGGCCGCTGACCCTCGACGAGGTCCGCCCGCACGCGGCAAGGGCGCTCGAGGAGGTCTTCGACCTCGCGTTCGACGAAATCCCGGCCGAGGACGGAGCGGGCCTCTGGCCGCAACCGATCCATGCGCAGCTGACGGCGAAGCCGACCGGCGCCAAGAGCTCGGGCCAGACCCAGGGAGTCGAACAGGTCGTCGCCCGTTAGCCCTTGTAACACAGTGTCACTTGGGAAGTGGGCGGGCCGTCCCGGCTAGAGCACTGACGATCGCCTGGGGCGGTCGCCTTCTGAAGTTGATTTCGAGGAGCACCTGGCCGATCGTCGGATCGCGCTTTCGCACGCGGAACCGGTGGACAACGCGTCGGATGCTTTCGTAGCTCGGACGCGGAAGCCCGAGCGCTTCTGCCACCAGGGCGACCTGCCGATGAGTGTCGGCGATCGGCCGCCGAGGGTCGTCGACGTTCGCTGTCGAGACAACGAGCCGAGCGTCCAGGCGTGGCGCGCAACGAGGCATGTCATCGGAAGATGCCTACGCGGCTCGAGTGAAATGCACCAAGAGCGCAAGAACCACTCCAAGTAACACTGTGTTACTAAGTCCGCCGACCAAGGTGATCGTCAGCCCCTGGGCAGCACCGCGTCTAGAGGTCGGGGAGCCAGCCTTCCTGGTAGAGCGAGCGCTTCCAGCCCGAGAAGCTTCCGTACGCCTCGCTCGGGCTCGTCGTCTCCTTCGTCACGCTCGCGCCGTGCTTCTGGGCGGTCTTCGAGACGGGGTAGACCATGCCCCTGCGGCGACGGCCGCGTGCGCCGGCGGCGAGCACGACTGCGGGCCCCTGCCCGGCGCCCACGACGATGTGCTCTGTCTGCGGCGGGCTGTGGAAGAAGTCCCACGTCTTCAGCCTCCGCTCTTCGCCTTCCACGATCAGGAGGCATTCACCCGCGAGCACCAGAAAGTCCTCCTGCGTGTTCTCGCGGTGGTACATGCCCATCGGCTGCCCGGGCTGGAGAACGTTGAGGTTGATCCCGAGGTCGGGGAAGCGCCGCTTGCCCTCGAAGTCGCAGAACGCGCCGAGCCCGCCGGTGTCGCGCCACCGGATCTCTCGCGCGCTCACGACGAACCAGCCCTCGCCGCCGGGACGGAGGCCGAACTTCGTCATCTCGAGAGGGGCTTCGGGAACCACCATCCGTAGACTGACAGACGTGCAGAAGTCGCTTCCAGTGGCCGGGCGGCCCCGCCGCCCGGAATGGATGAAGGTGCGCGCGCCGAGCGCCGACTCGCGCTACTTCGACGTCAAGAAGCTGATCCACGGGCACAACCTGCACACGATCTGCGAGGAAGCCCGCTGCCCGAACATCTCCGAGTGCTGGGGACGCGGCACGGCGACGTTCCAGATCCTCGGCGACACGTGCACGCGCGCCTGCCGCTACTGCTACGTCAAGTCCGGCAAGCCCGAGCACCCGCCGGACCCGCTCGAGCCACTGCGCCTCGCCCATACCGCGGCGCAGATGGAGCTGAAGCACGTCGTCGTCACTTCGGTCGATCGCGACGACCTCCCCGACAAGGGCGCCGGCCACTACGCGGCCACGATCCGGGCCCTGAAGGCGAAAGTCCCGGCGGCCTCGGTGGAGGTCCTGACGCCAGACTTCCTCGGCTACGAAGAGGAAGCGCTCCGCATCGTGCTCGACGCGAGACCGGAGGTCTTCAACCACAACATCGAGACGGTGCGCCGCCTGCATCGCAAGATGCGCGGCGCGAAGGTCGACTACGACCGAGCACTCTGGCTGCTAGCACGCGCGAAGGAGGTCGCGGGCTATCCCGTCCTGACCAAGTCGGGGATCATCGTCGGCCTCGGCGAGACGAACGACGAGGTCGTCGACACGATGCGCGATCTGCGCGAGCACGGCGTCGACGTCGTCACGATCGGCCAGTACCTCCAGCCCTCGGCCAAGCACGCGACGATCGACCGCTGGGTGCACCCTGACGAGTTCCGCTGGTTCCGCGAGCAGGGCGAGGCGCTCGGCTTCGGGTCGGTTTTCTCCGGCCCGCTGGTTCGTAGCTCGTATCGAGCCGACGAGCAGCGGCACGCCGCCGAGACGGGCCGGGGCGCGGTCGCCTACTAGAAAGAGAAAGGGCCGCCCCGAAGAGCGGCCCTCTCTCAGCGAACTAGATCGCTCCTAGTCGTCTTCCTGGATCGGGCACGGAGTGACGTAGTACAGCGAGTCGCTCGAGCGTGCCGTCTGCTGTCCCCTCGCGTCCTTGCTGTCGCGATAGGTGTCCGCCCAGGCGTCGGACTGCTCGCAGGCCGGGTTGCGACCCGTCTGCGTGCGGGACGAGCGCCCGTTGCGGGCATCCGTCCACATCGCCCAGACGTTGTTGTCCACGTCGACGGTGATGTTCTCGTAGTCACCGCAGAAGATGCCGGCGCGGAAACAGTAGTCCCAGTTGTACGGCGTGTCGGAGATGCCGAAGTTCCGGAACGGGAACACCGACTGCGCGGGGTCGAGGTAGTCGTCCGGCGGGTTCACCGGTCCATTCGGCTGCGTGATGATTGCTGCACCCGGATGGACACACTGGCGGCCGGATGACTGGTCGACCGGACCGGTCGTCGTGATCCGACACCTGCCTCCCCAGTACCAGGCGATGTAATTGCCGACCCTGGTCTTGCTCGTCGGCCACTCGCCGACACCGATCGGGGATGTCGTGTCGAGCCTGCGGTCCTGCCACGCGCCGTGCAGCCAGCCGCGGCCGCTGATGTCCAGCCACGGGAACCACTGGTCGTTGCCGGTGTTGACGCCCGCCGGGCACGGAGGACGGCCACCGAGACCGCAGTTGCGGTTCGCGGGTGACGACGACGGATCGTTGTTGACCCGCGTCGGTCCCGTCCAGACCGTGCCGCCGTTCGTCGACTTGAAGAGCAGGACGTCCGTGTTCGAGCTTGCGAACGTCCCGTTCCGGTTGTCCGCGATGACCAGGTAGAGGTCGTCCGCGAACGCACCGCCTCGCTTGTCGACCGCGAGCGCCCCACGTGCATTGACGCGGAAGCAGCTGTTCGTCAGCACTGCGCGAGTCGAGCCCTGCCCGCGGGCCACGCAGTCCTGCCGGTTGCGGTTCCCCTGGGGGTAGTTCACGTCGAACACAGGTGTGACGAAGAACGGACCCGCGAACGTCGCGCTGCCGTCCGTGGAGCGAACAAGGATGTACTGGTTCTCATCCGGAGTGTCGAAGTTCTCCCATGTGACGTAGAGGTGACCGTTCGTCGGGTTGACGACGGGCTGGGAGCCCTGGTTGGAGCTGCAACCGCGCAGGCCCCCGACACAGAACGGCGCTGAGCCGTTGATCACCCTCGCCATCGACCATGATCGACCGCGGTCGTCGGAGAAGCTGATCATGATCTCCTGCGCGTCGAAGAACCGGGTCCACGTGATGTAGATCCGATCCGGCCCGACGTGCCCGGCCGGGCACGGCGTTGGAACGTGGGCAGGCGTGAAGCACTGCGCCGCCACGCCCGCGGGCCGTGGCCCGGAGGTGCCGTACGGCTTGTCGTCGAACGGAACGCTCCCGTTGAGGATCCCGTCGTTGTCCGGGTTCCAGGTCACGACGCCGTCGCCCGGCTGCCGCGGGTCGCCGTTGCCGCCGCAGACGCCGGCCGTATTCGGAATGCACGGCCGGCTCCACGTGAAGCCGCCGTTCGTGGACCGGTTGACGAAGATCCCGCCCGTGTCGTTCTCCCGCTCGAAGTGGATCTGACCGTAGTACGCGGTGCCGTCGCGGTCGAAGATCGAGATCGGATCCCCGCCACCGTCGATGTGATCCTTCGGCGCCGCCGGCGTCGGATACGAGCCCGGCGTCGGGAAGATCGTGATCCCGTCGTAGTGCGAACCGCTTCCCTGGTTGCCGTGGCCGCCGCCGCCCGGCCGGTGATCCCTTCCGCCTCCGTGCTCGCGGAAGCTGTCGGTCGTCACGTAGAACCCTGACGAGCCCCAACCCAGCCGGTAGTCGTTCGCGCCGCCGAAGACATTGTCGGTGTCCGTCGGGTTGACCGCGATCGACATCTCGTCCTGCGGCATGCAGGCGTAGTCCTGGTTCAGACGGATGTCGTCGCCGCGATCACTGCGCTCCTCGACGGCATCCGGCTCCGTGCGCCGCAGGCTCTGGTTGTTGAGCCCGGCCTGCGGACACTCGGTGATGTTCGAGCCGAGAATCTCGTCGCCGAACTCCCTCGCTCCGGAGACCTGTGCTAAGGCCCCGGTCTTTCCGCTGCTCGTCGCAGCGGCGGTGCCGCCCCACATGACCACGGTGGCCATGAGGACGCCAAACGCTATTGAAACTCCTACGAGTTTCCTCAACCTCTCCCCCTTCCATGGCTTTGCGCCGCCAATAGCAACGCCTTGGCGGCCGCAAACATACCCGATTACCAGGGGCTTCAACGTAAAATCGACTGGCTGCCCGGAGACGGCCCTTCATTCAGCCTGTTCTGGCAGCCGTTCGCTGCCGGCCCCGTGTCCGCCGTTGCGACGAACCTCGGCCTAGTAGGCGCCGTCCCCGGACCGGACGCGTCCGCCCCTGTGGGGAGCGGCCCACCGCACGACGGTCCGGCATACTGCCCGCGCCATGCGTCCCCTCTTGCTCATCGGCGCGTGCGTGGCCGGAGTCGCACTCGTCCTCGGGTTCACCGTGTTCGGGGGTTCCGCGAAAGCCGCCAAGCCGACCCTTCGCGTCCTCGGGTCCGCTCCGATCAAAGTCCGCGGCGACCACTTCCGCCCCGACGAGAACGTCCGGGTCACGAGCGGCAAGCGAACGCTGCGGACAAGGGCGAACGGGAACGGCTACTTCGTCGTCACGATCCCCGGCAGCGATCGCTGCAACACCACGCGTGTGCTCGCCAGGGGGACGGCGGGAAGCTATGCGGTCGTGAAGCTCCTGCCGTCACCTGCGTGCATGCCGGCCCGCTCGGGCTGAGCCCCGGCCGCGCCAAATAGACTTTTCCCACTTCACCGAACGGGAGGAGAACGAATGCGCCTTATGCGCGGGTTGGTCCTCGTCGGAGCTCTCGGGCTCCTTCTGGCCGGCTGTGGCGGTAACGGCGACGGAGGCAATGGGGAACTGAACGAGGAGGCCGAGTCTGCATGCGCCGGCTCGGAACTGAGTGAGGCTCCCAAGCTGCCTCCGGGCTGGCCGGACATGGGCGAGGTGACGTTCACGCAGCAGCAGACGCAGGGCCCGACGGAAGTGGTCGAGGGGTATTTCGACGGCGACATCGAGGCTGCGCACGACGACTTCAAGCGCGAGCTAGAGGCCGCGGGCTACACGATCCTCTTCGACGAGCTCGAGGAGCACGACTCGGAGGTCTCCTGGGAGGGAGAAGGTCGCTCGGGGCAGGTCGCGCTACGCGAGGAATGCGGCGAGAGCGACAAGATCTACGTGAAGGTCACGAACCGACCGGCCTCGTAAGCGAGCCGGTTACCGGCCGGCTGCAGTTCTCAACCCCCGGGATCTAGGAAAAGGTCGAAAGGACGACAAGGGCCGCCTGAGGGCGGCCCTTGTCGCGTGTGTTCCCCGGTTACGGAGAGACGTGCTCGACGACGACGTCGCCTGAGCCGACCTGCACCGAGGCGTTCGTGACCACCCTCACGTTGCCGAGCATCACGCGCCCGGCCTCGGGGACCTGGTTCACGAGCACGGAGCCCGGCACCGTCCACGTGGCGCCCGGATTGCGCTGAGCATCCGCGTCGGTGATGGACACCGAGCCCAGCGCCGGGTTCGCGAAGACGTCGACGTAGTCGTACGTCGTCGACCCGGCCGGGACCGCGAACCCGTCGACGTCGACCTGGTAGGTCGCAGCGACCGGGTTCTGGATCGTCACCGACTCCTCGGAGTCGCCGTCCGCCGAGCGCCCGACCTCCGTGCGCGTCGTGCAGCTCGCGTCGCTGCAGCGGAAGACGAAGAGGTCGAGATCGGCCGCCGGATCAGACGGGTTGCCGATCGTCGCCCGGAAGGACGTCGTGCCTGCCGGAATCGTCGTCGTGTAGTGCTGCAGCTCGTGGTTCGCGATCGTGAACACACCCCGGCGAGCGCTGCCGAGACCCGACCCCGTGGCCTTGCCGACGAACCCACCGAAGTTGTTCGTCAGCGAGTACGACCGCGGGACCGGAACGCCGACCTGCGCGTTCGGGATGATGTCCGGGTTCGGGCTCACGCCGACACCGAAGAGCGAAGCGGTCAGCGTGAACGGAGCCCACGGAACGTCAGACGTCCTGCGAGCCTCGACGGTGACCTCCCAGACGCCCTCGGTCGAATCCGCCCACGTGCGGCTGAGCGGATCACCCGTCGAACAGCCGGCGACGACCGGCATGTAGCACGACGTGCTCGCGTTCGAGTCCACGCCGAGGCCCCACGGGTGGAAGCGCAGGAAGCGCACCTGACCAGTGCCCGGAGCGGGGCTGGGCCCGGTCATGTCGACCTTGAGCACCGGGCTGCCGGCGGGCACGTGGAAGAAGTAGCGCTGCACGTGGTTCCGGCCGGCCATCCCGGTCTTCGTCACCGTGTAGCCGTTGGCCGCGGTGAGCTTGTCCGGGACGATGATGGTGTTCATGGTCTCGTAGTCGACCCCGTCCGTCGACGAGTTGTCGAGCGTGAGGATCGCGGAGTGGATCCCGGTCGTCGACGGGTTGATCCGTACGTCGACCGTCGTCGGCACGTTGAGGCGGAGTAGAACGTTGTTCTGCGTGTCGAACGTGCCGTCGTTCCCGACCCACCGCAGGTGGTACAGCACCGGGCGGGAGGGGCCGGACGTGCGAGTGAACGTGTACGTCCTGGTGTAGGGCTGCCCCTGAGTGACGCCCTCACGGTCGAAGATGCCGGGGCCGAAGCCCGGCTCCCGGAGGAAGTCGCTCAGGATCGTGTGGACGGCGACCCGCGACGTGATGTTCACGATCTCGGGGCCCGCCTTGTACAGGTCCCACGCGCGGCTGACGTCGATCAGGCCGTTGCCCTGGTCGGCCGCGTTGTAGCCCGGGATGAAGCGGGCCGTCGAGTTGAACGCGTTGCGGAGCTGTGCCGCCGACCGCGTGAAGCCCCGAGCCTTCGCGGCGCTCAGCAGCAGCGCTGCCGCACCGGTCGACTGGGGGGCCGCCATCGACGTGCCGTTGAACATCCCGTAGCCGGGCGGAAGCGTGTACGTGCCGGCGACGGGCTGGCCCACCTGCCACGTCGGGACGGTCGAGACCGCCGCGCCGGGCGCCACGATCTGCGGCTTGAGCGCGCCGTCCTCGGCGGGACCGCGGGAGCTGAACGGATGCAGGTTGTCCACGAAGTTGGCGTCGGAGCCGTAGTCCCGCTGCCAGGTCTCCTTCGTGATGTACGCGCCGACGGCCATCGCCTTCGTGGCGACCGCCGGGTCACCGACCGTGTTCTCGCCCGGGCCGCTGTTGCCGGACGAGAAGAACATCTGCACGTTGTTGTCCTCGATCAGGCGGTTGTAGAGCACCGCCCGCGTGTTGTTGCCGTCGTTCAGCGCCGGCAGACCGCCGATGCTCATGTTGACGACGTCCACGTGGTCGGTCTCGACCGCGTAGATCATCCCCTCGATCATCGCGTGCGTCGTGCAGCCCGCCGTGAAGAGGCAGACGCGGACGGAAACGAGCTTGGCGCCGGGAGCGGCACCGCTCATCTGACCGCCGAAGAGGCTGTTGCCGGCGGTGATGCCCGCGACGTGAGAGCCGTGCGCCCCGGCGACGATCCCGATGTTCACCCAGAACAGGCCATCGACCGGATCGGTCAGCGGCCGGACGGTGAACGGAACCGCTTCGCGGACCGCGGTCGCCGGGTTGTCGTGCCCGAAGTAGTGGACGTCGTGGTCGATCTTGTACTCCTGCATCCCCACGCCGTCCTCGTCCGCGAAGCTCGCATCGCCGTCGGCGTCGACCCAGACCGTGTTGTCGGACGGACGCCAGACCATGGCGAAGAAGTCGCCGCACGCGCCGTTCCGGTCGAGGTCGGCACCGCAGCCGATGCCGTACTCGCTCGCCGCGCCGAGCAGGTCCTCGCGCATGCGCGCGACCCGGTACTGCCCGTCGATCGGGAAGCCGGTGTACGTCCTGCCGAACGCGGTGAAGGTGCCGCCCGTGATCGTCGTCAGCGTCGCGGTGAAGAAGCGCCAGCTCGGGTCCCCATCCTGCGACGGGTGCGTGTAGGTCACCCAGTCGACGATCTTCCGCTGACCCGTGCTCGTCGTCTTCAGGCTCGGGTGGTCGAGGTCGACCCCGGTGTCGAGGATGCCGACCGTCACGCCGCGGCCGTCCCAGCTCGGATGCTGGTCGACGAACTGCGCAGCGCCCGTGTCACGCGTCGGCATGTACGGGTTGCTCCGCGGTGTGTTCGCACCCGGCGGCGGCTGCGGCGTCGGATCGATCGCGCCGTTGGGCCGCGGGTCCGGCAGGGGCAGGACCTCGTCGACGTTGATCGCCTGGATGCCCTTCAGACGCGACGCCTGGATCGCCTTCCGGAGCGGCACGCTGACGCGCAGGTAGCCGAGCCGGTTGTTCCGGTAGGCGACCTTGCCGCCGAGCCGGCCGAGGCTCTTGGCCACCGAGCCGGTGCCGCGACGCGGCGTGACGACCAGTAGCTGGACCCTCTTCGCACCCTGGCGGGCCTTCTTCGCCAGAAGCGCGCGATCGTGCTTCGTGAACTTGCTCTTGGCCACTTGTGGGCCAGAGGCCGCGCCGGCGCTGATCGTGGCGGCGAACACCACCATGAGCGCGCAGACGGACGCGACGAGCCCCCCTCTCAACCCTGACATGCTTCTCCTTCCCCTTGCTCGCAGTTGACCCCCCGTCCGGCCTAGTGCCGCAGGACCGGACGCGAAAAGACTCCGTCCCCGGAGCCGAAATAGATTGTTCTCTATCTAGCGACCGGCGTCAAGCCGATGCCGACTTCGGCGCCGCGCCGTGCGGGTCCGCCATCGCGTGGTAGTCGAGCGCCTTGTCCAGCGTCTCGTCGTCGACGCCCGCCTCGCGGGCGACGTCCCTCAGCGACCGGCCGCTCGCCGCTGCCTCCTTGACGATCTCCGTCGCCCTGTCGTAGCCGATGTAGGGGTTGAGCGCGGTCGCGGCGGACAGCGTGAGCTCGGCATAGCGCTCGCACGTCTCGCGGTTCGCCTCGATGCCCTCGACGCACTTCTCCGCGAAGAGGCCAGCGGCGGCGGAGAGCAGCCGGACCGAGTCGAGCACGTTGCGCGCGATCAGCGGCACGAACACGTTGAGCTCGAAGTGGCCCTGCATGCCGCCGACCGTGACCGCTGCGTCGTTGCCGATCACCTGGGCCGCGACCTGCGTGACGACCTCCGGGATCACCGGGTTCACCTTGCCCGGCATGATCGAGCTGCCCTTCTGGAGCTCGGGCAGTGCGATCTCGGCGAGGCCGGCGCGGGGGCCCGAGCCCATGAGGCGGATGTCGTTCGCGACTTTCGTCAGCGAGACGGCGACGACCTTCAGCGCGGCGGAGGCTTCGACGAGGCCGTCGCGGGCGGCCTGAGCTTCGAAGGGATCGGCCGGCGGGAGGACGGCGAGGCCGGAGTCGTCGGAGAGCTTGGCGCGCACGCGCTCGGCGAACTCGGGATGTGTGTTGAGGCCCGTGCCGACAGCCGTGCCGCCGAGCGGGACCTGGCCGAGCCGCTCGAAGGTCGACTCGATGCGGGCGATCCCCTGGCGAACCTGCGCGGCGTAGCCCGCGAACTCCTGGCCGAGCGTCACGGGAACCGCGTCCATCAGGTGCGTGCGCCCCGACTTGACGACGTCGTCGAACTCACGCGACTTCGCCCCGAGCGCTTCGGCGAGCGCGGCCAGGGCCGGAACGAGGTCGTTCGTCAGCCGATCGAGCGTGGCGAGGTGGACGGCGCTTGGGAAGACGTCGTTCGAGGACTGGCCCATGTTCACGTCGTCGTTCGGGTGGACGCCGTCGCCGGCCAGCGACGCGATCACCTCGTTCGCGTTCATGTTCGACGACGTGCCCGAGCCGGTCTGGAAGACGTCGATCGGGAACTGGTCGTCGAGCTCCCCGGCGGCGATGCGGTCGGCGGCGGACGCGATGCGGTCGGCCTTGTCCGCGTCGAGGAGGCCCAGCTCGGCGTTCACGCGAGCCGCGGCGGCCTTGATCCGCCCGAGCCAGCGCGCCACGTGCCGCGGGATCGGCTCGCCGGAAACCTGGAAGTTCTCGACCGCTTTCTTCGTCTCGGGCCCCCAGAGCTCGTCCATGGCGTCGAGTCTATCTCGGCGCGATTTCGTCACAGACTGGCGCGAATTTCCCCACTAGCATCAGCAGCGGGGAGGAGGTTGGCTGTACCTAAGCCCAGAACGCGCGTCTGAGCTGGAGCCGGTGGCGTTCGAAGGGCTGCCGAAGGAACCTCGCGGTTCCCGAGACCCCCTCCACCGGTCCGCTGCGCGGGCAGGCGCTACGCGCCGGGAGGAGGCCGTGCGCGCCTTGACGAGGAGCTAGGACGCGCGGCGGAGTCGGAGCCTGCGGCGCTCGACCGGCCGGTCGCGAAGCGCACGGCGCGTGAACTCCGTCAGATCGCTCGCCGGGGCCCAGCCGACGTACCCACACCGCGGGCACTCGCCGGTGGCTAGGTGACTGTGGACGCTGTCGACTGCGGAGCGGCGCTTGCCGCAGGCGAGGCATTCCAGAGAGCGCGGGGTCATTGCTTGCAGCGATCGGCACAGCAATGCGATCCGGCGACCCTCGATCGAGGGACGGCTACTCCCAGCGGTCGTCGGGAAGGAGCCGAGGCGGCTCGCCACACCACATCACGAGAGTTCTTCCCGCAAGCGTGTCGTCGCTGATGAGCTCGAGCGCGCCGGCCGCGACCTCCTCGGGCTTGAGGAACCTCGCCGGCGGAGGACGGCCGAACCCATCGCGCGCCTCAGCCCTCTCGAGAGTTGTCATCCCTTCGAAACGCTCGCGCACGAACTCGGTCTCGGTCCAATCTGGCGCGATGCAGTTGATCCGGATGTTCCGCTCGGCCGCGAGCGGCGCGAGGCACTCGGTGAGCCGGATGACAGCCGCCTTTGCCGCGGCGTATTCGGGATACGAATGCGGCTGCGAGCCGAGACCGGCAACCGAAGAGACGTTGACGATCGCACCGTAACCTGACCGCTTCATCTCGGTAATTCCGTACTGGATGCCGAGCATCGTCCCGCGAAGAGCCACGTCCAGGACACGCGACCACTTCTCCGGCGGCGCATCAGGAAAGTGGTCGCGGCTTCCCATGAACGCGTTGTTCACGAGAATGTGCAGCCCGCCAAACCTGCTGACGGCTACGCCGATCATCTCCTGCACTCCCTCGTCCGACGAGACGTCGAAGTTCGCGAACGCTGCTTGACCTCCGGCGGCGCGAATCTCCCCGACTGCTTCCCGTCCCCAGTCGGCATCGATGTCGACTACGACAACGTACGCGCCCTTCTTCGCGAGCCGCTTCGCGATCGCGCGCCCGATTCCAGCCGCCGCGCCGGTGACAACCGCGACCTTCTCGTTGACCTCCACGGGTCAGTCGGTGGAGTACTTCGGCTGGACCTTTTCGCCGCGGAACTGCGCGATTGCGTTGTTCGCGGCGATCGCGGCTTCGCCCATCCCGATCGTGATCAGCGTGATCTTGCCCGGATACCCGGCGACGTCACCCGCGGCGAAGACGAGCGGGAGGTTCGTCTCCATCGTCATCGGATTCACCTTCAGCTGGCGCTTGCCCTCGAGCTCGATGCCCCACTCGGCGATCGACCCGAGATGGGACACGAACCCAAGCAGCGTGATCAGCGCCTGGCAGTCGTGGCGCTCCATCTCTCCGGTCGCTGTGTTCTCGATCGTCACCGCCTCGATCGACCCGTCACCATGAACCTCGCGCACTTCGTGCGGAGTGAGGATCTTGACGGCGCCTTCCTCCTCGAGACGCCGCGCCTCGTTCACGGACGACTCGAGCGCCCGGAAGCGGTCCCGCCGGTGGACGAGCGTGATCGGGAGGTCGGCGGTGTCCTGGAGCCCGAGCGTCCAGTCGAGCGCCGAGTCCCCGCCGCCGACGATCACGCAACGCTTGCCGGAGAACTGCGCCTTCTCCTTCACGACGTAGTAGAGGCCCCGGCCGAGCCACTCGTCGATGTCCTCGACGCCGAGCTTCCGCGGCTCGAACGCGCCGTGACCGGCCGTGACGATCAGCGCTCTCGAGAGATACGGGCCGCCCTTGTCCGTCGTGAGCGCGTAGATGTCCTCGCCGTTCTGGCTCAGGCGCTCGAGCGACTTGGCCTCCTCGCCGAGGATCACCTCGGCGCCGTACTGGAGCCCCTGCTCGACGCAGAGGTCGACGAGCTTCTGGCCGAGGATCTTCGGGTGCCCGGCGACGTCGTAGACGTGCTTCTCGGGATAGGTCGCGGCCACCTGCCCGCCGAGCTGCTCGAGGCTCTCGACGATCCTGACCGTCGCGTCGCGATGCCCCGCGTAGTAGGCGGCTGAGAGCCCGACCGGCCCGGCCCCGAGAATCGTGATGTCGACGACGCCGTTGGTGTCCACCGTGGGCCAATGGTAGTGGCGCGACTTCGGCCGCTCACGCCCGAGCGCATCTCGTCCGCGCGGGCGCAGCCATAGCAGCCGGGAGGCTGGTCAGCCTACTTCTTCGTCGGCGGCCCATCTGCGTAGCGGCGCCCCCGCCGCGACGGCGGGCTTTGCCCGTCGTCGCTCACGCAGGCAGCTCGGACGACCGCCCGTCGCCGAAAGTCCGCAGGATTTTCGGCGAATGCGCTAGCCGCAGCCGGAGCCGCAGCCCGTGCCGCCGGCGGGCATCTCGCCCTCGGCGCCTTCTTCGACCTGGAACGAGTGGCCGCAGCCGCAGGCCGAGCTCACGTTCGGGTTGTTGATCGCGAACCCGCCCTGGAGGCCGTCGAGGAA
>DASTYD010000148.1:0-17633 GCA_035765175.1 Gaiellaceae bacterium
AGCAGGGCGCGCGGGGATGGCGGATGCGGGCCGAGAACGATGCGGTCGAGCGCATGAATCTGCCACTCGAGGACGCGCGACCCGACGATCCTCCGGTACGCATCCCGGTCGGCGCCGAGCACCTCTTCTGCCTTGAGGAAAGAGCGCTCCGTGACGACCGCGGTGCCGTCGTCGAGCGGGTGCGCGGCCGGCGCGTTCGGCTGGATCCAGTCGACCGGAAGCTCGAGATCGCGGAAGAAGGGTGAGTCGCGCCCGAGCGGGTGGATGGCCGAGCAGACGTCGTGGACGAAACCTGGCAGCGTCAGCTCCTCCGATCGAACGCCACCGCCAACCGTGTCGGCTGCTTCGTGCACCGTGACGTCCCAACCGGCCCGCGCCATCGTGATCGCGGCAGCGAGTCCGTTCGGCCCGGAGCCGATGACGACTGCGCGCTTCACGCGCGCAACGAGCGCAGCGCCGGCCCCAGCGCCTGGCCGCCACGCAGCACGGGCTCGAACAGGTCGCCGTGCTTCTCGATCCGCGCCAGCGCCTCCCGCATCCCGAAGTCGCGGGGCCGCACCTTTTCGCCGAGCTCTTCCCAGCGCAGCGGCGTCGAGACCGGCGCTCCCGGCTTGGGCCGCACGGAATACGCGGACGCGATCGTCTTTCCGTGCCCGTTCTGACGATGGTCGACGAGCACGCCGCGGCGCTTACGCTTGAGCCACTCGGTCGTCACGAGACCCGGGTTTTCCGCCTCGAGACGGCGTGAAACGCGCTCGGCGAGCTCGTACGTCTCGGGGTACGAGTACCGGCGCGCAATCGGCACGAGGACGTGGATCCCGTCGGCGCCGCTCGTCTTGACGTAGGAGCGCAGCTCGAGCCGATCGAGCGCCTCGCGGACGAGGTGCGCAACGCGGATCGCCTGCACGAAGCCGTTGCGCGACTCCGGCGGGTCGAGGTCGAAGACGACGTAGTCCGGCCGGTCGGGCTTGTCGACGCGCGAGTACCAGGCGTTCATGTCGATGCAGTTCATCTGCACCATCCAGACGAGCGCTGCGGGCTCGTTGACGAGCGTGAAGTCGACGAGCCGCGACTCGCCCTTGCTTTCGCGCGGCCAGGTCCGGAACTGCCGCGTCGGGAGCCAGTCCGGCTTGCCCTTCGGCGCCTGCTTGTGGAAGTACGCCTGGCCGCGAATGCCGTATGGATAGCGCTTGAGCGTGAAGGGACGGTTCTTGAGGTGCGGGACGATCGCCGGCCCGATCTCGGCGTAGTACTCGGCGAGGTCCTTCTTCGTGACCCGGTCACCCGGGAAGAGCACCTTGTCCGGACTGGTCAGCCGCACAGTGCGGCGCCCGACGCGGAGCTCCGTGTCAGCCAACGCCTGCGACTGAGGCGTCGCTTGCGATGCCGCTCTGAGGCCGCCGGGCTCTGCCCGGTGGCCGTCGGAAATGACCGGTCGACGCGATCCTCGTCAGCCCACTCCCGCCAATAAGAAGGCGCGACTCTCTTTGAGCATCTCGCGGGCGATCACGAGCCGCTGGATCTGGTTCGTGCCCTCGTAGATCTGCGTGATCTTCGCGTCGCGCATCATCCGCTCGACCGGGTACTCCTGCATGTAGCCGTAGCCGCCGAGGATCTGGACGGCGTCGGTCGTCACCTCCATGGCCACGTCCGTGCAGTACAGCTTCATCATCGCCGAGATCTTCGTCAGCTCGTCGTCGGGCGCGCCATCGTCGATCATCTGACCGACCTTGTAGAGAAGCCCACGCGCGGCTTCACACTTCGTCTCCATGTCGGCAAGCATCCCGGCGATCAGCTGGTGCTGGGCGATCGGCTTGCCCATGGTCTCGCGGCTCTTCGCGTACTCGAGCGCGTAGTCGGTCGCTCCCTGCGCGAGGCCGAGGCCCTGCGCACCGATCCCGGGCCGCGAGCGGTCGAGGATCCGCATCGCGATCTTGAACCCCTCACCTTCCTCGCCGAGGAGGTTGTCGGCCGGGATCCGCATGTCGTTGAAGAAGATCTCGCCCGTCGTCGAGCCCTTGATGCCCATCTTCGGCTCGATGCGCCCGACCTCGAACCCGGGCGTGTCGGCTTCGACGACGAACGCGGAGATCCCGGAGTGGCCGGCCTCGGGATCGGTCTTCGCGAACACGACGTAGAGCCCCGCGACACCCGCGTTCGTGATGAATCGCTTGCCGCCGTTGAGGATGTACGCGTCACCGTCCAGCCGCGCCTCGGTGCGCATCGCCGCCGAGTCGGAGCCGGAGCCGGGCTCGGTCAGCGCGTAGGCGGCCAGCCACTCGCCGCTGGCGAGCCTCGGCAGGAACCGCTCCTTCTGCTCCTCGGTGCCCGCGAGCTTGATCCCGAGCGAGCCGAGCTCCTGGACGGCCATGATCAGGCCCGTCGTCGCGCAGACCTTGGACAGCTCCTCGATCGCGACGAGCACCATCAGCGCGCCCGTCCCGGTGCCGCCGTACTGCTCCTCGAACGGCAGGCCGAAGAGCTCGTGCTCGCGGAAGAGCTCGACCATGTCCCACGGGAACTCCCCCTGCTTGTCGATCTCGGCGGCGCGCGGGGCCACGCGCTCGCGCGCGAGCGTGCGCACGAGGTCGCGAATCTCGCGCTGCTCGTCGGTCAGCGGGTCGATCGGCACGGCAAAGAGTCTATTCGGCGTGTCCGAGCAGCCGGAGCACCCGCTCGAGCGAGGCGGACATCTCTTCGGCGCCCTGCTTTGCCACCTGATCGTCGTACGCGTCGCCCAACTCGGCGGTCAGCTGACGCAGGCTGAGGAGCCTCCGCACGATCTCGTCGTAGACCTCCTGGTCGAGCTTCATCTGTCGTGGAAGACGGCCTCGACGTTGTTGCCGTCCGGGTCGAGGACGAACGCGGCGTAGTAGCCCTTGTGGTACTTGCGCTCGCCGGGCGGGCCGTTGTCTCGGTAGCCGGCCTCGATCGCGACGCGGTGGAATTCCTCGACCTCGACCCGGTTCCTGGCCGCGAACGCGATGTGGACGTTCTCGCTCAGCGGCTTCTCGTCCTGTGAGATCGAGAGGTCGCCCCAGTCCGCGGCGCGCTGCTCGTCGTCCGACCACGGCTCCGAATACCCGAGCGGTGCCAGGACCGTGACGTAGAACGCCTTCGAGGCCTCGAAGTCGGAGACCCGGAGCGTGACGTGGTCGATCATCGAAAGCCGCGGCCGGAGGTCACACCCGCGGAGGGCGCCGTCCCCGCGGGACGAAGCCGTGCAGCTCGACCTGCTCGTTCCTGGGCTGGGTCGTCCCGGCCGGCTCCGCGGCTTGGAGCTCGAAGACGAACGTCGATCCCTTCTTCCCGTTCGCCTCGACCCAGATCCTGCCGCCCATCCGAGTCACCAGCTCGTCGCAGATGTAGAGCCCGAGCCCGGTTCCCCCGACGCCGCGGGACATCTGCGGGTCGAGCCGGTAGAACTTCTCGAAGATCCGCTGTTCCTCTCCTGTGGGGATTCCGAGCCCCTCGTCACGCACCCAGAAGCGGACGTTGTCGTCGTTCGGCTCGACCCCGACCTCGATCTTTCCGCCATCGGGGGAGTACTTGATCGCGTTCTCGACGAGATTGACGAGCACCTGCCTCACCTTGTCCCGGTCGCCGGCGACGAGCGGGATCTCGTCCCCCGCGCTGATGTTGAGCGAGATCTCCGCGGGAGCGTAGGCCCGCGTCGCCTCCACGACGCGCTCGACGACCTCGACCGAGTCGAACGGCTCCGTGCCGAGAGCCAGTCGGCCCGAGTCGAGCTGATTCGCGAGCAGGATCTCGTTGACGATCCGGCCGAGCCGCTCCGACTCGTCGGCGATCAGCGAGACGAAGCGATCGCGACCGCCTTCGTCGAGCGCGAAGTCGTGTCGCAGGAGCGTCTGCGCCGCTCCGTAGACCGCGGCGAGCGGCGTACGAAGCTCGTGCGACGCCGTCGCGATGAAATCGGCCTTGAGCTCCTCGAGCTGATGCGTCTCCGTCAGGTCGCGAAACGCGTAGACGGTTCCGCCGTAGAAGCTCACGCCCGAGATGGAGATCCAGCGCTCACCTCTCTCGGTCTCGAACGGAATGACCACTTCGGCATGGCCGGGGTCGGGTGAAGTCGAGACGGGGACGGCGTCGACCGCGTCCTTCCAACCCGGGATCACCTCCGCCGCCGAGTTTCCGAGCACGTCCGTTGCGGCGACCGAGGTGATCGCTTCCGCGGCCGGGTTCCACAGGCGAACGACGCCGCCGCGATCGACGAGCAGCACCCCGTCGGCGACGTGAGCGACCACACGTGCCGCGTCCGCCCGCTCCTCGACCTCGCGATAGAGACGGCCGCGATCGACTGCCAGCGCGATGCGACCCCCGAGATCCTCGGCGAGGGCGAGATCGTCCGCGCCGTAGGCCTCACTGGACTCCGCTCGGGCAAGCGTCAGCGCCCCGAGCGTGCGTTTCCGGGCGCGGAGCGGGACGCAGATGGCAGACCGGGCATCGATGCCGCCGAGGATCGCCGCCTTCTTCCGTCTCTTCGGTGTCTCGCCGAGCGCGGGAACGATCTGAGGCGCTCCGGTCTCGACGACGGTGCGCACGGCCTCTTCCGGCTCCTGATCGGGCTCCGCGACCGCTCTCCGGCTCAGGAGCTCGGCCCGCGCGATCGCGACCCGCTTCAGCGGGCTCCCGTCCTCGATGATGTCGACGACGCACCAGTCGGCGTAATCTCGAACCGCGAGCTCGGCGACCCGCTGGATCGCGCTCCGGTAGTCCAGCGACGATGAAAGGACCTGGCCCGCCTCGCGCACGAAGTCGAGGCGCCGTTGCCGCTCCACCGTCCGAGCTGCCGCCTCACGCTCGGCCGCCAGCAGTCGCTCGCGCTCTTCCTCGGCCCGCTTGCGCTCGCCGATGTCGATGAGCAGGGTCTGCGCGTACAGCGGCTTCCCTCCGGGACCGCGAATCGTCGTCACTTCTTCCCGCACCCAGACGACGCCGCCGCCGCGCGCCAGCAGGCGGTATTCGGCCTTCCTCGGTGTGGCGCCGGTCGACTGCTTCCTGGCGCCGGCGAGCACCTCGTCCCTGTCGTCGGGGTGCAGGAGCTTCGCGTAGAGCTGTGGATCGTCCTGGAGCTCGGAAGGCGAGTAGCCGAGCAGCGTCTCGACCTGCGGGCTGACGTAGAAGACCGAGCTGCGGTCGCTCGGCGCCGAGATCACGGTTACGAGCGGGAGCGCCTCGGCCAGGGCGCGATACTTGTTCTCGGCCTCGTGGAGCCGCTCGGCCGAGTCGGAGAGAACGGCGCACGCGGCGACGACTTCGTCGTCGTCCCCAACGGGGGCGAGGGACATCGAGACGACCACCTCCTCCCCGGTCGCGCTCGTGTGGCGGAGGTGGCTGCGTTCGACGCGCCGGCCCTTCGCCACTTGCTCGAGCGCCTCGAGGATGTGAGCGCCCTCGTCTTCGGGGCTCAGCAGCGTGACGTCACGCCCGGCGGCGTCCTCCGCGGTGTGGCCGTAGATCCGCTCCGCACCTCGGTTCCAGCTGAGGATGTTTCCGCTGAGGTCGAGGGCGACGATCGCCTCGGACTGGTCTTCGCGGACGGCTTCGAGCTCGCTGACGTTGCGCCGGCGCTCTCCTTCGGCTCGACGGAGGCGGTCGGAAGCGAGGCCGGCCAGGATCGCGAGCGCGAGCCACACGGGGAGGGCGAGAATCGCCCTCGCCGCCTGATCCGCGGCGAAGGCGAAGAAGAGCGCCCAGCCGGCGGCGGCGACCAGAGCGCCCCAGCGCGGGCCGGTGGCGAACGCGACGGCGGCGGCGATCAGCATCGCCAGCGCGGCGGATACCTCCGGCGCGGAGGCGTCGAGCAGTCCGAAGGGAATCGTGACGGCGGCCTCGAGCACGAGGCCGACCACGGCCACGAGCCATCCGTGCGATCTGAACCACTTGGCCAACAACTCGGGGGCCGCAGTAACTGTCATTCGGTCAGACGGGACTACTTTGCGCCTGGGACCGAGAACCCTAGCCGTTGCAGGCTCATTCCGGCTCGTGCGTGACCGCTTCCACGTTGTTTCCTTCCCGATCGAGGACGTACGCCCCGTAGTAGTACTCGTGGTACACGCGCCGGATCCCCGGCGGCCCGTTGTCCGTCCCGCCCGCGGCCAGCGCCGCCGCGTGGAACTCGTCGACCGTCCTTCGATCGGGGCTCCTGAAAGCGACGTGCACGGGCGCGCTCGGCTCTCCGCGCTGGGCGAGGAAGAAGTCGGGCTTGCCGTCGGCGGCGAAGCCCGCGCCCTCCACGAAGTCCATCGTCAGCTCGTAGCCGAGCGGCCGGAGCGCCTCGGTGTAGAAGGCCTTGCTCGACTCGACGTCCCGGACGTTCAAAGTCACGTGATCGATCACGGATGACATTCTTGCTGTTGTGATCCTCGAGAACGGCGTCATCCGGACGATGGCCTCGACGATGCCCGTTGCGTCGGCGCTCGCGATCGCCGGGAACCGGGTCGCGGGCGGCGTCGGCACGCATGAGACGGCCCTCGCCTCGCCCGACCGCGTCGACCTCGGCGGACGCTGCGTCCTGCCGGGCTTCACCGACGCGCACGTGCACTTCCCGAGCTGGGCGCTCGCGCAGCGGGAGGTGCGGCTCGAGGACACGGCGTCGCTGGAAGAGGCCCTTACCCGCGTCGAGACCGCCGCTGCCGCGGCGGAGCCCGGACGCTGGCTGCGCGGCCGCGGCTGGCGAAGCGGCGACTGGTCGCCCGAGGTCGAGCCGACCCGGCAGGCGCTCGACGCCGTGACGGGCGGCAGGCCGACGGCGCTCATGGCCCGCGACTACCACTCGCTCTGGCTCAACACCGCCGGGCTCGCCGCCGCGAACGGAGACCTCGCGGTCCCCGGCGGCGTGGTCGAGGTCGACGAGGCCGGCGAGCCGACCGGGGTGCTGCGCGAGGAGTCTGCGTGGAGCTTCCGCGATCGGTTCCTGCTCGCCTCGGACGACGAGTACGTCGACGTGATGCGCGACGGCCTGAAGCTCGTCGCGGCCCGAGGCGTGACCGCGGTCCACGACAAGGACGGCTGGCTCGGCGCGCCGCGGTTCTGGCAGCGCCTTGCCGAGGAGGGCGCGCTCACGCTTCGCGTCTGGCAGTCGCTGCCGCACGATTTCGTCGGCCGCCTGGAGGAGCTCGGGTTCCGATCGGGGCTCGGCGACGAGCTCCTGCGCATCGGCTACCTCAAGGCTTTCATGGACGGCACGCTCGGTTCGCAGACGGCACGCATGCTGGACGGCTCGGGAGTCGAGATCACGAGCCGCGAGCAGCTCGTGGAGATCGTCCGGGCGGGCGCACGTGCGGGGTGGCCGGTCGCCGTGCACGCGATCGGGGACCTCGCGAACCGGGAGGCGCTCGACGCCTTCGAGGAGACGCGCGACGAGTGGGAGCCGCTCGGCCTGCGGCAGCGGATCGAGCACGCGCAGCTCCTCTCCCCGGAGGACATGCAGCGCTTCGGCGAGCTCGGGATCGCCGCCTCGGTCCAGTTCAGCCACGCGCCGTCCGATCGGGACATCGCCGAGAGACACTGGGCCGGAAAGACCGAGGGAGCGTATGCCTATCGATCGCTCCTCGACACCGGTGCGCTCGTTGCGAACGGGTCCGACGCGCCGATCGAGGAGCTCGACCCGCTCGCCGGAATCTGCGCCGGCGTCCTTCGCACCCTCGACGCGCGCGACGCGTGGCACCCCGAGCAGGCGGTCACGCTCGAGCAGGCGCTCGAGGCGACGATCCTCGCCCCGGCGTGGCTCGCCCGCGACGAGCGGCGGCGCGGGAAGCTCCTTCCCGGCTACCTGGCGGACCTCGTCGTGCTCGACCGGGACCCGCTCGCGATCGAGCCCGAAGAGCTACACGAGGTGCAGGTCGTGGCGACGATGCTGGGCGGACGCTGGGTGCACAATCCCCCGCCCTGGGCCTAGCGCGAGCGCAGATTCGCCAGGGACCGATAGAGCTCCTGGGCTGTCTCGACGCCGAGCGGGATGTGCTCGACGCGGAAGCGCTCGTTCGGCGAGTGGATGTTCCCCTCGGGCAGGTCGAAGCCGCTGAGGATCGTCGGGATTCCCTTCTCCTCGAGGGCGGCCATGACGGGGAGCGAGCCGCCGACCCGGAGCAGCAGCGGCCGCCGGCCGACGATCCGCTCGAATGCCTCGAGGCCGAGCTGGATCGCGGGCTCGTCCGGCCGGACCAGCGCGGCGGGCGCATTCGCGAGGAGCTCGATCTCGACGTCGGCTCCTTCGGGCGCGGCCTCGCGCATCAATCGTTCCATCTCCTCGGCGATCGCCTTGTCGTCCTGGCCGGGAACGAGGCGGATCGAGATGTTCGCCTCGGCCTCCGCCGGAATCACCGTCTTCTGGAGCCGCGGCTCGCCCCCGATCACCCCGTGCACGTCGACCGAAGGCTCGACCCACGTGCGCAGATAGAGCTCGTCGGCCGCACGCGGATCGGCTGGACGTGCACCGGCCTTCGCGAGGCCTTCGCGCCCCGGCTCGAGCTCGTTCCAGCTCGCTATCTCCTCGTCGCTCGGCCTGATCATCCCGGCGTAGAGCGACTCGGGGAGGCGACCGTCCTTCGGCAGGACTGCGCTCAACACCTGCGTGAGCGCATGCATCGCGTTCATCGCCGCACCCCCGAAGAGCCCGGAGTGCAGGTCACGCTCCCCGGCTCGAACCTTCACGTGGAAGTAGGCGATCCCGCGGGTCGCGATCTCGAAGATCGGGACGCCCGGTTCGAGCAGGTGACCGTCGAAGATGACGCACGCGTCTCCGCCGCGCTCGTCGGCCGTGAGGAAGTCGACGATCGAGTGCCCGCCCGACTCCTCCTCCCCGTCGCAGGTGAAGCGCACGTTCACCGGCAGCGAGCCGTCGGCGGCCAGGAGCGACGCGGCCTTCAACAGGAGGTACAGCTGGCCCTTGTCGTCGGCGACCCCGCGCGCGAAGAGCCACCCGTCGCGCACCGTGGGCTCGAACGGCGGTGACGTCCAGAGCTCGAGCGGGTCCGGCGGCTGGACGTCGAAGTGCCCGTAGGCGATCACCGTCGGGGCGACGTCCGCGCCTTGCGAAGCTCGAAGCTCGCCGATCACGAGGGGCTTGTTCCCCGTCTCGACGATCTCGGCGTCGCCGCCGGCCGCGCGGATGAAGTCGCGCACCCACTCGGCGGCGCGCATGACGTCGCCCGAGCGCTCGGGATCGGCGCTGACGCTGGGGATGCGGAGGAACTCGGAGAGCTCCTCCATCCACTCTGCTGGCGGCTCCGCCATGGCCGGCGGAGTCTATTTCTCTAGGCCACGTCTCTGAGCTTCTGGCAGTCGGCCAATGCCCGGAGCTTCTTCAGGCACTGGTTCTCGATCTGCCTGATTCGCTCACGCGTGACGTTGAACGCGCGGCCGACCTCGTCGAGCGTCCGGGGCTGCTGGCCGTCGAGCCCGTAGCGCATCTCGAGGATCCGCTGCTCACGCGGCGAGAGCGAGCAGAGGATCTGCTTGAGCGTGTCGCGCCGGAGCGCCTGATCGGCCGACTCCTCCGGGAGTGGAGCGGACTCGTCGGTGAGGAAGTGCCCGAACTCCGACTCCTCGTCGTCGCCGACGGGCTTCTCGAGCGAGACCGGTAGCTGTGAGCTGCGCCGGATCTGCTCGACCTCGTCCGCGGTCAGGTCGAGGTCGTGCCCGATCTCCTCTGCGCTCGGCTCGCGGCCGAGCTCCCCGCGAAGCTTCCGCTCCGACCGGACGATCTTGTTCAGCTTCTCGACCACGTGGACGGGCATGCGGATCGTTCGCGACTTGTCCGCGAGCGCCCGGGCGACCGCTTGGCGGATCCACCACGTCGCGTACGTCGAGAACTTGAACCCCTTGCGGTAGTCGAACTTCTCGGCGGCGCGAACGAGGCCGATCGTCCCCTCCTGGATCAGGTCGAGGAATGGCAGCCCCTGGTTCCGGTAGCGCTTGGCGATCGAGACGACGAGGCGCAGGTTCGCCTCGACCATGCACTGCTTCGCGTGGTGGTCGCCCCGCTCGATCTTCTTCGCAAGCTCGATCTCCTGCGGCGCGGTGAGCAGGTCGACCTTGCCGATGTCCTTCAGAAACAGCTGGAGCGCATCGGTCGAGACGTCCGGGCCCTCGAGGTCGAGCGACTCCTCCTCCGGCTCCTGGGCCTGGATGACCTCGATGTGCAGCTCTTCGAGCAGGCCGTAGAACTCGTCGATCTGCCCCGTGTCGAACGACAGCTCGTCGAGTGTGACGGTGATCTCTTCCGCAGTGAGCTTCCCGGCTTGACGGCCGGTCTGGAGGAGCTCCCAGGCCTCCTCGACCTCGAGCACGCCCCCAGGCGTTCCAGCACGTGCTGCAGCTTGCTCCCCTGCGCTCAACTGCGTTCCCCCTCCCGGCTCTCACCGTAGTGGTGATGTGCGAAAAGTCAACGTGCGGTTTTTCGGATGGGCAAGTCTTTCAATTGGGGTTAGTCTGCGTCTATAGGCCGAAAGGCCTATCTTTCAGCATATAAGTCCTAGCAACTCAACGCACTCGGACATTCTCTAGACCGGCGAGAAGCCGCTTTGCTTCCCGCGCCGGGCGAGACCCAGGCTCCTCGGCCCGCGCGAGTCGAAGCTGGCGCTTGCCCTCCTCGACGGAGCCCGGCTGGTTCCTGGCCAGCCAGAGGAGGAGGAGCCCCAGGTGGAAGCGGACCGTCGCCGCGTGCGGGAAGCGGCGGGTGAGCGGACCGAGTCGTGAGAAGGCGGCCGCGGGGCGAGCCTTGTCGAAGCGGCCGACGGCCGAGGCGACCTGCGCGTCCGCGTCGCGCGGAGCGAGCCGGGCGGCGGCGTCGTACTGGCGCCGGGCGGAGAGCCGGTGCCCGAGACGCTGGAGCGCGAGGCCGTAGATGAGCTTCGCCCGAGGATCGTCGCGCCGTGCGGCCCGGGCCAGGGCTGCGAGCTGGGCGGGCGGCTGGAGCCTGTCGAGCCCGCGCGGCGCCGGGAAGCTCGGGACGAAGAGCGGCTGGCCCGGCGGGAAGTCGGGGTGCAGCGCGTCGTCGGCCCGCTGGGCCGAGGCCGAGTCCGGCTGTGCTGCAGAGGCCCTGCGCCAGGCGTCTGCCGCGTCCTCGGACTTGCCGGCCCAGAGGTTCGCGTAGCCGAGGTGCAGGAGCACGAGCGCGTCACGTGGCCGCTCCTCGGCGAGCTGCTCGAGCGTAGCCAGGCCCGAGTCGGGCCAGTCTGCAATCGCCGCGCCGATTTTCGCGGCCGGGGAGTCGTAGCGTGCAAAGATCCGCCCGGCGGCGGCGCGGCGGCGCTGGCGGAGGAGCCGCTCTCCCCTGCGCAGCGCCCTCGCCTCGGGATCGACACGCACGCCGAGGTCGAGGACGAGCGGCGGGCGACCGGCGAGTGCCTCGCCCCTCGGCTTCCCGCCCTCGTCCGAAGACGTGATCACGGCAAGCGCGACAGTGGCCCCGGCCGCTACAGCAGCCGCGGCGCCGGCGATGACGAAGATGCGTGTACGAGGAGTCAACGGCTCCCGATTATCCTTGGAGCATGGGGGGTGACCGCGAGCTTCTCCGCGAAATCGACGCCGCTCGAGCTCAGGAGCTCCTGGCCGGCGAGGACGGCGCCGTCCTCGTCGACATCCGCGAGCCGAGCGAGTGGGAGACGGGCTGGATCGAGGGCGCGCTGAAGGTCCCGATGAGCCGGCTCTCGGACCAGCTGGAGGAGCACCGCGACCGACCGCTCGTCATCTACTGCGCCCACGGGAACCGCTCGTTGCGCGTCGCGGACGCACTGGCTGAGGCCGGGTACGACGGCCCCGTGTCGCTGGCGGGCGGGATCGTCGCCTGGGAGCGCGCCGGGCTTCCCGTCGAGACTCCTTCCGGGCTCGACGACGAGCAGCGGCGCCGCTACAGCCGCCACCTGCTGATCCCGGAGATCGGCCCGGCCGGCCAGCAGCGGCTTCTGGAGGCGAAGGTTCTCCTGATCGGGGCCGGAGGGCTCGGCTCGCCGGCGGCGCTCTACCTGGCGGCGGCGGGCATCGGCCGGCTCGGGATCGTCGACGACGACGTCGTGGACGAGACGAACCTCCAACGGCAGGTGCTGCACTCGACCGCGGCGCTCGACGAGCCGAAGGTCGACTCGGCGGTGCGCCGCGTCCGGGAGTTGAACCCGGACGTCGAGGTCGTCCCGTACCGGGAGCGGTTGGGCACCGAGAACGTCGACCGGATCCTGGACGAAGGCTGGGAGGTGATCGTCGACGGCGCCGACAACTTCCCGACGCGCTACCTCCTGAACGACGCGTCCGTCTGGCACGGCGTCCCCGTCGTCCACGGGTCGATCTTCCGCTTCGAGGGCCAGGCCACTGTCTTCAAACCAGGCAATGGACCGTGCTACCGCTGCCTCTTTCCACAGCCGCCCCCACCGGAGCTCGCGCCGAGCTGTGCCGAGGGCGGCGTGCTCGGCGTCCTGCCGGGCGTGATCGGCTCGATCCAGGGCGCCGAGGCCCTGAAGCTCGTGCTCGGGATCGGCGAGCCGCTCGTCGGCCGGCTGCTCCTCTACGACGCCCTTGCCGGCTCCTTCGACGAGGTCGCCGTTCGCCGCGACCCAGGCTGCCCCGTCTGCGGCGAGCAGCCCTCGATCACCGAGTACGTGGATTACGTCGAGTTCTGTGGTCGTCCCGGCTGAGCTCCGCCGAGAGCTCGAGCGGCACGCGCTCGAGGAGGCGCCGAACGAGGCCTGCGGGCTCGTGCTCGTGCGTGACGGCCGAGCGGTCGGCTACCGGCGGGGACGGAACGCCGATGCCTCGCCCTACCGCTTCCGGCTCGAGGTCGACCCGGACGTGTGGTTCCTCGAGGACGAGGGGTACGAACTGGCCGTCTTCCACTCGCATCCGTCGTCGCCGCCGCGCCCGTCGCGCACCGATCTCGAACGCGCGGGCCTCTGGGCGTCGCGACCCTGGCTGATCCTGCGTACGGACACGCGGGAACTTGCGGCCTGGAAGCTCGACGCCGGCAAGCCGGTCCCGGTGGCGCTTGGCTAGCGCCGTCGTCGTCGGCGCCGGCGTCTTCGGCGGCTCCCTCGCGCTTCGGCTCGTCTCGAGCGGTTGGGAGGTGACGATCGTCGAGCAGTACCCACCGGGCCACGTACGGGCAGCGTCGGGCGGCGAGTCCCGGCTGATCCGCTTCTCGCACGGAGAGAACGACTGGTACACACGTTCCGCGTGGCGGGCGCTCGAGCTCTGGAAGGAGCTGGAGCGCGAATCGGGGGCGGAGCTCTTCGTCCCGAGCGGCGTTGCGTGGTTCATGCGGAGTAGCGAAGGCTGGAGCGCGGAGGCGGAGCGGGTGCTGAAGGAGCAGTCGATTCCGGTCGAGCGCCTCGCGCCCGAGGAAGGAGCCCGGCTCTTCCCGAGCTTCGACGGCCGTGACCTCAACTCGATCCTCTTCGAGCCCGAGGCCGGTGTGCTGCGCGCACGCGATGCAACCAGGGTGATCGCGGAGCAGGCGATCGCGCGCGGGGCCCGTTTCGTGAGTGGAACGGCCGCTCCCGCCGGCGACTGCGTCCTTGTCGACGGCGAGCGCCTCGAAGCCGACCGGGTCGTCTGGGCCGGCGGCGGCTGGCTCGCGCGGCTCTTCCCCGGCCTCGTCCCGCTCCAGGTCACGAAGCAGGACGTCTACTTCTTCGGGGCACCCGCAGGCTGGCAGGCGCCTTCGGTTCCGGGCTGGGTCGACTTCGAGGGCGGCGTTTACGGGGTCGGCGAGCTCGACGGACGCGGCTTCAAGGCGAGCCCGGACAGCGTCGGGCCCCAGTTCGACCCCGACTCGGACGACCGGGTCGCCTCGAAGGAGAAGGAGGAGCGGGCCCGCGAGTACCTCGCCGAGCGTTTCCCTGCGCTCGCGGGAGCGCCGCTCGTCGGGACGCGCTCATGCCCCTACGCGCTGACGCCCGACACGAACTTCCTGATCGCCCCGCACCCCGAGCACGACCGCGTGTGGCTCCTGGGCGGCGGCTCGGGCCACGGCTTCAAGCACGGGCCGGCGCTCGCCGAGTACGTCGAGGGCCTGCTGGAAGGAAGGGAGGAGCCGGATCCGGCGTTCTCGCTCGGAGATCGCCCTCCAGGGGGCGGCTTGCGCGCCCCCTGGATCGAGCAGACCCCTAAGTGACGCGGAAGGTCTTCTTCATCCCCTGAAGGACATGGGGATCGCACTGATACGTGTACGTGCCGCGCTTGAGCGTGACGGTCACGGTCTTCGAGCCGGTTGCCGGCAGGGTCGTGATCTGCTTGTTCAGACCCGGCCCCTTGAGCCGGAAGTTGTGGATGTTCGACCGGTCCTGAACGGTGATCGTGTACTTGCCGTGCGGCAGCGTCTTGACGAGCTTGCCGCCCTTCTTGAGCGTGATCGTGAAGCCCGGCCCGGTGGTGCCGACGAGCTTCGTCGCCTCAGGGCGCGCCCCGGTCGGCGCGGCGAAGGCGAACACCGCCACGAGACCGGCGGCGAGAATCGCGATTCGAGACATCGTCCTCCTTTGAGTCACTGCCTTCCTTGCCTAGTTCTCAGGTCGGAAACATTCGGTTTTCCGGCGGCGATACTAGCCACCGTGGAGCTTCCCACCGGTTACGCGCTCGTTAAGGGCGCTTTGCAGCGTGAACACGAGTTTCGCGACTTCGCCGAAGCCCTTGCGTTCGTGAACCGGGTCGGCGAGCTGGCCGAGCGGGAGAACCACCACCCGGACATCGAGATCCACTGGAACCGCGTGACCCTGCGCTGGTGGACGCACGTCGCCCACGCCGTGACAGACCGCGACTACGAGCTCGCCGAGCTGGCCAACTCAGTCCTGTAGCCAGAACAGCCCGACGGTTCCGGGCCCGGCGTGGGTGCCGACCACGGGGCCGAGCGTCGTCGCGACCTCGATCTCCGCCTGCGGCCGGATGTCGCGGACGAGCTCTTCGAGCACCGCCATCCGCTCCGGCGCCTCCGCGTGCGCGATCCCGACCCGGAGGCCGGCCCCGTCGGCCGTGCCCTCCCTGAACGCGTGCGCGAACTCCTGGATCGCCTTCCGGTTCCCGCGAACGCGCTTGATCGGCAGCACCTCGCCGTCGGCCAGCGTCAGGATCGGCTTGATGTGCAGGAGCTGCCCGGCCCAGCTCGACGCGCGGCCGATTCGCCCCCCGCGGGCGAGAAACTCGAGCGTGTCGAGCGTGAAGACGAGGCCGGACTCGCGCTTGAAGCGCCCGACGAGCGTGTCCACCTCCTCGTCGGTCGTCCCGCTCTCGAGCCGCCGCTGGATAGCGAGCCCGAGCATCGCGATCGCCGCCGAGGCCGTGGCCGTGTCGACCACGCGGACGCGGTCCCCGGACTCTGCGGCCGCAGACGCGGCGCTCGCGAACGTCCCGGACAGCTTCGCCGAGACGTGCAGCGAGAACACGCGCTCGTAGCCGCCGAGCTCCTCGTAGGCGGCGAGGAAATCCTGCGGCGTCGGTTGCGAGGTCGTCGGCAGCTCGTCGCTCGTGCGCAGCCGCTCGTAGAACTCGGCCGGCCCGATGTCGACGTAGTCGCGATAGCTCTCGGCGCCGAAGCGCACGTAGAGAGGCACGACCCGCCAGTTCGGGAACCGGTCCGGGGCGTCGGGGAAGTCGGCGGTCGAGTCGAGGACGATCGCCGTGTTCTCGGCGGTGAGGCTCATGTGCCGTTGGCGGCGCTGAGGATCGTCGCGACGATCGTGTCCAGGTGCTCGTCCTTCGTCAGACAGGCGACGGCCCCGGCCGCGAAGAGGGCGTCCACCTCACGGAGGTTCGCCGAGGCCGTCAAGCAGACGACCGCGACGTCGGGACAGGCTTCGCGCAGAGCCTTCGTCGCCTGGACGCCGTCGAGCGCCGGCAGGCGATAGTCCATGACGACGACGTCGGGCTCGAGCTCACGGCAGAGCTCGACGACCTTGGTCCCATCCTCGACCGAGCCGACGACCTCGATCTCCCCGCGGAGGCCGAGCAGCAGCTCGAGGGCCTCTCGAAACACCTGGTTGTCCTCGACCAGCGCTACGCGGACCGGCTGGGCCATCGCGCAACCTTATCCCTGGTCACTCGGCGGACAGCAGCAAGGGGTAATGCGGCTGGCCGCCTGGATGGACCTCGAGCTCGAGATCGGGATGGCGCTCGGCCACGCGGGCGAGTAGCGGCCCAAGCTCCGGCTCCTGATCGCCGGTGATGAACGTGAGAACGTCTCGCGGCTCGCCGAGCAGGCGGTCCACGACGGCCGTGGCGACGGAGTCGAAGCTCGTCCCGCCGGCGACAGGCTCACCGTCCGTGAGGCCGAGGTAGGCGCCACGCTCGATCAGGAGCCCGTCGACGCTGACGTCCCGCGAGGTGGTCGTGACCGCGCCCGTCGCGACGCCGGCCGCCGCCTCCTCCATTGCCGCGGCGTTGGTCTCGGCGTCGGCAGTCGAGTCGTACGCGAGCATCGAACCAAGTCCTGCCTGGAGCGACCTCGACGGGACGACCTGAACCCGAACCTGCGCGAGGCGCGCCGCCTGTCGGGCCGCGAGCACGACGTTGTCGTTGTTCGCGAGCACGACCACCTGCGGCGCCCGTGTCCGCTCGATCGCCTGCAGGAGCTCATCGGTGGACGGATTCATCGTCTCGCCGCCGTCCACGATGCCGGTCGCCCCCATGCTCTCGAAGAGCCGCCGGTTGCCTTCGCCCGTCACGACCGCGACAACCGCAGTCGTCCTGCCGCCGTCCCCGTCGGCATGTGAGAGCCGGTCCTCCCGCTGGGCGCTCTGGAGGTGCATGTTCGCGATCTCGACGCGTTCGAGAACACCGAGCGCCGTTCCGGCCCTGAGTGCCGCGCCGGGGTCGTCGGTGTGGACGTGCGCCTTCAATGCGGTCGGATCGCCGACGACGAGGAGGGAGTCGCCGAGCGGCGCGAGGCCCTGTTCGAGCGCCGAGGCGTCGAGGGACTGCCCCGTGACGACGAAGACGGCGCAGTAGCGGTAACGCGACACCTCCTGGTGGATCGCCTCGGCGGAGATCGGCTCGGCCTCCGCGGGCTCGGGCAGCGGCTCGCCGGAGAGGTGCGCGGCGAGCCCGCGGACGATTTCGACAAGACCGGCGCCGCCTGCGTCGACGACCCCCGCCTTCCGGAGCACGTCGAGTTGGTCGCGTGTCTTCTCGACCGCCTCGTCTCCTCTGCGGACGATCTGCGAGAGAAGCTCGGCCAACTCGGCGTTCGGATGCGCCTCGGCCTCCTCGGCGAGCGCCCGGCTGACGGTGAGGATCGTTCCCTCGACGGGCTCGCGCACGGCTGCGTATGCCGCGTCGGAGCCTCGTCTGAGCGCCGTCGCGACCAAGCCGTCCTCGGCGTAACCCTCGACCGCGCCGCGCACCAGCTGAGACAGGATCACGCCCGAGTTGCCGCGTGCGCCGAGCAGGGCTGCGCGGGCGATGTCGTCGTCACCGGACTCGAGCGCCTCGCGGACGGAGCGGACGGTCAGGAGCATGTTCGTCCCCGTGTCGCCGTCGGGCACCGGGTAGACGTTGAGGTCGTCGAGCCGCGCGCGGTTGCGCTCGAGGGCAGCCTCAGCAGCCCGAACGAGCTCCAGTACCTCGTTCATCGGGCGTTTATATCGCGGTTAGAGAGCTTTCTCGACCTTGCCGGCCTTGAGGCACTT
>DASTYD010000149.1:0-43496 GCA_035765175.1 Gaiellaceae bacterium
CCGGCTCCTGGTGCCGCCCGAGCCGCAGAAGTCGTCGTTCGACGAGACGGGCGTCAGGTTGTCCACCGAGGGCCCGGTGTACGCCGCCAGGACCGTGTCGAAGCCCGCGTTGCAGGTATCGAAGCGAATCCTCCGGCTCGAGACCGGCGTGAACTTGTACCAGACGGACTTGAACGGCCCCGCGCCGGCGTGCGGAGGCTCGCCGGTCTGCACCGTCGCGTACGTGTTGTCGCCGGACCTGGTTCCGCCCGCGCTCTGAAGCTCGGTCAGGACGTCGGCGTCGCCGAAGTCGTCGTTGGCCGGAGGCGGCGGCAGTGACGGGTTCTCGTAGGCGCCGATCGTCGGCGGGTCGGCACGCGGATCGCCGACGATGTCCGTCGTGATGCCCGCGATCGTCTGGCCGGCTCCGAGAAGCGGCGAGCCGGGCAGCGGCCGCAGGTTCGTCGCCGAGCCGAACATCGGGTCGACATTGATCGAATTGGCGTCCTTGCCGGTTTCCGCCTTCCAGGCGGCGAACGTCGGGCGGTCGAAGAACGGCACCTGCGCCACGGTGGCGGTGCCGATCGCCCCGACCGCGGAGAAGTGCGACGACGGCCCGGACGTGTACAGGTCGTTGTAGTTCGAGGTGAGGAAGTTGTAGAGGCCGATGGCCGACAGGCCGATCGCGTAGCTGCCCGCCGTGTTTCCGGCGCCGCCGTTCGTCGCGGTCTGCGTGTTGTAGAGCGCGTTGTTGCGAACGTTGAGAAGCGGGTTCGCCCCGACGACCGCCAGCGCGTAGCTGCCGGTGCTCGTGAGCGTGGCGCCACCGTCCCGAGCGCCGGTCATCGACACGGAGTTGAAGTAGATCTCCGTCGTCGCGTACAGGGTCCCGGCCGATCCGACGATGATCCCGGCGGCAAGATCACCCGGCGTGCTGTTCGCGTTCACGCCGTAGACCGAGTTGTTCGCGATCCGGCTCGTCCCGTAGTTCGGAGTACCGAGAGCGATGCCGGCCGCCGAGAACGTGTCGGTCTTGACCACGCTGCCGACGAAGTTTCCGGTGACGCTGACGTTCGCGACGTCCTGCGTCGTGATCGCTGTTCCGGTGACGGCGATCGTGCCGATCGCGAGCCCGAAGACGTCGGCGCTGTTGGCCGCGGTGACGTTGACGACGGTGTTGCCCGTGACCTGCGCCCCGTCGTCGAAGGCGATCCACACGCCTGCGCGCCCAAGGGCTCCGGCGCCGTTGGCTCCGAGCGTGTTCCCGGTGACGACCGTGCCCGTGTTCTTCGCGGCACTCTGCGAGCCGACGGAGACGATGCCGAACTGGAGCTGGGTGACGTTGTTGTTCTGGACCCGGTTGTTGTCGTTCCGGGTTCCAAGCGTGCCGGTGCCGATCGTGCTGCTTCCGAAGCCAATGCCGGCGAACGTCGTCGTCGACGCGTTGCCGACGACGTTCAGGTTCTTGATCGTGTTGTTCGTCGTCGGGTTGGCGGTGCCGACGGTCTGGCCCCAGATCACGGCGCTCGCCGTGCCCACGTTCGTGTTCGTGAAGGTCGTGTCACGCGTCGAGCCGCCCGAGTTCGAGCCGTCGATCGTGACGTAGTCGATCCCGTTGAGGACGAGCAGCGCTGACGCAGAGCTTCCGCTGAACGTCGGCGAGGCGCCCGCGGTCGGCTTGATCGTCAGCGTGTTCAGCGCACTGTTGCCGCCGTTCGCGTTGATCGTGATCGGGTAGGTCTCGGCCGCGTATGTGTTGTCGGTCAACACGAACGTGACCGGCCCGGTCATGCGCTTGCTGTTCAGATCGGCGACGGCAGCGGTCAAGGTTGCGTAATCGCCGCCCGCGCCGACGTTGAAGACCCCGCTGATCGTCGACCCCGTCGTCAGGTGGCCGACTGCGAAGTAGCCGAGCGAGGTGATCGTGTTGCTCGGGCCGATCGTCGCTCCGGTGACCAGGCCTCCGATCGAGTCGTACGTCCCGCCCTGCGTCGCCGACTGGCCGATGGCGTTCGCGGTCGCGGTGCCCTGCTCGGTCAGTCGCACCGTCGCGTTGGTGAAGTTGGCGGCGCCGCCCGTGATCTGGGCGGACCAGTAGCGGTTGTGGTTGATGTCGTCGAACCCGGCGCCCCCGGTCCCGCCGGAGTCGGCGTCGAAGGCTTCCGCCTCGATCGTCACCGTCCCGCCGGCATTCGTCGTCGGGTTGACGAGCTCGAGCATCTTGAACGAGCCCTTGCCGACCGGGAACGTGTACGTGCCGGAGGCAAGGTTGGCCGGTAGCGTGCGGACGAGCGGGCCGTTGACCCAGGTCGCAGCCGAGCCGCCAGTCACGGATCCCGCCGCCGTGCCCGTGACGATCAGCTTGTTCGACGAGCTCGTGTTGAGCGTTCCCACGCTCAGGAGCAGTGCATTGGCCGCGCCCGTCGAGGTCAGGTCGCCGCCCGCGAGCGTGACGCCCGTGGGGTTCAGGATCTGAATCGAGGCGACCGTGCGCGAGGCAGGGATCTCGGGGCCGGTGGCAACGCTCCCCTGGGATTGAGCGTAGACGAGCGTGTACGCGGACGTGCCGAGGTTGTAGGTCGGGGACGAGTCGAAGTTGCCGGCGGCGAACGCGATGCCGGTGGCGCCGCGCTGGACGACCGTCAGGAGGGCGTCGCCGTTCCCGATCGTGACCAGATTCGAGTTCGAGAGCTCGCCGTAGAAGAGGTTGGCGCGGTAGACGTTCAGCGGCGAGACCGCTGGGTCGAGCGTGACGCCGGGTGCGTTCTGAACGCTCAGCGTGGCGGGCCTGAGGCCGACCGCGCCGAACGTGCCGGTGCCCGTGTAGTTCTGCTCGTAGCCGCCGTTCAGAGCCTGCAGGCTGCCTGCGAAGTTGAGCGTGCCGAGGTTGTTGCCGCTCACGACGATCGCGCCGTTGTTGACGACGGTCGGCCCGATCTGCAGCAATGTCTGACCGACGGTCGCCGAGCTCGTCAGGTTCACCGTGGTTCCGGGCTTGATCGTCGTCGTGCCCCAGACGTTCAGCTGCCCGCTCAGGACGAGGTTCTTGTTGTTCGTCGTGTTGTCGACGACGACGCTCGGCGCTTGGCCCTGCGCTCGGAACGTGAAGTTCGTCGCAGTCGCGGCGGTGCCGATGTTCAGCACGCCGCCGGTGTAGACCATCGTCCCCGCCATGTTGTAGTCGGCGGTCGTCAGCCCGTTGCTGTTGACGAGGTTGATCGAGCCGCCCGACATCTTCATGACGACGCTCGTACCCGTGAACCCGAACGAGGGCGACGTCGCGCAGCCGCCGGCGACGCAGACGTTGACCTGGCCGGCCGACTGCGTGTAGTTGATGAATGCGTTCGAGCTGTTGAGGCGGCCGGCGAGGTTCAGGATCCCGCCGTCGACGTTGAACATCGCGCCGACGCCGGCGCCCATGACGTGGGTGCCGAGCGTGCCGACGTTCAGGGTTCCGTCGCTGACGCGTAGGAGGCCGTTGTTCGTGGGGCTCCCTGCCTGCCCGACGACGGTGACGTTCGGGGCGTTGAGCCAGAAGGCGCCCGTAACGGGAATCGTGTAGGTGGCGGAAGCGAAGACCGGGTTCGAGAACGTGTTGGAGCCGACGATCCGGAAGGTGCCGTTCGCGATCGTCAGGAAACCCGCGGTATTGGCGCCTTGCACGGTGATCGTCCCGCCGGGGGAGAAGTCGAGCATCGAGACTGCGCTCGTGCCCTTGTTCAGGTTGATGCCGTTCGTCTGTCTCAGGTCGAGCGAGCCGGAGTTGACGAGACTCGTGTTCGCAGCACCGGTGAACACGATGCCGGCACCGGCCGTGTCGGCGTTGGTGCTGAAGTCCATCGTGCCGGCGTTCGTGAGGCTTCCGGCTACGGACAGCACATGCCCTGTCTGGGTACCCGTTGCCGCGGACTGGAAGATCCCGCCGACAGCGACCGTGACGTAGTCACCGACCACGAGTGTCCTGGCGGTCGTTTCCTCGTACTGGAGGACGCCGCCGTTGAAGACGATGAGGCTGAGCGCCGCCGCCGCAGTGTCGATCGTCACGGTGCAGCCGCTCCCGATGCTCACGCTGTCGGCAGCGGTGGGGACGCCGCCGGACCAGGTCGCGGGCGAACTCCAGTTGCCACCGGGGGCAACGCACGTGATGTCTGCGAGAGGAGCGTACGAGCGAGAGCCGAAGGCACGGCCGCGGAGGAGATCGAGCGCGCTGGGGATGGTGGGCGCCGGAGCAGCGCCGACAGCCTGCGGGCGGACGACGCGCGCGCCCGCTCGAATGGATCGAGTCGGCCCGGACGCCTTCGACGGCGAAGCAACCGGTCCGATCTGCGCCGACCGGACGGCCGGCACAGCCGCCGAGTCGGGTTGCTGCGAGCTGCTACTCGTGCCGGCCTCGGCGATGGGTACGAGCCCCAACCCGAGCGCTCCGACGACGAACAGACATAGACGTGTCCGGCCGCGCAGCGCGCGCGTGCCACTAGGTGCCGCATGACTCGAAATCACGAGGTCTCCCCTCCCCAACGCCAGGATGTGTGGCGTTCTTACAACTTCCGTGGAGGCAATTCAAGGTTTCGAGGGACGCGCCGCCCTTAGTTGAATTGGGGTATGGACGAGAAAGCAGCTCGGGAGCGCTACGCGGATCTGGAGTGGGCGCAGCCTGACTGGCTCGTACAGGCAAGGGCCTGGATCGAGCAGCACGCGCGGATCGCCGGCGAGCTCGAGCAAGTGCACCTCAGGCCGTGGTCGACGGTGCTGCGTGTGCCCACGGCCGACGGCGATCTCTTCTTCAAGGCGGCGTCGATCTCGGGGACGTTCGAGCCCGCGCTGACCGTGTTGCTGGCGGAACGCGTGCCCGAGCGCACCGCAGAGCCGGTAGCGGTCGACCTCGATCGCGGCTGGATGCTCACGCGCGACGCCGGAACGAGGCTTCGCGAGCTCGTGCAGTCGGCCGCCGACCTGCACCACTGGGCGAGCCTCCTACCGGCGTATGCGGACCTCCAGATCGAGCTCGCGTCGGAGGTCGAGGAGCTGCTCGGGCTCGGAGTGCCCGACCGGCGACTGTCGAGGGTTCCCGGGCTGCTCTCGACTCTCCTCGGAGACACCGAGGCGCTCATGCTCGACCTCCCGGACGGGCTGACGTCCGAGGAGCTGGCGCGGATGCGCGCGGAGACGCCCGCGATCGAGGCGATCTGCGCCCAGCTCGCCGGGCTCGCGATTCCCGAGACGATCCAGCACGACGACTTCCACGACGGCAACGTCTTCGTCCGCGATGGCCGACACGTCTTCTTCGACTGGGGCGACAGCTGCGTCTCGCACCCGTTTCACACCCTCGTCGTCACGCTGCGGGCCGTTGCCATGCGCTTCGACCTCGAGCCCGGTGGCAGCGAGCTGCTCGGGCTGCGCGACGCCTACCTCGAGCCCTTCGGCTCCTTCGAGCAGCCCGAGGCGCTGCGCGAAGCGTTCGGGCTCGCCTATCGCATCGGGACGATCGGCCGTGCGCTTGCCTGGTACGACTACGTTCGCGAGTCGGACCCCCGATTCCGGTCGGAGCTCGCGGACGCGGTGCCGTACGGCCTGCAGCGGTTCCTCGAGCACGGGCCGATCGGAACCTGGCGCTGGGAATAGCGCCTCTGATCTGTGAGAGTTAGGAGGCCGAAAGCGAGCAATGGCTCGAGGATCCACACGCCGCCGAAGGAGGATCCGCGCCCGTCTGCCGGGCGGGCTGTTGGTGATCGCCATGCTCCTGCCGGCGAGCGGCGGCGTCGCCGGAGTCGCGCTCGTCACGGTGTACCCGTCCTTCTCGCCCGCGCTGGGCCTGGCACCCGACCTCGCCCCCGCCGCGCTGGAGATCGGCGACCTGAACGGAGACACGAGGCTCGACGTCGTGACCGCAAACCGCCTCGGCAACGACGTCTCGGTCTTCCTGAACGCGGGCGACGGGAGCTTCCTGCCGCGACGCGACTACGCGACCTCGGCGCGGCCCGACTCGCTGGCGATCGCCGACGTCGACGGCGATGGGAAGCCCGACCTCGTGACCGGAAGCGAGGGAGACGGCGCCGGCGGCACCGTCTCCGTGCTGGTGAACTCGGGCGACGGCGGCTTCTCCGCGAAGCGCGACTACGCGACGGAGGCGACCCCGTCGTCGGTCGCCGCCGGGGACGTAGACGGCGACCGAGCGGAGGACCTCGTGGTCACCATGCTCGACGAGGACGTCAGCGGCTCCGGAGCGATCGCGGTTCTGAGGAACGACGGCGAGGGCGCGTTCGTGGCCGGGCAGGTCTATCCGCTCGGCGCCGATCCCGCCTCGATCGCGATCGGCGACCTGAACGGAGACGACAGCGCCGACCTGGCGACCGCCAACACCTACGCCGGCACCCTTTCCGTGCTGCTGAACGACGGCCACGGCGCATTCACGACGCGGCGCGACTACGCGACCGGGGATTGGGCCCCCTCCGTGGCGATCGGCGACCTGAACGCCGACGGAAGCGCCGATCTCGTCGCGGGGCACTTCGACCGAGTCGTCTCCGTCTTCTTCAACCGCGGCGACGGCACGTTCGAAGCGCCCCGGGAGCACCAGACGGGCCGGTACCCGAACGACGTCGCGATCGGCGACCTGAACGGAGACGGCGCGCCCGACCTGGCGACGGCCAACTACCAGTCCAACACGGTTTCCGTTCTCGCGAACTGGGGCGACGGCAGCTTCGTGGCGAGGCGCGACTACGGCACAGCGGTCGATCCGTGGTCGGTCGCGATCGGCGACCTGAACGGCGACGGCAAGCCCGAGGTGGCGGCCGCGAGCGAGGATGCGGACGAGATCTCCGTGCTCGCGAACACGACCGGCCTCTGCATGGTGCCGCGGGTTCACAAGAAGACCGTCGCGGCGGCGAAACGGGCGATCAAGCACGGCCTGTGCCGGTTCGGCGGCCTACGCCTCGCCTACTCGAGAACCATCCCCAAAGGCCGCGTCCTGAGCGCGACTCCCAGTCCGGGCGCCGTCCTGCCGACGGGAAGCTCCGTCAGGCTGCTCGTCAGCCGCGGCCCGCGGCGCTAGCGCCGCCCGACGACGAGATTCACCTTCGAGGCCCTGGCCTTCACGGAGCCGGCGCGGGGGCTCTGCGCGACCACCTTCCCCCTCTTCTTCGCTTTCGTCCGCACGTGACGCACCGTTCCGACCCGGCAGTTCGCCCGTCCGATACGCGCGCGTGCGACCGCCAGCCGCATGCCGATCACCCGGGGGACGACGCAGCGGATCGTAGGCGGCGGAACGGGCACCGCGGCGGCCCGGTCGTGAACGAAGACGTCCGTGAACTGGTTCGAATCTCCCTGCACGAGGTTCGACGCGTCCGATTCGAAGATCACGAGCCGGCCGTCACCGCTCAGCGCCGGCCGCAGGCTGCTGCCGTTCGCCTCGCCGCCGCCTCCGGCCACGCTCACGCGCCTGGTCGCGCCGCTGAGACGGTCGTGGAAGATGACGTCGGAAGCACCGTTCGTGTCGCCGGCGACGAGGTTCGAGGCGTCCGAGAAGTACGCGACGTAGCGACCGTCCCAGCTCAGGGACGGACGGAAGCTCGGACCGTCGGACTGGCTTCCCGAGTCGTCGATGCTCACACGCGTCGTGATGTCGGTCTGGCGGTCGTGCACGTACACGTCGAACGCGTCGTTCGTGTCGCCCCAGACGAGGTTCCAGGCGTCCGAGTCGAAGGCCACGTAACGGCCGTCAGCGCTGATCGCGGGATGCAGGCTGTCACCCTCGGCCTGGAAACCGCCCGTGTACTCGCTCACGCGTGTGGTGGTGCCCGCCTGGAGATCCCTGACGAAGACGTCCGAGCCTTCGTTGTCGTCGAAGTCGACGAGATTCGAAGCGAACGACGTGAAGACGACGACCCGGCCGTCGGCGCTCAGCTCCGGCGTGAAGCTGTCGAGGATCGGTTGGTCGCCGTTCCAGGCCAGGCTTGCGCGCGTCGTCGTGCCGTTCTGGCGGTCGAAGACGAACGCGTCGCGCTGGCCGTTCGTGTCATCGGTGACGAGGTTGGTCGCAGCCGATGTGAAGGCCACGTACCGTCCGTCGGCGCTGATCGACGGCGAGTCGCTCCCTCCGTTCCCGTTCGCGCCGGCGAGCCCCGCGCTCACACGGGTCGTGGTATTCGCCTGACGGTCGCGGACGAAGATGTCGTTCGCATCGTTCGTGTCGCCGGCGACGAGGTTCGTCGCTGCCGACGAGAAGGCGACGAACCTGCCCTCGGCGCTGATCGCGGGCTCGAAGCTGTCCCCGTTCCCCTCGGCTCCGCTACTCCCGACGCTGACCCTCGTCGTCTCGCCGGTCTGCAGATCGCGGACGAAGACGTCGCGGGCGTTGTTCGCGTCGCCCGTGACGAGGTTCGTCGCATCGGAGTAGAAGGCGGCGTATCGCCCGTCGGAGCTCATCGCCGGCACGAAACTCCGGCCGTCGGCCTGAGCGCCGCCCGTGGCGACGCTCAGCCGTGTCGTCACGCCGACGGCGGCGCCTGCCGACGGCAACAGGATCAGGCCGGTCGCGAGCCCGGCGAGCAGAAGGCGGTACGCCCCCGTTCCCACTCCACCGTTTTAGCGCGTGGAGTGCGGCTTGACTAGGCGGAACCGACCTTGCGCAGGGCAGGCGTGCAGGTCGACCGGCCGCGCTTCTCGAGGTACTGCTGGTGGTAGTCCTCGGCCTCGAAGAAGGTCTGCGCGGGCTCGATCTGGGTCACGACCGGCTGCGAGTAGTGCGTCTGCTCCTCGGCCTTCGAGCGCAGCGCCGCCTCCTGTTGCTCGTCGTCGTGGACGAAGACGACCGAACGGTATTGATCGCCGATGTCCCAGCCCTGGCGGTTCAGCTGCGTCGGGTCGTGCTTGTCCCAGAAGACCTTCAAGAGATCGTCGTACGAGAGCTGCTCGTCGTCGTACGTGACCTCGACCACCTCGGCGTGGCCCGTCGTGTGCGAGCACACGTCCTCGTACGTGGGGCTCTCGGTGTGTCCGCCCGTGTAGCCGACGCGCGTCCGCGTAACGCCATCGAGCTGCCTGAACGCCGCCTCGACGCCCCAGAAGCAGCCCGCTCCGAACGTTGCTCTCTTCTGCACTACTCCTCCTCCAGTTTCAAGGCCGCAGAGTTGATGCAATAGCGCTGGCCGGTCGGGTGCGGCCCGTCGGGGAACACGTGGCCGAGGTGGCCGCCGCAGTTCGCGCACAGAACCTCCGTGCGAACCATCCCGAACGTCGCGTCGGTTTCCTCGTCGATCGCGTCCTCGCTCGCCGGCGCGTAGAAGGCCGGCCAGCCACAGCCCGAGTCGTACTTCGTGTCGGATGCGAAGAGCTCCGTGCCGCAGCCCGCGCAGTGGTACGTGCCCGGCTCGAACACGTGGTCGTACTCGCCCGTGAACGGCCGCTCAGTGCCCTTCTCGCGCAGCACGTGATACTGCTCGGGCGTCAGCTCGGCTCTCCACTCCTGCTCTGTTTTCTTGATCTTCGTCATTCCTAGCTGCCTTTGCTCTTGATTCGGTTGGTTCGACCGGTCATTTCCGACGGACGGGTAGCAGAGCCACCCGTCCTGAAACGGCAACGGAACCGTTGCCTCAATCAGTCTAGGCAAGGGCCGATTCGTTACAGCGGTCAAACGCCCACGTCGCGGCGGTTGAACAGCGGCACCGCCGCTGCCGCCACCAGGAGCGCACCGAGGGCGAGCGCGATCACGCCTGCGCCGAGGCCCTCTCTCAGCGGATCCCCGACCCAGTCGAACGGGGAGAGGACGCGCCAAGGGTCGAGCGCGTCCACGACTTGCGCGAGCCCGTTCAGGAAGTACCCTGCGACGGCGAGTGCGGCCGCCACTCCGATCGCCGTGGCTCGCCTTCCCGTCGCCGCTCCGACTGCGAGCGCCAGCGTCCCGTACAGGAGCGCGAGCAGGGAGACGGCGAGCACCGCGTCGGCGATCCGCGCACTGGAGATGTCCATCGACACGGCCTTCGCCGAGACGACGACGGTGACCAGCAGCACGACGCCGAGCGTCGCCAGCTGGAGCGTCAGCGCCCCGAGCTTCTCCAGGAGCAGACGGCTGCGCGACACCGGATGGGCGAGCACCAGCTCGAGCGTGCCCGCCTCCTCCTCCCCCGCGACTGCGCGCGCACCCCAGCCCACCGCGTAGACGAGGAAGAGCAGGGGCACGACGAGGGCGAACAGCCGCGCGTCGAGGTAGCCGGCCGGTGAGGTGAAGTCGAGATTGCCGCCCGTGAACGCCTTGAGCGCCTCGGGGGCGTCGCGCTCGAACCGCTTGAAGCCCTCGTTGTCGCGCACGCTGGGCCAGAAGGCGACGCTGATCAGCACGAGCACGACGAGCCCGAGCGACCACCAGAGGAAGCCTCGGCGGGCGTCCCGGAGCGTCTTCGTGAGGACGCTACGAAGCATCCGTGTAGTAGGAGAGGAACACGTCCTCCAGGTCCGGCTCATGACTCGCCAGGTCGACGACGACGCGCCGCCCGAGCTCCTTGACGAGTGGATCGAGCGGCCCTTCGACGAGGATTCGAGCCAGAGTGCCTTCGACCTGGACGCTGCGGACGCCGGGGACGGACGCGAGCGCGTCGCGAGAGACCTCCTCCGCGAAGCGAACCTCGAGCTCGTGGACGGAGCGCCCATGGAGCTCGCCGACCTCCTCCACGGCCACGATCCGGCCCTCGCGGATGATCCCGACGCGGTCGGCGACGTGCTGGACCTCGGACAGCACGTGCGACGAGAGGAACACCGTGCGGCCATCGTCGACGGTCTCGCGCACGAGGTGGTGGAACGTCTGCTGGACGAGCGGGTCGAGCCCCGACGTGGGCTCGTCGAGCACGAGCAGCTCCGGCCTTCCGGCGAACGCCTGGACGAGGCCGACCTTCTGCTTGTTGCCGCGCGACAGCGACCTGATCGGCCTCCCGAGCTCGAGGTCGAGCCGCTCCGCGAGCGCGAGGACGTGCCGCCGGTCGAAGCCTCCGCGCAGATGGCCGAGGAACTCGAGCAGCTCGAGGGGCGTCAGTTGCTCGTAGAGCGCGAGCTCGCCGGGCAGATACCCCACGCGGCGGCGGATCTCGACGCCCTGCCGGCGGCTGTCCAGGCCGAGGACGGAGACGCGACCGCTCGTCGGCCTGATCAGGTCGAGGAGCAGCCGGATCGTTGTCGACTTGCCGGCGCCGTTCGGCCCCAAGAAGCCGAAGCATTCCCCGCGCTCGACCCCGAGCTGGACGTCCAGCACCCCGCGGTGGCGCTGCTTGCCGTACAGCTTCGTGACGCCGTCGAGCTCGAGGGCCGCTGCCATCAGGGCCCGAAGACGTCGCCGCCGTCGCTGTCCCCAGGCCCGGGCGTCGGCATGAAGAACGTCTCGTCCGGCGGGTGCGGCCGCACCCAGGAGTAGACGTCCTCCGCGAGTCGAGGGGGACCTGCGACGAGCTCGGTCCAGCCGGCGGCGGCCTGCCAAAGCGCCGCATCCTCGGCCAGCCGCTCGACCGCCTCCCACGCGTCGGCCCCGAACAGGAAGACCGCCTCCCCCTCCGTGACGAACGCCTGGTGCCGCTCGAGGCACGCTTCGTCGGGGTCGAACGGCGGTCCACGGCGGAGGAGATCCCGTGCTCGATCGCGGGCGCCGGGCTTGATCGGAAGGATGACGACGAGGTTCAACAGTTCCCCCTTGACGCGCGGGCAACGATATGCGAAGGTGCGTTCGTCAAGTCCTGCAGGCCTTCGGGTCGGCAGGACTTGGCACTTGAGGGGACCTTTTCAGTTACAGATCGCGGCCATCTCGACCGGCTGGGGCATCGCCTGCTCGGCGGCGGCCTTGAATCCCTCGCCGAAGGTCGGGAAGACGTGGTGCATCGACGCGAGGTCGTCGACCGTGGCGTCGAGCCGCAGGCCGAGCGAGAGGCCTTGCACGATGTCGCCGCCGCCCGGCGCCACGACATGGAGCCCGAGGACGCGGCGCGTGGTCGGGTCGAAGACGATCTTGTAGAGACCCCGCTTCTGGTCCTTGTACGAGGAGCGCTGTACGTGCTTGATCTCGTGCGCGACGACCTCGTGCGCCACGCCCTGCTCCTCGGCCCCCTGCTGGGTGAGACCGACACCCGCGAGCTCGGGCTCGGTGAAGATCGCCGTCGGCAGCACGGAGTAGTCCGCTCCCGGCCCGTCGACGCCGAACATGTCGTCGACCGCGATCCGCGCCTGGTACTGGGCGATCGGCGTGAACTGGTAGCGACCCGTGACGTCGCCGGCGGCCCAGACTCCCTCGACGGAGGTGCGCATGTGCTCGTCGACGACGATGCCGAGCCGGTCGCGCTCGATCCCGAGCTCGTCGAGCCGAAGCGCCTCGACGTTGGCCACGCGGCCCGACGCGAGCAGCACCCGCTCGACGCGAAGCTCACGCGACCCCTGCCCCTCCACCGGGATGATCGTCGCGAGCACCTCCTTGCCGTCACGCCGCACGCTCTTCACGTACGAGGAGAGCACGACCCCGATCCCGTCGTCGGCCTCGAGCACGCCCTGGAGCACCGCGGCGGCCTCTGCGTCCGAGCGAGGCGAGAGCCGGTCGGCCCCCTGGACGATGGTCACGCGCGAGCCGAAGCGCGCGAAGATCTGCGCGAACTCGAGGCCGACGGGCCCACCGCCGACGACGAGCAGCGACTCCGGGAGCTTCGTCAGCTCGAGCGCGGAGACGTGGTCGATCCAGTCGGTCTCGCCGATGCCCTCGATCGGCGGGACCGCGGTCCGCGAACCGGTCGCGATCAAGATTCGATCCGCAGTCAACTCCTCGCCGCCGACGCGCACCGTTCGCGGGGCGACGAGCTCGGCTTCGCCCTCGTACGTGTCGAACCCCGCTGCCCGCAGGTCCTCGGCCCACTTGGGCTGAGGCTTCCTGATCGAGTCCTTGCGGGCCTTGACCCGTTCGAGGTCGACCTTGGCGGGACCGACGTCGATTCCGAGCTTCCCGGCCAGCTCGTTGATGTCGTGGACGAGCTCGGCGACGACGAGGTACGCCTTCGTAGGCTTGCACGCGACGTTGGGGCAGCTGCCGCCCCAGCGAGTGCTCTCGACGAGCGCGACGTCGGCCCCGCAGACCTGCGTCGCCTTCGCCGCGGCGTCGCGCGCGGCCGATCCCGAGCCGAGCACGATCAGGTCGTAGCGCCTCACAGCCCGCCAGTCTCTCGTACCACGCCGCTCGTTACAGTCGGATGCATGGAGCACGCGCTCGGCCTCGAGGAGATGCGGCTCGTCGAGGCGCTCCGAAACCGCGACGAGCAGGCGTTCGAGCAGCTGATCCGCATGTACCAGTCCGCCCTCGTGCGCGTGGCCCAGATGTACGTCTCGAGCCGCGCGATCGCCGAGGACGTCGTGCAGGAGAGCTGGCTCGCCGTCCTCAACGGGATCGATCGCTTCGAGGGCCGCTCCTCACTGAAGACGTGGATCTTCCGCATCGTCGCGAACCGGGCGAAGACCCGAGGGCAGCGCGAGGCGCGCTCCCGTCCGTTCTCCGCGTTCGAGCCCGAGGCGTCGGTCGATCCCGGCCGGTTCGTGGACGGCCAATGGTCGGCCCCACCGGAGAGCTGGCCGGAGGAGCGGCTGCTCGGCACCGAGACGCTTCGGGTCATCGGCGCCGCGATCGAGGCGCTCCCTCCCTCGCAGCGCGCGGTGATCACGCTCCGCGACGTCCAGGGGTGGAGTGCCGACGAGGTCCGTAACGCGCTCGAGCTTTCAGAGACGAACGAGAGGGTGCTCCTGCACCGCGCCCGCGCGAAGGTGCGAGCGGCGCTGGAGGAGTACCTCATGGAGGACGCATGAGCGAGATCGCCATGGAGGTCAGCTGTCAGGAGCTCGTCGAGCTCGTCACGGGCTACCTCGACGGCGCTCTCCCGCCTGCGGAACGGGCGCGCTTCGACGCACACATTGCGGGCTGCGACGGCTGCCGCGCGTATCTCGAGCAGATCCGGCTGACGATCCGGCTCAGCGGCACGCTGCTCCCCGAGCAGCTCGACCCAGCCGCGGAGGAAGCGCTGCTCGAGGCCTTCCGCGACTGGAAGCGCAGACCGTAAGTCCCGGCCTCGTTCGGCATCTATCGGGCGAGCCGGGTGCTGGCCGGCGCCGGCGAGCATCAGGTGCGGCACTGGAGCTGTCGCCGTCGGCCCGGGGTCTCGCCCGGCTCTACCATGTGGCGAGATGCGCTTCGGTGCTCTGCTCGCAGTCGCCCTCCTGCTTCCGGCGCTCGCCGAAGGTGCGTCCCCGAGCTGGCAGGGAGGCGCGCCGCTCCCGCTCGCGCGCGGCGAGGTGGCGGCGGCCGTCGCCGAGGGCCGGATCTACGTCATCGGCGGCTTCGCCTCCACCGGCGAGAACTCGACCAGCGCGCAGGCCTACAACCCGGGCACGAACAGCTGGAGCCAGGAAGCCGACCTGCCGCTTCCGGTCGACCACGCAATGGCCGCGGGCTCTCGCGGCCGGGTCTATGTGGCGGGCGGCTACGGACCGGGGCGCTCTCGGTTGACCACGCTGTTCGCGTTCACCGGTGACGGGTGGACGAGGCTCGCGCCGATGCCCGAGCAGCGCGCCGCCGGCGGGGCCGCGATCCTCAACGGGAGGCTCTACGTCGTCGGCGGCACGGCTTCCTCGACGATCGGAGCGCCCACCGACCTTGCTCGGACGATGCTCGTCTACGACATCGCTCGCGACAGCTGGACGAGCCGCCGTGGGCCGACTCCACGCGAGCATCTCGGCGTCGCCGCGCTCGGTGGTCGGATCTACGCCGTGGGCGGCCGGACAGCCGGATTCGACACGAACATGGCCCTCGTCGAGGCATTCAACCCGACGACCGGACGCTGGACGCGGCTCCCCAAGGTCCCGGGTCGACGCGGCGGGACCGGCGCGGCCGGCACCGGGCGCTGGATCGTCTCCGTCGGCGGCGAGGCGCCCGCCGGGACGATCCGCACGACCTACCGTTACGACGTCAGGCGCCGCCGCTGGTCGCGGCTCCCGAACCTCCCCACTCCGCGGCACGGGCTCGGCGTCGCGGCTGTCGGCCGGAAGGTCTACGTGATCGGGGGCGGGACGAAGCCCGGCCTCTCGGTCAGCCGAGCGAACGAGTCTCTGGTGGTTCGATAGGGAGCCCGGTCACGACCTCGCGCCGGCCGCCGGCCTCGTAGACGAGGTCGACGCTGTCGTTCTGCCGGTACGTGCCGGCGATGCCGAGGAAGAGCGAGAGCCAGCGCCAGAAGCCGAGCCGGCCTTCCTTCGCGAGCGGGCGGTCGAAGAGGAGCGTCCGTCCCTCGACCTGGAAGTCGCGCCCGGGCTGCTGAGGGACGCCGTTCAGGAAGACCTCGTAGGGCTCCGTGACCTCCGGCGGCAGGCTCACCCGCGAGTGCTCAGGCATGCGACACCTCGCTCAATGTAGCCCCGTGGTCGGGTCACTCTTAGAATGGCCCCGCCCGTGCGCCGGAAGCTTCTTGTCGCCTGTCTGAGCCTCCTGGCCCTGGCGCTCCTGCTGACAGGCTCGGCGATGGCCGGCAACGGAGGGATCGCGCCGCCGGCGGAGACGCCGCAGGCGGGGCGGATCAAGGACCTCTACTGGATCGTGCTGGGGATCACCGCGGTCATCTTCGTGATCATCGAGGTCGCCCTGATCGTCTTCGTCGTCCGGTACCGCAACCGCGACCGGCCGCGCGACGACGAGGGCCCGCAGATCCGCGGACACAATCGTCTGGAGCTGATCTGGACCGTGATTCCGGTGCTGATCCTCGTCGCGATCATGGGCTTCGTCTTCTACAAGCTCCCGGGAATCAAGGACATCCCGGACAGGACCGCGGCCGGCGAGAAGCTGACCGTGCAGGTCGAGGGCAGGCAGTTCTACTGGCGCTTCAGATACCCGAACGGCGCCGTCTCCGTGAACGAGCTGCGCCTACCGGCCGGACGCCCCGTCGAGCTCGAGGTCACGGCCCCGGCAAACGACGTCATCCACAGCTGGTGGATTCCCGCCCTCGCGGGGAAGATGGACGCGATCCCGGGCAAGGTCAACCACCTCGACTTCGTGGCTCCGTCATCACCCGGCGTCTACCAGGGGCAGTGCGCCGAGTTCTGCGGTCTCCAACACGCGCTCATGCTCGCCCGCGCGCGAATCGTCACCGGAAGCGAGTTCGATGGCTGGGTCTCGGCCCGGCTCCGAGCGGGCACCGATCTCGGGAGACAGACGTTCGAGGGCGCGTGCGCTCCCTGTCACGGCCTGAGCGGCGAAGGGCTGATCGGCCCGCCGCTCGAAGGGAACGCCACACTGGCGGACGAGGAGCTCCTGAAGCAGCTGCTCGAGAACGGCAAGAACGCGATGCCGCCGGTCGGCCGCGGCTGGGACGAACACCAGACCGACGCGCTGATCGCCTATGTGCAACAGGAGTTCGCAAGTGGCGGTTAGAGCCGAGCCGGTCGAGTACCCGGTGCCGTGGTGGCGCGGCCGCGTCGCGAGCTGGATCACGACCGTCGACCACAAGCGGATCGGGATCCTCTACCTCGTCACCTGCCTCGTCTTCTTCGGCGCCGCCGGCGTGCTCGCGCTTCTCATGCGCACGCAGCTGGCGCAGGCGAACGAGGACTTCCTGACGCGCAACTCCTACAACGAGGTCATGACCCTGCACGGGACGGCGATGGTCTTCCTCGTCGTCGTCCCGATCCTCGCGGGCTTCGGCAACTTCCTCGTGCCGCTGATGATCGGCGCTCGTGACGTCGCCTTCCCGCGGCTGAACGCGCTCTCGTACTGGCTCTTCCTGTTCGGTGGCGTGGTCCTGTTCGGGAGCTTCTTCGCCTCGGGCGGCGCGGCCAACACGGGTTGGACGATCTACGCCCCGCTCTCGGAGAAGGTCGGCGGCGACGGGGTCGACTTCCTGATCCTCTCGCTCCACATCCTCTCCGTCTCGTCGCTCGTCGGTGCGATCAACTTCCTCGTCACGATCCACCGCCTGCGCGCGCCGGGGATGACGTGGATGCGCGTCCCGCTCTTCGTGTGGTCGATCGAGGTGTATTCGGCGCTGCTCGTCATCGTCTTGCCCGCGCTCTCAGCGGGCCTGACGATGCTGCTTCTCGACCGGCAGGCCGGCACTCACTTCTTCGAGCCCGACGAGGGCGGCAACGCCGTGCTCTGGCAGCACGTCTTCTGGTTCTTCGGGCACCCCGAGGTCTACATCATGATCCTGCCGGTGATGGGGATCGTCTCCGAGGTGCTCCCCGTCTTCTCGCGCAAGCCGATCTTCGGCTACACGGCGATCGTCTTCTCGACGGTCGCGATCGGCTTCTACTCGCTGCTCGTCTGGGCGCACCACATGTTCACGGTCGGGCTGTCCACGCCGCTGCTGGGGTTCTTCATGATCTCGTCGATGATCATCGCCGTCCCGACCGGCGTGAAGATCCTCAACTGGCTCGCGACGACCTGGCGCGGGAACCTCATCCTCGACACGCCGATGTTGTTCGCGCTCGGCTTCATCGCCCTGTTCACGATCGGTGGGCTCTCGGGAATCTTCCTCGCAGCCTTCCCCATCGACTGGCAGACGCACGACACGTACTTCGTCGTCGCGCACCTGCACTACGTGCTCTTCGGCGGATCGATGTTCGGCGTCTTCGCGGGGCTCTACTACTGGTGGCCGAAGATCTTCGGGCGGGTCCTCCACGAGGGCCTCGGCAAGCTCCACTTCTGGCTGCTCTTCATCGGCTTCAACCTCACGTTCTTCCCGCAGCACCTACTCGGGCTGGACGGGATGGTGCGACGGATCTACACGTACGACCGCGAGGGCTGGGAGACGTACAATCTGATCTCGACGATCGGCGCCTACGTGATGGCGGTCGGAATCTTCGTCTTCATCGTGAACGTGATCTCGACGAAGCGGCGACCGGGGGCTCGGGCTGGCAACGACCCCTGGCTGGGTGACACGCTCGAGTGGTACACGACTTCGCCGCCGCCGCCGCACAACTTCGACAAGGTGCCGTACGTGACGAGCGCCCGCCCGTTGCGCGACCTGCGCCGCCGGATCTGGGAGAAGCGGGTATGAGCCCCTGGATTCGCCTCACGGCTCTCGGCGGCGCGGCAGGGACCTTCGTCGCCGTCGTTTCGGGCTCGGCCGGCCTCGGCACAACTCACCGCGTGCTCGCCGCGCTCGCGTTGCCGCCGCTCGCCGCCGTGGCCGCAGCGGCATGGGTCAATCACCGAGAGCTGCTTCCGTCGGCAGTCGCCGCCCTGGCTCTCTTCGGCCTCGCCGCAGCGATCACCGCACCCGGGCTCCACCTCGCCCTCTCGGCCCTGGCGTTTGCAGCCAGTTTGGTCCTTGCTGCCCAATCGTGGCGCGGTGTCCCAAGGACTTTGCAACACAGTGTTACTTGGGATTTTCGAGGGTCTGTTCGGGACTACCTGACGCTGACGAAGCCGCGGATCATGTCGCTGCTCCTGCTGACGGGGCTCTGCGGGATGATCGTCGGGGCGGGTGGGCTGCCGCCGCTTCGGCTCGTCGCCGTGACGATGGTCGGCCTGGGGCTCGCGTGCGGCGGGGCGAGCGCTCTCAACCACGTGCTCGACGCGGACATCGACCGGCTCATGGGCAAGCGCACACGGTCCCGCCCGGTCGCTGCGGGCCGCGTCCCGGCGCCCTACGCGCTCGAGTTCGGGCTTGCCTTGATGGCGTTCTCGTTCGTCCTCCTCGCCGGCGTCGTCAATCCGCTCACAGCACATCTCGCACTTGCCGGAGGTCTCTTCTACGTCCTCGTCTACACGCGGTTCCTGAAGCGCTCGACGCCGCAGAACATCGTGATCGGAGGAGCCGCCGGCGCCGTCCCCCCACTGGTCGGCTGGGCCGCCGCGACGGGCGACCTCACACTGCCCGCGCTCGTGCTCTTCACCGTCGTCTTTCTCTGGACACCGCCGCACTTCTGGGCGCTCGCGCTTCTGATCAAGCGCGACTACGAGGCGGCCGGCGTGCCGATGCTCCCCGTCGTGCGCGGCGAGGACGAGACCGCGCGCCAGATCGTGCTCTACACAGCCGCGCTCGTCGCGTTCACGCTCGCGCCCGCGCTCTGGGGGATGTTCGGCCTCGTCTATCTCGTCGCCGCGGCCGCGCTCGGCGCAGCCTTCCTCGCGCTGGCGTGGATGCTTCGTCGTGAGCGGACGCCGGCGCGGGCGGGCCTCCTCTTCCACTATTCGCTGCTCTACCTGGCTCTGCTCTTCGTCGCGATGGCGCTCGACACGGTGGTCGCGTGAGCGAGCGGCCGGCCGAGCCGTACGTCGCGCCGCGGGAGCCCACCCTGGAAGCCGCCCCGAGCAACATGCTCTTCGGCTTCGGGCTCTTCGCGCTCTTCGTCCTGCTGTTCGCCGGAACCGTCGGCGTCGGGCTCGTCTACCTCGCGCTCGACTAGCCCCAGCCGCTCGCGAGCAGCTCACGCACCTCCTCGACGCCCGCCTGCCAGACGCCGAGCATGTCCTCGTCGGAGTGCTCGTACGCGCCGCCGAAGGATCCGTCGCCGAGGATGCGCCTCACCTCCGCCGGGTCGAGGAGCGACGTCTCCACGGACGGCTTCGGCTCGTCGGGGAGCTCGACGCCGGGAAGCCTCGTCCAGGGGAAGTTCTCCATCCAAGAGGCGTGCGACCCCTCGGAATCGATCGCCCGGACGCTCGCCATCACGCGCTCGCTGTTCCACCAGTCGTGATACAGGACGCGGCTCTCGGGATGCTGCGCACCCCATTGCGACGCGGCCGAGCGCGCCGGCGTGTTCCCGCCGTGGCCGTTGACGATCAGGATCCGCCGGAAGCCCTGCGACGAGAGGGAATCGAGGAGGTCCGTGACAACGGCGAGAAACGTCTCGACCCGCAGCGTCGGGCTCCCCGGGTAGGCGGCGAAACGCGGCGTGATCCCGTACGGCAGGACGGGGAGCACCAACACGCCGAGAGGTTCGGCGGCCTCGACGGCGACGCGCTCGGCGAGGATGTTGTCCGTCGCGAGCGAGAGGTACGCGTGCTGCTCGGTGGAGCCGACCGGCAGGACGATTCGATCGTCGCGCTGGAGGTATGCCTCCAGCTGCATCCAGTTGCAGTCCTGGACGCGCACGGTCCGAGATCAGCCTGCCGCCGGCTTCGGCTGCATCTCGACTCGCGTGACCAGCCCCTGCTCGTCGAGGTCGATCGAGACGATGAGCTCTTCCTCGGAAGCCGTCTCGTTCGTCTCCGACCAGCGCTGAACTCGGCGGGCCGGGACGTCGAATCGGCCGTCGGAGCCCTCGATGTCGACGATCTCGACCCTCGAGTCGAGGCCCTCGGGCCCCGGCTGGCTCGCCAGCGCGCGAAGTGCCTCGAGACCCTCTGCTCGATGCGGGCCGATCTGGATCTCGATCGACGGAGCGGCAAGGGCGACGACGGCGTCGGCGTCGTTGTCGTTCATCGCGTCGCAGAAGCGGCGGATCGTCTCCTCGGCCCCCATGCGGTGCGCCTCTAGACCTGAGCCGGCTCCGGGCCGGGTCGCACGAGCACCGTGTCCGCGACGGGGATGATCTCGTCGACGGGCAGCACCGCGCGTGAGGCGTGCTCGCGGATCGCTTCCGGGCTGATCGCCTGGTAGATGTAGACGGTGCCGACGGAGCCGCCGTCCTCCTCGAGAACGTAGGAGCGGATCCAGCGAACCTGGTCCGACATCACCTCGTCGCCGACCTTGCTCGAACGTCCCGCCGCTTCCTGAAGCTCCTCCACCGACCGCCAGCCGCTTCTGCGCAGAATCACATAGGTGTTCACGTCGTCCTCCTCGAGTGGTCGGTCGGGCGATCCTACGCCTCCGGGGATCTTCCTCGCGAGGCCCGATCGTGTCGCCGACGGCGTGCGCCTGGCCGTCAAGGACCTCTTCGACACCGCCGGACTGACGACGACGTACGGCTCGATCGTCTTCGCCGACCACGTCCCCGAGACGAGCGCCGTAGCAGTGACGCGCTTGGAGGCGGCGGGCTACGCGAACGTCGGCAAGACGAACCTGCACGAGTTCGCGTACGGCATCACCTCGGTCAATCCGCACTACGGCACGGTGCCCAACCCGAACTATCCGGGCCGCATGGCCGGCGGCTCGAGCGGGGGGTCGGCGGCTGCGCTCGCAGCCGGGCTCGCGGACGCGGCGCTGGGGACGGACTCGGGCGGCTCGATCCGGATCCCCGCAGCGTGCTGCGGCGTCGTCGGCTTCAAGCCGACCTACGGGCTCGTCTCGCTCGAGGGCGTGTTCCCACTGGCACCGAGCTTCGACCACGCCGGCCCGATGGCGCGCTCGGTCGCGGAGTGCACTGCGATGATGGAGGCCCTCGTCGACGGCTTCGAGCCGATGACCGTCGAGTCTCTCGAGGAGCTCGAGGTCGGAGTCGCCTGGCTCGATCTGGCCGATCCTGCGATCCAGACGCGCGTGCGCGAGGCGACCGAGCTCTTCCCGCGCCGCCGCGACGTCGAATTCCCACTGACGGAAACCGTCGCGCCAATCTTCATGCGCGAGGTCGCCGACGTGCACCGCGACCTCTTCGCTGAGTTCGCCGACTCTTACGGCGACAACGTGAGGACGAAGGTCGAGCGTTGCCTTGGGCTTCCCGACGCCAAGTACGAGCGCGGCCTGGCGGCACGTGAAGAGGTGCGCGAGCGGGCCGCGAGCGCCATCGACGGAGTTCACCTCGTCCTCACTCCCACGCTCGGCTTCGTCGCGCCGTCTCTGCCGGTCGACGACCTCGAGATCCGCGAGGCGACGATTCGGCTCACGATCCCGTTCAACTCGCTTGGGTGGCCGGCGCTCGCATTGCCGTGCGGCGCTGCCGAGGACGGGCTTCCGGCCTCGCTTCAGATCGCGGGCAGTCCGGGCTCGGACGCGCTCGTACTGGCAGTCGGCGAGCTCGTCGAAACGCTCCTCAGACGCTAATCACACTCGGCAGCGGCTTCCTTCGGGACGCTGACCGTGAGCGGCTTCTGGGGTGCCCAGTTGCCTTTCTGGACAACACGCGTGAACGGCACGAAGGCGAACCCTCTCGTCGCATCCGCGACCTGGGCGTTGAGTGTGAAGTCGAAGCGATCCTTGCCGCGGAACGGATCCTTGTCGGGATCGACTCGGAGGGTGAACCGCCCGTCGGGGCCACTGCGCGCCGAGGCGATCTCGGCGCTCGGCAGATTCGCCGGCCCCGTCGAGGACGGCCTGAGCACGGCACCGATCCGCGCCCGGGTCGGTCGGCAGTCTCGACCGAGCACCGTCCCGCTCACGAGCACGGGCGCGTCAGGGTCGAAGGCGGCTTCGTCGGTCGAGACGTAGTCGAAGCCCAGCACGGCCACCTGAAACCCCGAGGGAGCCCCGGAGGCGCTGAGCAAGCGAAACACGACGGGCCGGTAGCTGTCTTGGTCGATCCCGATCTGGAGAACCCCGAGGCCGCCGCGGCCCTCGAGCCGCACCCAGTGCACGGGCCGACCACGCCAGACTCCCTGGCCGACGATCGTCGCGTCGCCGGCGGCGAGAGCTTCGCGGTAGTACTCGGCCCCGTCGAGCAGTCCTGGGAACGTCGTGAACTCGTCCTCCGAGGCCCTCGTCGTGTAGTCGGCGATCGTCTCTCCGGCGTTTTGGCTGACCACTCGGACGAGCCCACGCTGCTTGTCGTAGAACGCCTCGTTCGTCACGGGCGAGAAATCGCGGCCCTCACCCCGTTGGAGCTTGATCGTCAAATGGGTAACCGGCCCTCCCGTGTCGATGGCGGCCAGAGCGCGGTCGAGGACCGATCTGCTCTCGCCGCCGCGATCCCAGGGAGAGGCGAGAACGAGCACGAACAGGGCTGCTGCCACCAACGCCACCGCCGTTACCGCGCCGAAGGGCTTCATCCGGCGCAGGCGCTGCGTCTCGACGACAGCGTCCGCGAGCGCGAGCAGCTCCGGGTCGTCGCGCAGCTCCTCCAGCACCTCGCGGTCACGGATGGTCATGGTTCGATCCCCCTCTCGATCAACTCTTCGCGCAACGCTTCGAGCGCACGCCTGAAACGCATCTTGGCCGCGGCCTCGGTGAGGCCGACCTCGCGTCCGATCTCGGCGAACGTCAGCCCCCGCAGGAGCTTGAGGACGATCACCTGGCTCTGCCCACCGGGGAGCGCGCCGAGAGCCTCGCGGAGCGCTCGCGCGACGAACGGCCCGTAGTCCGAGGAGCTTCGCGTCTCGGGCAGGTTGACGCGCTTCTCGCGCCGCTGCCTGCGAGTCTCGTCCACGAAGCGTCGCCTCGCGACGGTGTAGAGCCAAGCGAGCACGGGTGGGTCCCCCTCCTGTGGGTCGGGCAGCCCCGCCGCAGCGGCGGCGAAGACGTCCTGGGTCAGCTCCTCCGCGCGGTGCGGATCGCGAATCCGCCGGCGGAGGTAGCCGTAGACGTGCTGGTAGTGCCGGCGAAAAGCGCCCTCGGCAGCTCCGTTCACACCCTTCTTCTCGTTCAGAGCCTCAGAAAGTAACGAAGCACGGGGAAACCCCTGGTTCTCCCGTGAGCCCCTCCTTCAGATCGGAGGCGTCATACGAGGTCTGCGGAGCCGGCGGATGCATCGGAAGTTCGAGCGTTCCCTTCTCCGGTGGGAGCCTCCCGCCGGGCAAAGCCCGGCTCCGGCAGCGGATCACAGTGGCGCTCGAAGGCTTCGAGAACCTATCGCGCGGCCGCGCGCGAAGCGGCCTCGTAGACACGGTCGCGCGAGAACTCGTCCAGCTCGGCTGAGAGGAGTTCGCTCGAGGTCGGGTGACCGCGGGGCACTGGGCACGCTGTGCCGTCCACATCGACCGCCACGAGCTCCTCCGAGTCGTCGTGCTCGAGCTCGACCTCGCGCTCGAGCCGGGAGCGGAGCCAGCCTGCGAGGAGCGACGCCTCGGCCACCGGCCCCTCGACGCGCAGTGTGCCGAGCTCGGCGATCCCGGGCCACATGCGCGCGAGGCAGCGGCGCCAGCGCTCGGTGCGCCGCCACGCGATGTCGGAGCACGCGGTGCTCTCGAACGGCAGCTCCCCGTAGGCGTCCGGCACGTCGGGCCACTCGCGCGAGTCGACGATCAGGCGGTCGCAGACCTCGACGAGCTGGTCGACGTTCCGCTCGCCGAACTGCGGGCGCCCGCGCCAGCGCAGGAACACGGGCAGGGCGGGGACGAGCAGCGGGTTGACGATGCTCGCCGGCGCCTGACAGCTGCGCCCGCGGAGGCGGAGCTCGATCACCTCGGCCGCGATGTGCCGGCGCTGCTCGCGGAGCGGAAACGCGAGCACGGAGATCTTTGCGTCCATCCCGTCCTCGGCGTCAGGACGCGGGAAGAGGAGGATCCCGCGCGAGGGGTGCCGCTCCTCGAGGCCGGCGAGCGTCTCGAGCGCCGCGTCCTCCCACTCGGGAGGCACCCAGGCGAGGTGGGTCATCACGCTCGTCCGGAGATCGGGTCCCTCTGTCTCGTGGGCGCTCTCGTCACGCAGGCGGCAGAGCTCAGTGACGACGTCGCCGACCCCGACGTCCTCGCCCGACCACTCCTCTGCGTGGACGTGCGTCGTGCTCAATGCCGGAGCCACTCCCTGCCGTCGCGCTGGATCAGCTCGTCCGCCGCGGCCGGGCCCCAGGTCCCGGCGGCGTAGTTCGGGAACGCGGGCCGGTCGCGGGCCCAGCCGGCGACGATCGCGTCGACGATCGACCACTGCTCCTCGACCTCGTCCGAACGCGTGAACAACGTCTGGTCGCCCAGCATCGCGTCGAGGATGAGGCGCTCGTACGCGTCGGGCAGCTCCACGCGGAAGGCGCCGCCGTACATGAAGTCCATGTGGACGGTGCGGATGCGCATCCCCTGGCCCGGCACCTTGGCGCCGATCGCGAGCGACACGCCTTCGTCGGGCTGCACGTGGACGAGCAGGAGGTTCGGCTGGAGCTCCTCGGTCGCAGAGTCCTCGAACGGCGGATGCGGCGCGCGCTGGAACTGGATTGCGATCGTCGTCTCGCGGCGCGCCAGGGATTTGCCGGTGCGGACGTAGATCGGCGTGTCGGCCCAGCGCCAGTTGTCCACGAACAGCTTCGCGGCCACGTAGGTCTCGATCATCGACTGCGGGTCGACGTCGTCCTCGTCGCGATAGCCGGGCGCCTCCGTGCCCTCGACGAAGCCGGGTCCGTACTGGCCGCGGACGACGTTCTTCGGCCCCGGCGTGCGCATCGCCTTCAGCACCTTGACCTTCTCGTTGCGCACCGAGTCGGCGGTGAAGTCGATCGGCGGCTCCATCGCGGTCAGCGCGACGAGCTGGAGCATGTGGTTCTGGAAGATGTCTCGGATCGCGCCCGCCTGCTCGTAGTAGGCGGCGCGGCCTTCGACTCCCAGCGTCTCGGCGACTGTGATCTGGATGTGGTCGATGAACTGGCGGCTCCAGATCGGCTCGAAGATGCCGTTCGCGAAGCGGAGCGCGAGCATGTTCTGGACGGTCTCTTTTCCAAGGTAGTGGTCGATGCGGAAGACCTCTTCCTCGGCGAACGAGCCGCCGATCAGGCCGGTCAGCTCCCGCGCGGAGGCGAGGTCGTGGCCGAACGGCTTCTCGACGATGAGCCGCGTCCAGCCCTCGGTCTTTCGGCGCTCGCCGAGCTCCCTGACGATGGTCGGCATCGCCTGCGGCGGTACGGCGAGGTAGTAGACGCGGTTGCCTCGTGTGCCTCGCCCTTCGTCGAGCTCTGTCAGGAGGTCGCTCAGCTTGTCCTCCCGAGACTCGTTCGCGAAGTCCATCGAGACGTAGCGGGTGGCATCGGCGAGCCCGTCCCAGACCTCCTGCTCGAAGTCGTCGCGGCCGAATTCGCGGACGGCGTGCTCCATTCGGTCTCGGTACTCGTCGTCGCTCAAGTCCGAGCGCGCGGCGCCGACGACCGCGAACCGCTCCGGCAGCAGCCGCCGGTAGGCGAGCGCGTAGAGGGCCGGGAAGATCTTCCGTCGCGTCAGGTCGCCGGACGCGCCGAAGATGACGAGCACGCACGGCTCGGGCGTCCTCCGCGGCCCGAGCCCCTCGAGCAGCGGATTCTCGGCGACCTGAGTCTCGGTCATGCGGGACCTGTCAGGTGCCTGGCACCGGCCCTCTCGAGGAGTCGGCCAGCAAGGGCTTGGTTACGGGAGTTCGCCGAAGATGGACCTGGCTCGCGGAGTCGGTACTGGTGCCAGGCACCTGACATGGCTCGGTTCATTGCTTCTTCTTCACCGGATGGCCGCCGAACTCGGCTCGGAGGATGGCGTTGATCTTGGCCGCATAGGACTCGTCCTGGCGAGACGCGAAGCGCGCATAGAGGGCGGCGGTGATCACGGGCAGCGGCACCGCCGCGTTGACGGCTTCCTCCACGGTCCAACGCCCTTCGCCGGAGTCCTCGACGTAGTCGGAGATGTCGTCGAGCTCGCCCCCGTGCTTGGCGAGCGCGTCGTGCAAGAGCTCGATGAGCCACGAGCGGACGACCGAGCCGTAGCGCCAGATCCCCGAGATCTGCTCGAAGTCGAGGTCGAACTCCGAGGCGCGCATGAGGTCGAAGCCCTCGGCGTAGGCCTGCATCAAGCCGTACTCGATCCCGTTGTGAACCATCTTCACGAAGTGCCCCGCGCCAGACGGGCCGACGTGCGCCCAGCCGCCGGGCGGGGCGAGCGTCTCGAGGGCCGGTTGAAGCAGCCCAACGCCCCGGTCGGGCCCACCAGCCATCAGGCAGAAGCCCTCCTGCAACCCCCAGATTCCGCCGGACACGCCCACGTCGAGAAACTCGATCCCCCTCTCGGCGGCCTCCTCGTTCCGCCGTTGCGAATCGTGGAAGTTCGAGTTGCCGCCGTCGACGAGCACGTCGCCGCTCTCGAGAATCCCGAGCAGCTCCCGCGTCGTGTCCTCGGTGATCTTGCCCGCCGGGATCATCATCCAGACGACGCGCGGGGACTCGAGCTGCGACGCGAGGTCCTCGAGCGACGACGCGGTCGACTCCACCTGTGGGTCGTACGTCATCACCTCGTGCCCACCCTGGCGCAGGCGCTCCGTCATCCCCGAGCCCATGCGTCCCAGACCGACCATCCCGAGCTTCACAGGTCCTCCAGTCTCACACGGCACACCGTCCGTCCGCGCTCCTTCAGCGATTCCAAATCACCCGCGGCCTGGGCAGAGATGAGCTGCCTGAACCCGAACCGGCGACCGGGAATCCCAAGCTCCTCACCGAGGTCGTCGACGACCTGGATCGCGAGCACGGTGTTCGGGCCTCCCTTGTGCAGCTGGCCGGTCGAATGCAGATAGCGCGGACCGAGGCCCTTGGTGACCACACACCCGGTCTCGCGCGCCCGCATGACCAGCGGGTCGAGGTCCCCCTCGCGCGCGGGGTCGATGAACGCCTGGATCGCGATGTACTGAGGGGGCTCTGCCTGCGCAAGTAGATCGTCGAGCGACCCTTCTGGACCTGGCTGAGGGACGGTCCCTTGTGACAGAAGGGCGTTCGTCTTGTCCTTGGCGGCCTGCACGTCCGGCTGGTCGAACGGATTGATGCCGAGGATCGAGCCTGCGACCGCGGTGGCGAACTCCCACCTGTAGAACTCTGCGCCGACGTCATACGGGTCGTCGAGCCGGACACGCCCAAGCTGGCGGTCCGGCCCACCGCCAGGATCCTCACCCGGAGCGGGTACTACGCCTTTTCCCTGCTTGCCCGTCGACTCCGCGAGCAGCTGCTCCGCCCAGAGCCCGAACCCGACCGGGCTCTCTTCGATACAGACCTTGTCGCGGCCCTCGCTCCAGTTCTCGCCGAGCTCGGCGCCGAACTGAAAGCCGGGGTTCTCTTCACCGAGCCGGCACCAGCCGGCCATCGCGTCTGCGCGCTCGAGGATCGCTTGCACGTCGAGGTCGACGAGCGCCGCCGGAACCATTCCGAACGGCGACAGCGCCGAGTACCGCCCGCCGATCGTCGGCTCGCCGTTGACGACCCAGACGAAGTCGTGCGCCCTGGCGAATTGCTCGAGCTCGGTGTCGGGATCGGTGATCGCCGCGAAGCGGTTCTCGCCACCGCTGCGCTTCATGAAGTAGTCGAGCTGAGAGCGGGTCTCGAGCGTCGTCCCCGACTTGGACGCGGCGACGAAGAGCGTCCGACCGACAACGTCGAGCCGCTCCTCGAGGCGCCGAATCGCGGACGGGTGGGTCGTGTCGAGCACGTGCAGCGTCTCGACCGCGAACGTGCGTCGGATCACCTCCGGCGCGAGGCTCGACCCGCCCATCCCGAGCAGGACGATGTCCTCGTATTCGCGGTCGAGGCTCTCGAGCTCCTCGACGCGCTCGAGCATCCGGCCCGGCTCGTCGAGCCACCCGAGCCACTTCGCCTCATCGGTGCCCGTCCAGATCGTCGGGTCGCGGGCCCAGATCCTGTCGACGAGCTCGACGGGCTCGAGCGCGGTCATGACAGAAAGTCGAGGACGAGGCGGTCGAACTCGTCCGGCCGCTCCATGCTCGGCACGTGCGCGACGCCGGCCATCGTCTCGCGCCGCGCATTCGGGATCTCGGCTTCGAGCCGTCCTGCAATCTCGAGCATCTCCGGCCGGTCGAGGTCCCCGACGATGACGAGCGTCGGGACCGCGATCTCTGCGAGCCGGTCGCCCCAGTCTTCCGCGAGCGGTTGCGGCTCGCCGTCTTCGCCCGCTTCGAGATAGATCTCGATCGCACGCCGCTGCATCTCGCCCACCTTCGAACGCACCTCCGGATCGACCTCGCCCGGCGAGCGAGACGGGCCGTCCACCCACATGCGCAGGTTGACCTCGACCGCCTCGTCGACGTCGCCGCGCTCGAGGGCTGCATCTTCTTCTTCCCAACCCGCCTTCGTCTCCTCGTTCATCTCGAACCCGCGCAGTCCCGGGGCGACGAGCACGAGCCGCGACACGAGCTCGGGCCGCGCGATGGCAACCTCCATGGCGACGGACCCGCCAAGCGAGACTCCCACGAGCGCGGCGGGCCCCAGCCGGAGCTCGTCTAACAGCTGAGCCACGTCGCCGGCCCACGAGAACGTCCCGACGGCGGCGGGCGACTGGCCGAAGCCGCGCAGGTCGAGGCGCACCACCCGGAACTGCTCCGAGTACGGCCTCCACTGCGGCTCCCACATACGACTGTCGGCGATTCCCTCGTGCACAAGGACGACGGGCGGCCCTTCACCCGCCTGCTCCCAGTACAGGTCAGTCACGCCGGAGCAAGCTGGCCGCGCTTCGCCTCGATGCCCTCGAGCAGCTCCGTAAAGGAGTCGATGAACTTCTGGACGCCCTCTCGCTCGAGCGTCTCGGTCACGTCGTCGTAGTCGACGCCGGCGGCTTCGACCTGCTCGAAGACCTGCTTCGCCTCGTCGATGCCCTCTTCCAGGGTGAGCGCGACCTCTCCGTGGTCCTGGAAGGCTTCGATCGTCTCGCGCGGCATCGTGTTCACGGTGCCGGGCCCGATCAGATCCTCGACGTAGAGCACGTCGCGGTACTCCGGGTTCTTCGTCGAGGTAGACGCCCAGAGGCACCACTGCGGAGTCGCGCCTTTCGCCGCGAGGGCCTCCCAGCGCTCCCCGGAGAACTTCTCCTCGTAGTTCTGGTACGCGAGCTTCGCGTTCGCGACTGCAAGCTTGCCCTTCAGCTCCGGGTGCCCGGCCCCGTCGAGCCGCCGGTCGGCCTCCGTGTCGACCCGCGAGACGAAGTAGCTGGCGACCGAGCCGACGTTCGCCGGATCGCCGCCCGCCTCGACGAGCCGCTCGAGCCCGCGGATATACGCCTCGGCTACCTCCATGTGCCGCTCGAGCGAGAAGATCAGCGTCACGTTGATGTTGCGACCGCGCGCGATCATCTCCTCGATCGCCGGCAGCCCGGGCTTCGTCGCCGGGATCTTCACGTAGAGGTTCGGGCGCTCGACCCAGTCGTGGAAGCGCGCCGCCTCCTCGATCGTCGCGTCGGTCTCGTAGGCGAGGTTCGGGTCGACCTCCATCGAGATGTAGCCGTCCTTCCCCTTGCCGCCGTCCCAGACGGAGCGGAAGAGGTCGCACGCCTCCTCGATGTCGGCGATCGCGAGCTGGAGGAAGGTCTCCTTGAGGTCGTCCTCATGCTCGAGCACCTCGCGGAGCTGGTCGTCGTACCACTCGCCCTCGGCCATCGCCTTCTGGAAAATCGTCGGGTTCGAGGTGACGCCTGTGAGGGCGTCCTCTTCCATCCACTTCGCAAGCGAGCCGGTCTTCAGCCAGCCGCGCGAGAGCGAGTCGATCCAGACCGACTGGCCGAGCCCTGCGATCTGATGCAAACGTGATTCACCCATGTGCTTTCTCTAGTTCCTCGATCTTCTCCAATCTACGCACATACCGGTCTCCTCCGTCGAACTTCGCTTCCAGGAAGGTGCGAACGAGCTCGGCGGCGAGCTCCGCGCCGATCACCTCGGAGCCGATGCAGAGGACGTTCATGTCGTCGTGCTCGACGCCCTGGTGCGCCGAGTACGTGTCGTGGCACGTCGCGGCGCGGATGCCCGCGAGCTTGCTGGCGGCGATCGACGCGCCAACCCCGGAGCCGCAGACGAGGACACCACGGTCCGCGCCGCCCGACTGGATCGCCTCGCCGACCTCGCGGGCCTTGTCCGGATAGTCGATCTTCGGCTCCGGCGCGTCCGTGCCGAAGTCGACCGTCTCGTGCCCCAGCGCCTCGACCTCCTCGAGGACGCGCGCGCGCAGCTTGACCCCGCGATGGTCGAAGGCGACCGCAACCCGCATCGAGAAGTTACGTTACCTGGGATGGAAGGCCCGGAACTCTGGCGTGAGCTAGGCCAGCAGCTGCGCGTCGACTCGGTGCGCGCCGCGGCGGTCACGAGCTCGGGGCACCCGACGTCGTCCATGTCGGGGGCCGACCTCATGGCGGTGCTGCTCGCGAAGCACCTCCACTACGACTTCGAAAACCCCGACGACCCGCGGAACGACCACCTGGTCTTTTCGAAGGGCCACGCGTCGCCGCTCCTGTACGCGATGTACAAGGCAGCCGGCGCGATCACCGACGAGGAGCTTCTGACCTTCCGCAAGTTCGGGAGCCGCTTGGAAGGCCACCCGACCCCGGTGCTCCCATGGGTCGACGTCGCGACGGGCTCGCTCGGCCAGGGACTGCCTTACGGCGTCGGGATCGCGCTCGCCGGGAAGCGGCTCGACCGGTTGCCGTACACGACCTGGGTGCTCTGCGGTGACAGCGAGATCGCCGAGGGCTCGGTGTGGGAGGCCTTCGAGCACGCGGCCTACGAGCGGCTCGACAACCTGACGGCGATCATCGACGTCAACCGGCTCGGGCAGCGCGGCGAGACGATGCACGGCTGGGACCTCGACTCGTATGCGAGCCGGGCCGAGGCTTTCGGCTGGCATGCGATCGAGATCGACGGTCACGATGTCGAGGCGATCGACCGCGCCTACACGGAGGCGGCCGGCACCACGGGTGTCCCGACCGTGATCGTCGCGAAGACGATCAAGGGCAAGGGCGTGACGGAGGTCGAGAACAAGGACGGTTTCCACGGCAAGGCACTGCCGGAGCCGGAAAAGGCGATCGAGGAGCTCGGCGGCATCCGCAACATCACGGTCGAGGTATCCAAGCCGGAGATCGAGGGCGAACCGCACGTGTTCGAGTCGTCCGGCACGGTCGAGCTCCCGACGTACGAGGTGGGCGACGAGGTGGCGACGCGCAAGGCGTACGGCGACGCGCTGAAGGCGATCGGCGACGGTCGCGGTGACGTCGTCGCGCTCGACGGCGAGGTCTCGAACTCGACCTACGCGGAGATCTTCGCCGCTGCTCACCCGGACCGGTACTTCGAGATGTTCATCGCAGAGCAGCAGATGGTCGCGGCGGCGGTCGGAATCCAGGTGCGCAAATGGAAGCCCTTCGCGTCGACGTTCGCGGCGTTCTTCACGCGCGCGTACGACTTCGTCCGGATGGCCGCGATCAGCAGGGCGAACATCAAGCTCTGCGGCTCGCACGCGGGCGTCTCGATCGGCGAGGACGGGCCTTCGCAGATGGCGCTCGAGGATCTCGCCACTTTCCGCGCAGTGCACAGCTCGACGGTGCTCTACCCGAGCGACGCCAACCAGGCCGCGAAGCTCGTGGAAGCGATGGTCGACCTCGACGGCATTTCCTTCCTGCGCACGACCCGCGCCGAGACGCCGGTCATCTACGAGGCGGGCGAGGACTTTCCCGTCGGCGGGGCCAAGGTCGTGCGGTCGTCGGACGACGACGAAGTGACGCTGATCGGAGCCGGGATCACGTTGCACGAGGCCCTGAAGGCCGCAGACTCGCTGGCGAGCGAAGGGGTGAGCGCACGCGTGATCGACCTCTACTCGGTGAAGCCGGTGGACGGCGAGACGCTGCGCGCGGCAGCCGAGGCGACCGGGGGCCGGTTCGTCGTCGCCGAGGACCACTGGCCCGAGGGCGGCCTGGGCGAGGCGGTCCTGTCGGCGTTCGCCGACTCCGATGAGAGCCCGAGAGTCGTCCACCTCGCGGTGCGCGAGATGCCGGGCTCGGGCAAGCCGGCCGAGCTTCTTGCAGCTGCCGGGATCGACGCGGAGCACATCGCGAGCGCGGCGCGTCAGCTCGTCGCGAGCACCGTCGGCGCAGCCAACTGAGCCCGCCGCCCGACTCCTAGGTACATCCCCACCCGGGTGGGGAGAAGTCCACCCGCCACCCGCTGTGAGCGTATCGCCGGCCGCGTGACGACGCTGAGGCGGAAGTGAGCCGATTCTGCGCCGGCTCCTGGGTATCTACGCTGTGCCCATGGCCGTCGTCACGGCAACGAACCTGCGCAAGGAGCTCTCCGGCGACCCCCTGTTCGACAACGTGTCGTTCAAGGTCGAGCGCCGCGACCGCGTCTCGCTCTCCGGGCCCAACGGCGCCGGCAAAACGACGCTGCTCCGACTCCTGAACGGAGAAACGGAGCTCCACGGCGGCACGATCTCGATGGCCAAGGGGACGCGCATCGCGCTCCACGACCAGCGCCCGCCGGCCGAGAGCCACGCCTCACTCCGCGATTACGTCCTCTCTGGCGCTGCGGACCTCACCGCCGCCGAGCGGGAGCTGCGTCGCCTCGAGGAGGCAATGGCCGCAGGCGACCACGACGCGGCGACCCTCCGCCGCTACGCCGAGACGCAGGCCCGCCTCGAGCATGCCGGCGGCTATGCCTGGCGCGAGCGGCTCGACTCGGTGACCCGGAACCTCGGCTTCTCCTCGGCCGACCTCGAGCGGCCCCTCTCCACCTTCTCCGGCGGCGAGCTCACCCGCGCCTCGCTGGCCCGCGCGCTCGGCGGCGACCCCGACCTGCTGCTTCTCGACGAGCCGACGAACCACCTCGACGTCGCCAGCCTCGAATGGCTTGAACGCGAGCTGCAGTCGATCGACGCCGCGGTGATCATCGTCGCCCACGACCGCTGGTTCCTCGAAGCGGTGACAACCGCGGTCCTCGAGCTCGAGGCGGGCCGGTCGACCTACTTCGCCGGCCCCTGGCACAACTGGCGGCGCGAAAAGGCCGCACGGCTCTCGGCGGCGACGACCACGGCCCAGCGGATCGACGTCGACATCGCGCGCCTCGAGCGATTCGTCGCCCGCTTCCGCTACAAGAAGAACCTCGCCAAGCGCGCGCAGGCGAAGCTGACGCACATCGGCCGGCTGCAAAAGGAACGCTCCGAGCTGCGAGGAGAGATCGACCTTCTCACCCGGCGCGCGAGAAGCCTCGGCTTCGACTTCCTCCAGCCGAAGCGCAGCGGCCGAACCGTCGCCGAGGTCGAGGGAGCCGAGCTCGCGGCCGGCGACAAACCGTTGCTCATCGACGTCTCCTTTGCAATCGAGCGGGGCGAGCACGTCGCCCTCGTCGGGCCGAACGGCTCGGGGAAGACAACGCTCCTCGAGACGCTCCTCGGCCGCCGGGAGCCGGTCGCGGGGAAACTCCGCTTCGGGCACGGCGTGGAGCCGGCCTACTTCTCGCAGCATGAGATCGAGCTCGACGAGACGAAGAGCGTCCTGGCCGCGACCCAGAACGCGACCGGCCTCCGGAGGCCAGAGGCGCAGAACCTCCTCGGCCGCTTCCTGTTCACCGGCTGGGAGATGCACGAGCGCTCCGTCGCCGCGCTCTCGGGCGGGGAGCGGCGGCGGCTTGCGCTGGCCCTCGTCGTCGCCTCCGGGGCCAACCTGCTCCTTCTCGACGAGCCGACCAACCACCTCGATCTCGAAAGCCGTGAGGCGCTCGAGGCCGCCCTCGATGCGTTTCCCGGCACGGTCCTCATCGTCTCCCACGACCGCGCGCTGCTCGACGCGATCGCCGACCGTACGCTCGCGATCGAGGACGGCACGATCCGCTCTTACGAGGGCGGCTGGGCCGAGTACGTGGCTGCGCGTGACGAGCGGCTGAAGCCGGTCGAGCCCGAGCCACCTCCGAAGCCGAAGAGAGAGAAGCCCCGGCCCGCCAAGCGGAAGACCGGTCCGACCGAGCTCGAGAGCCTCGAGGCCGACATCGCGAGCCGCGAGGCGGAGATCGCCGACCTCGAGCGCAAGCTCGCCGACGACTGGTCGAACGTCGACGTCGTCGCCGCCCACCGCCGGGCCCGTGACGAGCTCCAGGCTCTGCTCAGCCGCTGGGAGCAGCTCTTCGAAACCTCAGGCGCCTAGAAGAGCCGGGCCGCTTACGTCCGAGACGACTCTGCGTAGGCGCGTGTCGCCCGCCGGTTCTGGATCCAGTAGACCAGGACGACCGCGAGGGGGACGATGATCACGAGCGACAGAAGCGCGATCGGCAGTGCGAGCCAGGCACGGCTCTGCTGCGGAGGTTGGTACGGCTCCTCCTCGGCCGCCTCCCTGCGCGCCGGCTTGTCCCGGGCACGCTTGTCCTTCTGCGCCTTCTTGAGCTGACTTGCCGAGAGGGAGGGCGGGCCGTGGAACCGCTTCGGCATCCAGTAGTCGACGAGCCAGCGGCCGTCGCGCTGCTTGACGAGCTCGACGTCCGCGGTCATGGCCGAGTACCCGGAGCCCGGCTTCGGGAAGACGAAGACCTCGAGGCCGACGGCGTCCTCGTACGAGTACTGGACGAAGCTCCACGTCCCGAGCCCGCGGTCGGCGGCTGGATACGGCACGACCGGCATCTCGCCGCCGACCCACTGCTTCCGCGTCGTTCCCTGCTTCAGGCTCGGCGCGCTCACGTTCCACGCCTGCACGGGGTTCTCGCCCGCGACGCCGCCGCTGATGAACAGCTTGAGCGAGTGCCTGACCTGGCGCTTCTCAGCCGCCGTGAACGGCGAGTTCTTCGGCTGGACGTAGTCGGCCACCTCGGGCCCGTTCGCATTCCCTGGGTCGCCCGGGTCGGAGTAGTGGATCGCGACGAAGGCGATCGGCACGGCGAGCGCGAGGATGGTCGACCAGACCAGCCGACGACGCCAGCGGCGCGATTGCCAGATCTGCGTTGCGAGTCGAGTGTCCCCCACTTAAGAACCGGCACCGAAGGTAGCAAGCACGGCCTCCGCGACGACCCGCAGGGGCCGCCCGGAGACCTGGCTCGCCTTCCGGAGGCGGGCGAACGCCTCCTCTTCGGTGAGGTTCTCCTTTTCCATCAGCAGGCCCTTGGCCCGCTCGATGACCTTCCGGGCGGCGAGAGCGTCCGACAGCGACTCGGCTTCCTCGCGCAGCGCCGCGAGCTCCTCGTGTCGCGCCCGGGCCGTCTGGATCGCCGGGAGGAGGTCCTGCTCGCGGAACGGCTTCACGAGGTAGCCGAAGACGCCTGCCTCGATCGCGCGCGAGACGAGCTCGTCCTGGCCGTAGGCGGTGAGCATGACGATCGGGATCGGCCGCTCGTCGAGGATCCGCCGGGCAGCCTCGATCCCGTCGAGGCGCGGCATCTTCACGTCGAGCACCGCCACCTCCGGCTGGGTCTCGCGCGCCAGCTCGACAGCTTCCTCGCCGTCGCGGGCCTCGGCGCAGACCTCGAACCCCGCCCGCTCGAGCAGGGTTCGCAGGTCGAGCCTGATGATCGTCTCGTCCTCGGCGATGAGGACTCTCACATGGCTGAGTCTACGAAGGAATCTCGTCGCTCAGGCTCTGCGCGAGCATGAACGAGTTCCCGTCCGGGTCGTAGAACGTCGCCAGCTTGACCATGCCCTCGATCTCGTACGTGTCGCCGTCGAAGCGCACATCCTTCGACTCGAGATGCTTCCGTGCGGCGTCGATGTCGAGCACACCGAACGTCGGCGTCGCGCCACCGGTCTTCAGGTCCTCGTTCTGGCCGAGACCGATGGTCACGTGCTTCGTCGCCGTCGACATCTCACACCAGCCGTACTGATCGAGCTTGTAGACGAGCTCGAGCCCGAGCGCGTCCTTGTACCACTCGATAGCGCGGTCGAGATCCGACACGCCGATCGAGATGACCATGTTCTGGCTGTACTCGAACGGTGTGTTCGTCGCCACCGGGGCGACCTGCACTTCCTGGGTCATCGCTCCTCCTCTCGATGTCTTGTCATGTTTTTATACTACGGATACTTCCATGTCAACGCTCGTAGCGCTCTTCCACAATCGCTGGTCGGTGCCGATCCTCGCGGAATTGCACCGCCAGCGCGGCAGCCGTTTCGTCACCCTGTCGCGGATCCTCGGCCTGAACCGCGAGTCGCTGCGCCGGACGCTCACGGCGCTGATCGACAGCGGGCTCGTCGGACGCAATCCCGGCTACGGCCACCCCCTCCGACCCGAGTACGTGCTCACGAGCTCGGGCGAACGGATCGCCGCGGGCTGCCGGCCTCTCGTCGAGCGGCTGCGCCGCGGAGACCTGGAGGAAGTCGGCCTCAAGAAGTGGTCGATGCCGGTGGTCTTCGCCCTTGGCGATGGGCCGTTGCGCTTCTCCGAGCTCCGTGACGCGCTCGAAGGAATCACGCCCCGAGCGCTGACCCTCGCTCTCAAGGATCTCGAGTCGGTCGGCCTCGTCGACCGGCGCGTCACCGAGGACTATCCGCCGGCGACCGTCTACCGCCTTACCAGGGCTGGCCGACCCCTCGCAACGCTGCTGCGTAACGTGACGTCAGAACGGCAGTGACCCGCGCTTGGTCCACCAGCGCATCACGTCGGCGGCCATCCGGCCGGCCCGAACGGAAGGGTCGGATTCTGCGAGGCGCCGAGTCTCCTCGAGGTCGGTGCGGTACAGGCAGAAGCCGCGGAGCGTGTCGTCGGGCTGGTCGGAAAACGGGCCGGCGAGGACGAGGTGGCCCTGCTCGGTCATCGCGGCGAGATGCGCGAGATGTTGCTCCTGCAGCCGATCGAGCTCCTCGTCGGAGAACTCGGCCGCTCTCGGGCCGCGCTTCAGCAGTACGAAGCTGTAGCTGTCGAGCTCCATCAGGCCGGAAAGACGACCTCGGCCCGCAGGCCGCCGTTCGAGTGGAGGTCGAGCGTTCCACGCAGCTCGTCCCGCACGAGCGCACGGACGATCGAGAGCCCCGTGCCGTCAGCATCGTCGACGATCCCGCTCCCGTCGTCGGCGATCGCGAGCACCACCTCTCCGTCGCGCCGCGCCAGCTCGACGAGGACCGTATTGCCGCCGTGTTCGAGCGCGTTCTGCAGGAGCTCGCTGAAGACGAGGGCAAGCGCCGTCGCCCTGCCGCCGGGAAGCGAAACCGGAGTCAGGTGCGCGTCGACGTGCTTGTCGGCGCCGAGGCCCTGGACGAGCATCGCGCGCAAGCGGTCGAGCAAGTCGCCGAGATCGACCGCCTCGTCGCGGCGTTCCGTGAGCACCTCGTGCACCGCGGCGATCGCGAGGATGCGGTTCACCGAGTCCTCGAGCGCCTTGCGCGGGTCGACTCCTTCCGAGCGCGCCTGGAGGCGAAGCAGCGACGCGACTGTCTGAAGGTTGTTCTTCACGCGGTGGTGGATCTCTTGAGCGAGGACGCCGCGCATGACCGCGCGCCCATGCTCGAGCGCAACCGCCGCGTGGTGCGCGATCGAGGTCAGGAGCGCCCGTTCCTGCTCGGTGAACGGCGTGTCCCGGTCGCAGACGAGCTCGCCGATCGCGCGGCGCTTCCAACGGAGCGGGAGCCGGATCGCGTGCTCGCCGGCGCGGCCCTCCGGCCAGGCGATGTTCCCGTCCTCGAGGACGAGGGCCGCGCCGGTTGCTCCCACCGCATCCATCGTCGTCTTCACGATCGCCTCCAGCGACTCCTCGAGGTAGAGCGAGTCCGAGACCGCTTCCGAGATCTTCGCGAGCGCCTCGAGCTCCGAAACGCGGGCCTGCGCGTCGGCGTAGAGCTTCGCGTGCTCGATCGTCTGGGCGACCTGCGCCGCGATCGCGACGAGGAGATCGATCTCGGCCTCCGAGAACTTCCGCGGGTCCTCGGTCCGCACGTTGAGCGCGCCGGCCAGCTTCTCGCGCGCGAGGATCGGGACGGCGAGGATCGATTCGTACTGGTCTTCCGGCAGATTTGGGAACGCCTTGAAGCGCTCGTCGAGGTGCGCCTGCTCCGCGATCATGATCGGCGCGCGGTCGGCCGCGGCAGTGCCGGTGATCCCCTCGCCGGGCCGCATGCGCGGTGTGCGCGTCATCTCCTCGACCCGCGTGCCGTGGGTCGCGCGAAGCACGAGCTCGTCGGCTTGGTCGTCGTACAGGTAGACGAAGCACGCGTCGGCGTCGAGCGCGTCCGCGACCTTGCTGGCGACCAGCGCGAGCACCTCCTCGAGGTCGAGCGTCGAGTTGACCGCCGCACTCGTCTCGGTCAGCAGGCGGAGATGGCGCGCCGAGACATCCACGAGCCGATTCTAGGAAGGAGATCGAGGGCGACCGAGAAATGCCGCTCGGGATGGTTAACAAAACCCTTACGCAGGCCGTGGTTTTCCGTCACAGACGGCGGGTAGCTTGCGATCGATGAGCGCTTCGCGTCCCGACCTTCTCCGCACCATCGGCTATCTCGTCGCCGATGCGAAGGGACGCGTCGTGGGCACGGTCGAGGCGCCGATGTACGGCACCAAGCCGGACATCCCAGACGCAATTTCCGTGCGCTCCGGTTTCCTCTCCCGGCGTCGTCGGCTCGTTCCCGCGGACGCGATCTCCGAGATCGACAGCCGCAGCGGCGTCGTCGGGCTCAGCGTCGACCGAGACGCAGTTCTCTCCTTCCTCTAAATCGTCTTCCCTTCGGGCGTTTGCTCGGCTTGAATACCGCGCGTGAGCCTGCTCGCGGCCGGTTCCAGGCTGATCCGAGAGCTCCGTACGTGGACGCTCGCGCCGATCGGCTTGGTGCTCGTCGTGGTTCTCTTGGGAGCGGGAGTCGTAACGGTGCTCGCCACCGGCGGTGAGAGCCCCGAGAAACTGATCCAGAGGTACTTCTCGTCGACGGCAGGCGGAGGAGCCCCGTCGGAGCAGGCTCGCCTCATCAAGTTCACCGAGTGCCACCCGATCTACAAGAAGGTGCGCGGCGAGTTCCTCGATGAGTGCAGCCTCGAGTTTCGCGGCCAGGCCTACACAGGCTGCTTCCTCTGGAGCGACGACGGGAACCGCATCGTTCTCGGCAGCCGGCAAGTGGCAAGCCTCGTTGCGGGCTGCGACCGAGTGTTCTGGGATCGAGCCGCCGGGACACTGGTCTCGCGGTAGTCCCCAAAACGACTACGAGCCGCTCCTAGAAGCAGCTCGCAGTCGGCCGTCAGCGGTCACCCGACGCCCGCCAAAGCGACGGGGACCGGTGAGAAATTGATTCTCCTATTTTCTCAGGGCACCGACAAGTGGCTTGTCTCCTCGGGACAACAGCCCGGCTCCACCGCCGGTACCATACTCACCCCCATGGCAAAGATCTTCGAGCGGTTACGGACATGGTGGCGCAAGAGCGACGAGCGTGAGAGCGACGAGCACAAGAGCCCGATGGACGTCGGCGAGACCCATCGCCCATCGGGCGCGATCGGTCACGGCGCGACGGTGCCGCCGAACTACGTGCCGCCTTCCGACGAGGGGCGGCCACCTCACTAGGTGAGGGGCCTATAGGACGCTCAGGTAGCGCTCCATCTCCCAGTCGGTGAGCTGAACCCTGTAGTCGTCCCACTCCTTGCGCTTGAGCTCGACGTAGCGGTCGAAGATGTGCGGGCCCAGGGCCTTCTTGGCCAGCTCCGAATCGGCGAGCTCGTCGATCGCCTCGCCGAGGGTCTCCGGTAGGGAGACGATCCCGCGCTCCTTCCGCTGCTCGGCGGTCAGGTGGTAGAGGTTCGTCTCCATCGGGTCGGGCAGCTCGTAGCCCTTCTCGATTCCCTCGAGCCCCGCGTGCAAGAGCGCGGCGAACGTCAGGTACGGGTTGCACGCCGGGTCCGGACACCGGATCTCGGCGCGCGTCGCCTGCTCGTTGCCGGGCTTGTAGAGCGGGATCCTGATCAGCGCGGAGCGGTTCCGGCGCGACCAGGCGACGTACACCGGCGCCTCGTACCCGGGCACGAGCCGCTTGTACGAGTTCACCCACTGCGCGAAGACCGCGGAGATCTCCCGCGCATGCCGTAGCTGCCCGGCGATGAACGCCTTGCCGGCCTCCGACAGATGCCACTCGTCGTCGGGGTCGAAGAAGCTGTTGCGGCCTTCGTTGAAGAGCGACTGGTGCGTGTGCATGCCGGACCCGTTCTCGCCGAAGATCGGCTTCGGCATGAACGTCGCGTGGTAGCCGGCCTTCTTCGCGATCTCCTTCACGATCAGGCGGTACGTCAGCGTGTGGTCGGCCATCTCGAGCGCGGGCGCGAAGCGCATGTCGATCTCGTGCTGTGACGGGCCTACCTCGTGGTGCACGTACTCGACGGGGATCCCCATCTGCTCGAGGGCGCGGACGGTTTCCTGGCGCAGCTCGCTGGCGGCGTCCAGTGTCGTCATCGCGAAGTAGCCGCCTTCGTCGAGCGTCTCGGTGCCCTTGTCGTCCTCGAAGAGAAAGTACTCCAGCTCGGGTCCGACGTTGAAGGTGTCGAAGCCCATCTCCTGGCAGCGCTCCAGTGCACGTCGGAGCACGTAGCGGGGATCGCCCTCATACGGCTTCCCGTCCGGAGTGACGACGTCGCAGATCATCCGCCCGACCTTCGTCTCGCCCTCCTTCCAGGGCATCATCCGGTAGGTGCCCGGGTCGGGGATGGCGACCATGTCCGACTCCTCGATTGCGTTGAAGCCGGTGATCGACGAGCCGTCGAAGCCCATCCCGTCGTCGAGCGCGCCCTCGATCTCGCTCGGCGTCACCGCGAAGCTCTTCAGGTGCCCTTCGAGATCGGTGAACCAGAGGAGCAGGAACTCGACTCCGTCGGCCTTCATCTTCTCGAGCGCGTCCGTGCGGGCTTCCTCGCTCGAGGTGGCCCGGTTCTTCGACTCGACCTGCTGCGCCATGTGTACGCCTCCTTAAACACGAAAAGCCCCGGGCCGACTTAGCCCGAGGCCTCATTGCCTCAACACAACGGCGGGGAGAGTATCACGCCTCGGCTGCCAGCTCCTCCAGCTCGGGCTCGCGGCCCTGGTGCGCGATCGCCCGGCCGTAGAGCCACAGCGCCGGAGCGATGACGAGGGCGCCCGCCGTGAGGGCGGCGCGGATTCCCCAGACGTTGCCAATCACTCCCAGCACCGGCCCGCCGCCGGCTTGGCCGATGGCATTTGCCTGTCCCGAGATCGAGAGCACTGTTGCACGCACGGTCGAATCCCTGATCTGCTCGTTCAGCCAGATCGTGTAGAGCGGCCCGGCAAGGTTGCGTGCCATGAAGACACCGAGTAGGGCGGCGATCGCGAGCCAGGTGAGCCCGGTCAGTGCGAACACGAGCATCGCTACCATCTCCGCGACCGTCAGCGCGAAGAGGGTGCCCGTCACGACCTTTCGGCCACCCCGCTCGAAGCGCTTGATGAGCCAGCCGGTTGCGAAGAACCCGAGCACCATCCCGACGAGCCAGAAGCTCCCGAACCAGACGACCGGGTCGAGGTCGCCGACGCTTGGCAAACCCACGTCGCGCAGGAAGTGCGCTTCCTTCAGGCGATCGAAGGCCTCACTCGACATGCCCATGAAGAAGTCGACGCCGACAAGCAGCAGGATCACCGGAGCGGCCCACGCATAGCGAAAGCCGCTCACCGCCGTCGTGCGCAGCTCGGACACGGGCGATCCGCGCTCGGACTTGGGCCGTCGCCGGAAGCCGGTCTCTGGCATGAAGAGGATCGAGAGGAGCCCGGCGAGGACGGCGACGGCACCGCCGGCGATCACGCCCGCGCGGAGCGAGTAGACCCCGATCGCGACCTGGAGCAGCAGCCCGGCCACGGAGCCGATGTAGGCGATGCGAGAGCCCCTGAGGAAGACCCGGCTCACCTTGTCGACCCCCACCTCGTCGCTGATCCAGGCTTCTTCCGCTCCGCTCGTGAACGTGTAAGCGAGGCCCCAGAGCGCCCAGAGCGCGATGATCGCGACCGGGGACGACACGAGGGCGACGGCCATCCAGGCGACGCCCATCCCCAGGTAGCCGACGATCAGAGAGAGCCGGCGGCTGTACGTGTCGGCGACGACTCCGGTCGGCACTTCGAACAGGAAGACGGCAGCCTCCATCGCGGTCCCCATGAGCACGAGCTCGAGCGGCGAGAGGTTCAGCTCCTGCACGAGGTACACCGCCATGACGACCCACGTCGGCATGGACAGGAGCACCTGGAGGACGTAGTAGAGGCGGGTGGCGTCCGCGCGTCTCACCGCGGCTTCCTCGCCAGCACCCAGAGGAACGCGGCGTCGCCCTCGGGCTCGCGCATCCAGACGAGGTCGTCGGAGAGGAGCTCGAAGCCGGCCTCACGAACGAGCCTGCCGTTGGTCTCGGCATCGAAGCCGGAGAAGAACATCTCGACGCCCAACCACTCCTCCGTCCGGTCGGGCCCTCCGACGTGACTGAGCGAAGCGAGGAAGAGGCCTCCCGGCCTCAGCCAGCGCTCGATCCTGGCGAACAGAGCCGGGTGCTGGTCCCGCGGCACGTGCACGATCGAGTAGAAGGCGGTCACGGCGTCGAGGCTCTCGGGGAGCACGTCGAGCTGGGCGAAGTCCGCCTGGACGAACGTCGCGCCCGGGACTGCGGCGCGGGCTAGCCGGAGCTGCTCCTCCGAGATGTCCACGCCGACGACCTCAAACCGACGGGCAAGCCGGGCGGTCTTCGCGCCGTCCCCGCAGCCGAGGTCGAGGACGCTCGCGCCGTCGGGAAGCTTGCCTGCAAGTTCCTCGAGAAAGCCCTCCCACGGATCTCCTTCGACCCGCTCGCCCCACTCGCCGAAGCCCGCGGCGAGCTCGTCGTAGCCCGCCTGCACGGTCTGCAAGTGGTCGGCGCGCCTCATGGGAGTGGAACCGCGCCGAGCATCGTCACTCCGACTCCCCGGTACTCGTATCCGAGTCGTTCGTTGACCGCACGCATGCCGTCGTTGCGGCGCTGAGTCCAAGTCAGCACCTCGGTGATGCCGTTCTCGGCCGCCCATTCGAGCTCGAGACGCTTGAGCGCGATCGCGAGGCCGCGCCGACGCCAGTCACGGGCGACGACGGTCAGGCCGTCCTCCGCCACGCCCGGGTTGTCGTGGCGCATC
>DASTYD010000150.1:0-9992 GCA_035765175.1 Gaiellaceae bacterium
GCGCCGCAGGTGTTGCTCCTAGAACCAGGAACCGGCCAGGCGTTAGAGGTCCCCGTGGATGTCGTGCGCTTCCACGACGAAGAGATCGTGGACCGTCGCGACAGCGCGCTTGCTAGTCACTTCTTCGCAGAATGGCTCGACGCCAATCCGACCAATCCGGGGCTGAAGTTCCGCGAATGCGTCGGCTACAGGGTCCCTCTCTTCCTCGGTGGCACGGACACGATCGACAATCTCGAGTTGGTCGACTTCGAGGTCTACTGGGATCTGCTCGGCCAGCTTCGCGGCCAGGCTCGGCCCTTGGCATCTGGCACGCGGATCGAACGCGTTTCACGCAGCGATAGCTGATCTTTCAGGCTCAGCCCGGGACCAAGGCTCGCTCTTCGCGTCAATCCGTCGACGCGGGTCGGCGGACGCGGAGCTCGGCCCTCATTCCGCGCGCCGCGTGGTCGGCCAGCGTGCACTTGAGCCGGTAGAGGCCGGGCGCGAGGCGGGCGTTCAGCGTCTGGCGCTGGCCCGGGAGTGCCGATGGCAGGCGGTAGACCCTCGATCCGCCGATCCGGCGCAGCCGGAGGTCGTGCTCGTCCTGGCCGAAGTTCACGAGCTCGATACGGACCGGGCCTGCGGGGACCCGAACGCGCGAAAGCCGGTAGTGGAATTCGAGAGCGACGACCTGCACCCGGGCCAGCGGCGCGGCGGCCTGCGCGGGCATCGCGCCTGCAAGGGCGAGCCCGGCGAGAAGGATCGCGCTGCGCCTCATTTGAGCAGCGGCACGCGCGGGAACGTGCGGGCCTTCGGGATCACTGCTGCGGCGTCGGTCCCGAGCCACTGCTCGAGCACGGAGCAGTAGACGCTGCGGTAGTCGACGGTCGCCTTGAGGTTTCCGTCGTCGTCGAGCCCGTTCCTGAGCCCCGGGAACTCGCCGATCATGTTGCCGCGCACGCGCGTGCCCATCAGAAGCCCGATCCCGGCCGCGCCGTGGTCGGTCCCGTCCGAGCCGTTCTCCTCGGCGCGCCGGCCGAACTCCGACCACACGAGCGTCAGGACGCGGTTCGCGAGGCCGCGCGCCTCGAGGTCGCGCTGGAAGGCGAGCAAGGTGTCGCTCGTCAGCTCGAGGCCGTCGGCGAGGTCCTCCGCCTGGTCCGAGTGCGTGTCGTACATGCCGTACGCGCTGAGCGCGACGCAGTGGAGCGGCAGCCCAGCGCCGAGCATCGCAGCCAGCCCGGCCATCTGGTCCGGAAATCCGCTCTCGCTCCTCGGGTACGGCACCGGCGGGTTGATGTCCGAGTCGAACCGTCCGAGTTGTTCACGCAGGCGATGGGCCTGCGCGGTCACGGCTCTCGCTCCGGCCAGCGCCGGATCCTTGCCCCGTGCAGCCCCCAGCGAGCCGACGGCGGCGAGCATCCTCTCCTCGACCTCGCCCCAGACGCCGGGCGCCCAGAACGAGTAGTTGCCGGCGCCGCTGAGCGCGGCCACGGGCTTCTTCGCGGTCGCGAGCGACGGCGAGAGGTCGCCGTCGAGGCTCACGCCCTGGAGCGGGTTGTCGGGGCTCCCGACGCGGTCGAGGTAGCGGCCGAGCCAGCCGGTCTGGAGGCGCGCGTTCGTGTCGCCCACCTCCCAGTAGTGGCGGGAGGTGAAGTGAGACTGGTCGGCGTCCGTGTAGCCCACTGCGGGCAGGACGGAGAGCTTGCCCTCACTGTGCAGCGTGTGGAACGCGGCCGCCGACGGATGCCAGCGGAGACGCGTGTCCTCGGGGAAGACGAGGCCGGAGTCGGGCAGTGCCAGGGTCGGTCGGAGCCTCCGGTACTCGGGATCGCCGTGCGGGAAGAGCAGCGACAGCGAGTCGGCGCCTCCGTCCAGGAAGACGGAGACGAGGACGGTGTCGGACGGTCCGGCCGCGAGCGCCTGGGCGATCCCATGGTCGAAGGCCCGCGGAGCGAGCGAGGCGCCGCCGTAGACCGCGAGCGCCAGGCCGACCGACCGCGCGAGAAAGCTCCGCCGGTCGAGGCCCGTGCCGGCGGGCATCGGCATCCCCGGCTCGATCGCGGGCAGGCCGGACCCGGCCTGGGCGACGGCCTTCCGCATCAGGGAGGAACGCGAGAACTCGTTGCAGCAGTCGCTCCTAGGCATCGCTTGAGATGCCTCCTTCAGGACGCCGGGCTTCGCCTGGTGTCCGTCTGAAATGACCGGTCGACCCGTCTGAATTCATTCCAACCTCAACTGGTTTGCATGTCGGGGGAGACGGCGATCAGGTGGCGCAAGGCGTTCTCGATCAGCGGCGGGTACTGCTTCTTCTTCCAGCTCCGGTCCGCATCGCTGATCGCGTGGGCGGCGAACGACTTGAGCGCGCGGCGGGTCGGCGGGCTCAGCTGCGGCCGTCCCCAGAACGCGAGCGCGCGGTCGAGCAGCTTGTTCGCATCGAGTGGCGCCTTGTCGTCGGTCTCCAGGACGACGGGGCGCAGGACGCGGGCGGCGAGGTTCCAGCGGGCGTGGAACGAGGCCGTGTCGAGCCAGCGGTCGTCCTGCCAGCCGGCGACGTTCGGCGGGTAGAAGAGCTGCTGCCCCGCCTGGTTCGAGAGCCAGGTCCACGCGTCGGTGTCGATGCCCCGCTTCCGCGCACGAAGCATCCCGGCGAGGAAGACGACCGGCGGCTTGACCATCCGCTTGTTGCCGTACAGGGCCGGGTGCTCGAGGATCGCCTCGACGACCGGCCGGACCGCGTACTTGTTGCGGACGTAGAGGGCCTCGAGTGCGCGCCGTGTCGCGGCCGAGGGCGGAGTCGGGATGAAGTAGCTCCAGAGCTTCGTGACGAAGAACGATCGGTGCAGCCGGTGGCGGACGCAGAGCCGGCAGGCGTCCTGCCAGTCGAATCGCCCGCGCTTTCCGAAGATCCGCTTCGCGCTCGTATCGTGCCGCTCGCGGTCGTAGCGGAAGTTCACGGGCCCCTTGTCCTCGTCCCAGTCGTTCCGCCAGCCCGTGAGCGCACGGGCCTGCTCGCGGACGTCGCGCTCGGTGTAGCCCCGGTCGGCTCCGAGCGTGAACAGCTCCATCAGCTCGCGCCCGTAGTTCTCGTTCGGCGAGCCCTTCTCGTTGTCGGTGCCCGAGAGCCAGAGGAGCATCGCGGGGTCCTTCGTGACGGCGAGCAGGAGCTGCTCGAAGGAGCCGAGGCCGCGTGACCGGAACAGGCGGTTCTGCTGCAGCATCAGACGCTGCGACCCGACGCCCGAGTTCGAGGTCGCGAACCAGTCGTGCCAGACGAGCGTCATCCGCTCGACGAGGGGCCGGTTCGTCCGGACCATGCGGTCGAGCCACCAGAGGTGGTCGTGGCCCCAGGCGTCGATCGGGGCGATGCGGTGCTTCTCGTCGTCGACGGGAGCCGGTCCGGTAAGACGCTCCCGCTTCGGGTGGGTCAGAGAGCGGACGGCGCCGTGAAGCCCCTTCCGAGCGAGCTTCTCGGCCTCACCCGGGCGGGGGCCGAAACCGGCGCGCCAGAGGAGCCGCTCGGCTTGAACAGGCCCGAAGCGACCCCGGTAGACGGGAATTTTGCGTGCAGAAGACAACGGGGTCTGATCTCCCGCTTCTCTGCATCGGCTCTACTCTCCTGCGGCTGAACCCTCGGCGGAGGTGGTTGGCTTCGGGCGGGTCGACCGGTCATTTCAGACGGACGCACGGGCAAAGCCCGAGCGTCCTGAGGTCGGCACCGCAGGCGGTGCCTCAGGTCGGAGCCTCGTCTTCTGCGAAAAGCGGCCTGACGTACTCGTCGAACGTCTTGCGGTCGCAGCTCGCGAGCGTCGTCGGCACGAGCGCGGTCACCGAAGCAGTTCGGGGCACGTCCATCGCGAGCGCGACTTCGCCGAAGTAGTCCCCGGGGCGCAGCATCCGCCGCGGGCCGAGCCCGCCCTGATGGCTGACCGCGACGAGCCCGCGCAGGATGACGTAGAAGTGGTCGCCCTCATCTCCCTCGAGGACGATCGGGTCGCCGGGAGCGACGTCCGCGCGCTTCATGTTCTGCGCGAGCTTCGTGAGGAGCTCGCCGGGGAGCTCCTGGAAGAGCCCGATGCGCGAGAGCTCCGTGACGGTCGCAGTGGCGAAGCGCGGCATGGGCCGTATTGTGCCGACCATGGGCGAGCTGGACGAGTGGAAGCACTGTCCCCGCTGCGGCTCCGGCGGGCTCGGGGTGGAGCGGGGGAGGGCGGAGTGCCCCGTGTGCGGGTTCCAGGCCTACGCGAGCGCGAAGCCGACCGCGAGCGCCGCCTGTCTCGACGACGAGGGCCGCGTCCTGCTCTCGCGCCGGGGCCAAGAGCCGCTGAAGGACAAGTGGGACCTCCCAGGCGGCTTCCTCGACGAGGGGGAGCACCCGTTGGACTGCCTTCGGCGCGAGCTGCGCGAGGAGGGCGCCGTCGAGGTGGAGCCGCTCGAGTTCCTCGGCGTCTGGGTCGACAAGTACGGCGGTGACGGGTCGGCCCAGACCACGCTCAACCTCTACTGGACGGCGCGGATCGTCGAAGGCACGCTCGAGCCGGCCGACGACGTCGCCGAGTTTCGCTGGTTCGCGCCGGACGAGGTCGACGAGAACGAGCTCGCCTTCGCGCACACTCGCGAGGTGCTGTCAGAGCTGCGGCAGAAGCACGCGTAGAGCCTGCGGACGGACCTCGAAGCGAAGTGGCGTCTCGAGCTCCTCGGGCTCGCCGTCGACGGCTGCGGTGAGCCGGCCCGTGGCAGCGTCGATCGTGAACCGCTCGCCGGTCTCGTCGTCCCACGAGGTCGGCAGCCAGCCGTGCGCGACGTGGAGGTGGAGCAGGCCCTCGTCGAGGCGCTCGCGCTCTCCGATCGAGAACAGGTCGAGCTTGTAGGCGTTGTTCGCGACGAGGGCGACCCGGGCCTCGACCGGGCGGCCGTCGATCGTGATCCGGAGTGGCCGCGGCCGCCTGGCGAGCATGCCCAATGCGCGCAGCCGCGCGAAGATCTCTTGCCGGCGGCGATGTCCCTCGCGGCGGTGGACGAGCCGTGCGTAGAGGCCGAGCGAGACGTTGTTGAGAAAGAGACGGTCGTTCACCCGCCCCACGTCGATCCGTCGCTCGCTGCCGGCGAACGCCTCGAGCGCAGCCATCGGGTCGTCGCGGTCGAGCCCGAGGTCGCGGGCGAAGTGGTTCCGGGTTCCGTACGGGACGGCGACGAACGGAGCGTCCCGCTCGAGCGCGACCTCGGCCACGGCCGCGAGCGAGCCGTCGCCGCCCGCGACGCCCAGTGGCGGCTCGGCCTCGCGGGCGAGCGCGGCAGGATCGTCGCCCTCGCCCAGGACGTGCGTCGCGATCCCGCGCCGCTCCGCCTCGGCGCGAAGGTCGCCTGGGTCCGGCCCGCCCTTGCCGGACCGCGGATTGACGATCAGAAAGCCGCTCATCGCGTTAGCATCGCTATACCCCGAGAAAGGAGCTCTTAGTGCAACTGATCGAGAGACTCGACGAGGCGCGCGAGCGGTGGAACCTGCTCGAGCACCCCTTCTACAAGCGCTGGAGCTGCGGAGAGCTGACGCGAGACGACCTTGCCTGGTACGCCGGCGAGTACCGCCACGCCGTCGTCGCGCTGGCGGAGACCGCGGCGAAGACGGGCAACGAGGAACACGCGCAGGAAGAGTCGGACCACGTCTGGCTGTGGAATGACTTCGCCGCGGCATTCGGCGCCGCCACGAGCAGTGAGCCGAGCCCCGAGACCCGCGAGTGCGTTGTCGCGTGGACCGCTCCGGAGAACCGGCTCGAGGCGCTCGCCGTGATGTACGCGATCGAGGCGGGCCAGCCCGACGTGTCGCAGACCAAGCTCGACGGCCTCGCCGAGCACTACGGCGTGGCCGCCGGCGAGCCCGGCGCTGCCTACTTCGCGCTCCACGCCGAACGCGACCACGACCACGCTGCCGAGTCGCGCCGCGCGCTCGAGGAGGACGCGCCGGATGGCGACGTCGATCGCCTCGTGGAGGTTGCGGAAGCGGCCCTGAAGGGCAACTGGACCTTGCTGAACGGAGTCGACGCAAGGAGGTAGGCGATGGCGTTCCTGCTCAGGGGCCTCGCCGGTCACCCGCTCCATCCGCCGCTGACGGATGCGACGATCGGCCTCTACACGTTCGCGGCCGGTGCAGCGATTCTCTCGAGGCTCGGAGTCAGCCCCGACAACCTCGCCACGGCCTGGTGGCTCGCGCTTGTCGGAGGACTGATCGTCACAGTCCCGACGGCGGTGACCGGGTTCGCGGACTGGTTGACGATCGCCAGAGGCACGCCGCTCTGGCGAACCGCCACGCTCCACCTCAGTGCGATGGTGACGGCCACGGTCGTGTTCGCGATCACCGCCGGCGCCGGCCACGCCGACTACGTGGACCGCACCGTTGGTGGCGGCGCGCTCGTCCTGACGCTGATCGGCTACGGCGTGATGACGCTCGGCGGCTGGCTCGGAGGCGCAATCGTCTTCGTCCACGGCATGCGCGTGCTCAACCTCGTCGAGGAGCCGACGCAGCGCGCGGTCTCGCCGCTACCGCACCCGGAGAAGGAGGAGGCGGAAGAGGCCTAGTCGCCGGAGCCGTTCGTGGAAGCCGGCCCGAGACCGAGCTGGGTCTCGATCGCGGTCTTCGGTTGCGCGCCGATCGCGGCGGCGGCGGGCTCGCCGTCCTTGAAGAGGACCATCGTCGGGATCGACGCGATCCCGTAGCGCTCGGCGAGGTTCTGCTCTTCGTCGATGTTGACCTTCACGAGCTTCAGCTCACCCGGCCGCTCGTCGACGATCTTGTCGAGGATCGGCGCGACCGCGTGGCAGGGTCCGCACCACTCGGCCCAGAAGTCGACGAGAACGGGCGTGTCGCTCGAGAGGACTTCCTGCTCGAAGGTGGACTCGGTCACTGCGGTTGGCATGCTCTTCCTTTCCTCGGTTTCGATCTGAGGCTTACCCGGGCGGGCGAAAACCTACCTATCGCATAGAACGGCGCCCATGGGGCCCGTATTCCGCTCGTAGAATCGCGGCATGGCCTACGAGCCCCTCCCCGGCGTCCCCGACTACGCCGTCCTGGAGAAGGAGGTCCTCGACTGGTGGGACCGCGAGGGCATCTTCGACAAGCTGCGCGAACAGACCGCGGGCGGCGAGCGGTTCGGCTTCCTCGACGGGCCGATCACGGCGAACAACCCGATGGGCGTGCACCACGCGTGGGGTCGCACGCTGAAGGACGTCTTCCAGCGCTACAAGGCCTTTCGCGGCTTCGATCAGCGCTACCAGAACGGCTTCGACTGCCAGGGTCTCTGGGTCGAGGTCGAGGTCGAGAAGGCGCTGGGCTTGAACTCGAAGCGCGATATCGAGGAGTACGGGCTCGCCGAGTTCGCGGCGCGCTGCCGCGAGCGGGTCGCCGAGTTCGCGGAGGTGATCACCGACCAGGACCGGCGGCTCGGCCGATGGATGGACTGGGACAACGACTACTACACGTTCTCGGACACGAACATCGAGTACATCTGGCGGTTCCTGAAGGCCGTCCACGAACGCGGCTGGCTCTACAAGGGGCACCGTTCGACGCAGTGGTGCCCGCGCTGCGGGACGTCGCTCTCCCAGCACGAGCAGGCCGGCGAGGAGAACTACGCCGAGCTCGAGCATCCGTCGCTCTTCGTGCGCTTCCCGCTGAAGGACCGCGAGGGCGAGGCGCTCGTCGTCTGGACGACGACGCCGTGGACGCTGCCCGCGAACGTGGCGGCGGCCGTGCAGCCCGACGCGGAGTACGGCCTGCGCGACGGGCACTGGCTGCTCGCGGAGGAGAAGGGCGAGTACGACCACGTTGCGAGAGGCGAGGAGCTCGTCGGCCTTCGGTACGTCGGGCCGTTCGACGACCTTCCGGCGGCCGTCAAGGAGCACCGTGTGATCCCGTGGGACGAGGTGTCGCTCACCGAGGGAACCGGCATCGTGCACATCGCTCCCGGGGCCGGGACGGAGGACTTCGAGCTGGGTCGGATCCACGAACTGCCGGTGGTCGTGCCGATCGACGAGTCGGGGCGAATGCTGCCCGGCTTCGGCCTGCTGGAGGGGCTCTCGACCGACGAGGTCGAGGACGTCGTCATCGAGGACCTGCGCGAGCGGGAGCTGCTCGTCGACGCCGGGCGCATCACGCACCGCTACCCGATCTGCTGGCGCTGCAAGACGCCGCTCGTCTTCCGCGTCGTCGACGACTGGTTCATCTCGGCCCAAGAGGTGCGGCAGGAGCTCCTCGACGCGAACGCGACGGTCGAGTGGACGCCGTCCTTCTACTCGAAGCGGATGGACGACTGGCTCCGCAACATGGGCGACTGGAACATCTCGCGCAAGCGCTACTTCGGTCTGCCCCTGCCGTTCTATCCCTGCGAGTGCGGCGAGCTGAACGTCGTCGGCTCGCGGGCCGAGCTGGAGGAGCGGGCCACCGCCGGCCTCGACCAGCTCCAGGAGCTGCACCGGCCCTGGATCGACGAGGTCACGGTGAGCTGCCAGGCGTGCGGCAAGGACGTCAGCCGGATCCCGGAGGTCGGCGACGCCTGGCTCGACGCGGGGATCGTCCCCTTCTCGACGCTCGGGTGGCAGAGCCCGGAGTGGATCCCCGGCGGCTACGCAACCGGCGCCTCCCAGGACCTGTCCGGAGCGGACCTGCCTGACCACGCATACTGGGAGCGCTGGTTCCCCGCGCACTGGATCTCGGAGAGCCGCGAGCAGATCAGGCTCTGGTTCTACTCGATGCTGTTCATGTCGGTGACGCTCGAGGGCCGCGCACCGTACGAGCGCGTGCTCGCGTACGAGCGCGTCCGGGACGAGCACGGTCTCGAGATGCACAAGTCGACCGGGAACGCGATCGACACGAACGACGCCATCGAGCGGATGGGCGCCGACGTCATGCGCTGGATGTACTGCGAGCAGGTCCCGAGCCAGAACGTCAACTTCGGCTACGGCCCCGCGCACGAGATCAAGCGGCGGCTGCTCACGCTGTGGAACTCGGTCAAGTTCTTCGTCGACTACGCCAACGTCTCGTCTGACGAGACGGCCGCTGAGCCGGAGCCGCTCGACCGTTGGTTGCTCTCGCGAGTCGAGCAGCTCGTCGCGGACGCGACCGACGCGTATGAGCGCTACTGGACGCCCGACGTGATCTCGTCGTTCGAGGCCTTCGTCGACGATCTCTCGAACTGGTACATCCGCCGCTCGCGGCGGCGCTTCTGGAACGGGGAAGCGGCGGCTCTGGAGACGTTGCACACCGCGCTCACGCGCTCGCTCGTCGTGATCGCGCCGGTCATGCCGTTCCTCGCGGAGCACCTCTGGCGCGTCCTGCGGGGTGACGAGGAGCCGGAGTCGATCTTCCTCGTCAGGTGGCGGGACGCGGGCGATCGCGACGAAGCGCTTCTGGCCGAGGTAGCCGAGACGCGGCGGGTGGTCGAGCTCGGTCGCCAGGCGCGTGCGACCTCGGGGCTGAAGCTTCGGCAGCCGCTTCGGAGGCTCGTCGTGGAGGGTGCGCCGCTGGCCGAGAAGCACGCCGACGAGATCCGCGAGGAGCTGCGCGTGAAGGACGTCGAGTTCGGGTCGGTCGAGGCGAGTGAGCTGCGGGTCAAGCCGAACCTGCCCGTGCTCGGCCCGAAGCTGGGCAAGGAGCTCGGCGCGGTTCGTGCGGCGCTCGAGGCGGGTGAGTTCGAGGAGGTCGACGGCGGCTTCCGCGTCGCGGGCCACGAGCTCGGCACGGAGGAAGTGCTCGTCGAGCGGACCGGGAAGGAGGGCTGGGCCGTCGCCGGCGCGGACGGCGTGACCGTGGCGCTCGACACCGCGCTCGACGCGGAGCTCGAGGTGGAGGGCCGCGTCCTCGATCTCATCCACGAGCTGAACTCGATGCGCAAGCGGGCCGGGCTCGAGCTCACCGACCGGATCGTCGTCACGCTGCCCGAGTCCGCGTCCGACCTGCTCGCGCACGAGGACTGGATCAAGGAAGAGGTGCTCGCGGTCGAGATCCGCGCCGACGGCGGTTCCGG
>DASTYD010000151.1:0-4361 GCA_035765175.1 Gaiellaceae bacterium
CCGCCTCCGCCTCCGCCTCCGCCTCCGCCTCCGCCTCCGCCTCCGCCTCCGCCGCCGCCGCCGCCACCACCACCTCCTCCGGCGCCGCCACCGTCACCGCGGGCCAAGAAGGTCAAGAAGTGCCCCAAGGGCATGAAGCGGGTGCGTAACCGGTGCAAGAAGGTGAAGCGGGTCAGCAAGCGGGCCGCGTACCGGAAGCCGCCCTTCACGGGCTAGAGAATTGATCGAAGCGTCGCCCGGAGACCCCGGGCGACGCTTCAGCTATGCGTTGGGCGGCGGGGCGTCGGGATAGCGAGGCAGGCCGTCGTCCGGGATCACGTCCCACGGCGCCTTGGAGTCGACGAACGAGTGACGCTCGGGCCTGACCTGCGGGTCGCCGTCCATCGCACCGAGGCGGACCGAGATCCGCTCGCCTTCCGGCCACCGGCCGCCGAACAGGCTTGATCCGCAGACCGAGCAGAACGCTTTTAGCGCGCCGCCCGGGTCGTAGACGCGGATGAGCTCCTCGCCCTCGAGCAGTCGGAACTGATCGCGCGGGATGTGCCCGACCGTGAGGCCGAAGGCGCCCGAGTGCTTGCGGCACCGCGAGCAGTGACAGTGGATCGCGCGCGTGAAGGGCAGTGTCACCTCGAAGCGGACGCCCCCGCAGAGGCAGCTGCCGCCGACGGTCTCGGCCATGCAGCGAACTCTACGTAGGCTGCGGAGGTGCGGCGAGCGCTCACGGACAAGCCGGCTCGGGGAGTGCTTGTCGGCGCCTTTGCGATCGCGTTCTCCGGGATCCTCTATCGCAAGGCAGACGTCTCTCCGTCGACCGGCGCGTTCTTCCGCTGCCTGTGGGCCCTCCCGCCGCTCTGGCTGCTCGCGGTTCGCGAGGACCGGCGGATCGGCGCGCGACCGATGGCAGTACGTCGAGCGGCGTGGCTCGGCGGCGCGTTCTTCGCGGCCGACCTGATCCTCTGGCACTACTCGATCGAATACGTCGGGGCCGGGCTCGCCACGGTGCTCGGCAACACCCAGGTCGTGATCGTCGGCCTGCTCGCGTGGGCCCTCTTCCACGAACGGCCGTCCCGCAACTCGCTGCTCGCGATCCCGGTCGCGATGAGCGGCATCATCCTGATCTCGGGGGTGCTCGAGAACGGCGCCTACGGAAGCGATCCGAAGCGCGGCGCGATCTACGGGGTGCTGACCGGGATCGCGTACTCGGGCTTCCTGCTCGCGATGCGGCGCGGATCCGGCGAGCGCGGCCGAGTCGCGGGGCCGCTCTACGACGCCACTCTGGCGAGCACGATCTGCATCGTTCCCGTCGGGCTCGTGATCGGCGATCTCGACTTCACGCCCGGGCCCGAGGCGACCGCCTGGCTCATCGTCCTCGCGTTGAGCTCGCAGGTCGTCGGCTGGCTCTTGATCACGGTCTCGCTCGGTCGTCTGCCGACGGCGCTCACGTCGGTGCTGCTGACGCTCCAGCCGCTGCTGGCCGTCCTCTTCGCCGCGCTCCTGATCGACGAGCGGCCTTCTCCGCTCCAGCTCGCCGGCGCTGCGATGATCCTCTGCGGCCTGGTGATCGCATCGGGAACACGGCGCGCCCGTCCGCTGGAGACCGTGCCCGAGCACTGACACAGATCTGACGCATTCGGCGTCGGACCGCGCTCGTACACTCGTCGGCATGGCGAAAGCTGCCGCGGTCCACTACTCCTGCGCCGAGTGCGGCTACTCCACCGGCCGCTGGCTCGGTCGCTGTCCGGGCTGCGGGAGCTTCGGGACGCTTGCCGAGGAGGCTCCGCCGGCTCCGAACGGAAGCGGTCAGGCCAAGCCTCTCTTGCGACTCGCCGAGGTCGAGGTCGAGGAGGCGGATCGGATCTCGACCGGCGTCCCGGAGCTCGACCGGGTGCTCGGCGGCGGCCTCGTTCCGGCATCGCTCGTCCTCGTCGGAGGAGAGCCCGGCGTCGGGAAGTCGACGCTCCTCCTGATGGCGCTCGCCTCGATCTCGCGCGAGCGGCGCGCCCTCCTTGTCACGGGCGAGGAGTCCTCCGCGCAGGTGAAGCTGAGAGCTGCACGCCTGGGCGGTGCCGGGAAGGTCGAGATCCTCGCGGAGACGAACCTCGAGTCGGTCTGCGCGACGCTCGAGCGCGAGCGGCCCGACGTCTGTGTGATCGACTCGGTGCAGACGCTCTACTCGGCCGAGATCGGCTCCGCGCCCGGCTCGGTCGCTCAGGTGCGAGAGGCGGCCGCGCGGCTCCTCCGGGTCGGCAAGGAAGCCGGAGTTGCCCTCTTCCTCGTCGGCCACGTGACGAAGGACGGCTCCGTCGCCGGCCCGCGCGTCCTCGAGCATCTCGTCGACTGCGTGCTCCAGTTCGAAGGAGACCGGTACCACGCCCATCGCGTCCTGCGCGCCGCGAAGAACCGCTTCGGCTCGACGAACGAGCTCGGCGTGTTCGAGATGACCGGCAGCGGGCTCCAGGGCGTCCCCGATCCGTCCGCCGTCTTCGGGCAGAGCGACGGGGAGGTGGGCGCCGCCGTGGCGTGCGCACTGGAGGGGACCCGGCCGCTCCTGCTCGAGATCCAGGCGCTCGTCTCGCCGACCGATCTTGCGATGCCGCGCCGTGTCGGCACCGGTGTCGATCCGAAGCGGCTGGCGATGATCGTCGCCGTCCTGTCCCGCCACGCGGGGATAGCGCTCGGCCAGGCCGACGTGTTCGTCAACGTGGCCGGTGGCGTGCGCATCGACGAGCCGGGCGCGGACCTGGCCGTCGCGCTGGCGATCGCCTCGGCGGCGAAAGGCGCTCCGCTCAAGGCCTCGACGGCGTCGTTCGGCGAGGTTGGCCTGACCGGGCGGCTCAGGCCCGCGGCCCAGGCGGAGCGGCGTGCGCAGGAGTGCGCGAAGCTCGGGCTCGAGACCGTGATCGTCCCCAAGGGCACCGAAGCGCGGGCCAAGGTGTCGCTCGTGGAGGCGGAGACGCTTCGGCGAGCGGTGTCCGCGGCCCTCGGAAAGGTCGAATCGGTCGCCGCGTAGCCTGCTCTGAGCAGGGCTTTTTCATGAAATCAGGCGAAAAAGTGGCGTTTTCCAGCTACTTTTGGTATTCTGGAAGTCGTTCGCCGGCGGTCGTCCACCCGCCGGCGGCTTGGTGAAAACGGACGGAATGGGGAGGTTGGGCTTGTACAAAGTCGGCGACAAGGTCGTGTATCCGCACCACGGTGCCGGAACCGTGGTCAAGAAGGAGAAGCGGAAGGTGCTCGGCGAAGAGCGCGAGTACCTACAGATCCAGATCCTGCACAACGACATGACCGTGCAGGTCCCGACCGAGAACGCCGACCGAGTCGGCCTCCGGAAAGTGATCGACGAGAACACGGTCGAGCAGGTGCTGAAAGCGCTGCGCGGGAGTGGCACGACGATGCCGAAGAACTGGAACCGCCGCTTCAAGCACAACCGCGACAAGATGAAGACCGGCGACATCTTCGAGCTCGCCGAGGTCGTTCGGAACCTCTCGCTTCGCGACCACGAGAAGGGTCTCTCCACCGGCGAGAAACAGATGTTCGTCAAGGCCAAGAAGATCCTCGTCTCCGAGCTCATGTACGCGAAGGGCATGGACGAGGAAGAGGCCGCCGAGTGGCTCGACGACATCCTCGCGGGCGTCGGCGCGAAGAAGAGCCGAGCCAAGGTCCCGGCGAAGGCTTAACGACTCAACGGAAGCGGTCGGTCGCGCGGACGATCTCCCGCGCGATCTCGCCTGTCGGGACGTGCCCGGCGTCGTCGACGACGACCAGCTCGGCCCGCGGCCAGACGCGCTTCAGTTCGTACGCGTTTCCGATCGGCGACTGAAAGTCGAAGCGGCCGTTCACGAGCACGCCCGGGATGGCAGCCAGCCGGTCGGCGTTCTGGAGCAGGACCTCGTCCTCGAGCCAAGCGTTGTGGCGGACGTAGTGGGTCACGATCCGCGCAAACGCAAACGCGAAGTCGGGATCCTCGAACCGCTCGGCCAAGCCGTCCGTCGGCGGCCACGCAGGCGTTGCCGACTCCCACAGGCTCCAGGCCTCGACGGCCCGTCGACGCACCTTCGGGTCTTCGTCCCCGAGCAGCCGGTGGTATGCGTCGACGATGTCGCCGTCGCGTTCTGAACGCGGTAGCGCAGCCACCAAGCGCTCCCATTGCTCGGGAAACAGGAGCGAGAGGCCGCCGCGGAAGAGCCAGTCGAACTCAGACTTCCGGCCGGTCGTCACCCCGGACAGGACCATCTCGGTCACGCGCTCCGGGTAACTCTCCGCGTACGCGAGCGCGAGCGTGCTTCCCCAGGAGCCGCCGAACACGAGCCAGCGGTCGATGTCGAGCGTTTGACGTAGGAGCTCGGCGTCCGAGATCAGGTTCT
>DASTYD010000152.1:0-2352 GCA_035765175.1 Gaiellaceae bacterium
CCACGGTGCGATCACCGTCACGGCTTCCCTTCGCTTCGAGCTGCCGTACGACCTCGCCGTTCTCCCCGACGGGGCCGTGCTCTTCCTCGACCGTGGGCGAATCCTGCGCCTCGACCGCTCCCGCCGCGTGTCGCTCTACGCGAGCACGCCGTCCCGCGAGCTGATCGCGATGGAGCGGCTCGACGACGGCACGCTCTTCGTGACCGACTTTCCCGCCAACCGCATCCTCCGCGTCGACCGGGCCGGCCGCTCGTCGATCATCGCGCAGGTCGCCGCGCCCGCCGATCTCGTCGCCGACCCCACGGGGCGCAGGATCTGGGTCGCGTCGATCGCCCCGGGCGTCGGAGTCGTCGAGGTCGACGTCGCGACCGGACGCGTCGAGCCGTTCGCGAACGTCGAGAGCCCGCACGGGATCGACCGCGACGCGGCCGGGAACTTCTACGTCCACGACGGGCACGGGATCAGTCGCATCGACGGCGTCACGCGAGCCGTTACCAGGTTCGCGGACGTGGACGGGATCAAGCTCGTCGTAGCGCCAGACGGCTCCCTCTACGGCGTAGTCGGCAGCCCAGCCGGTGGCCGGGTTGTTCGCGTCGCGCCGGGCGGCGCCGTGACGACCGTCGCAGGCAACGGTGGGCTGACCCCGTCCAAGGACGGTCCGGCCCTGGAGGCCGGCATGCTGCCCAACGCGGTGCAGCCGGCATCGGACGGATCGCTGATCGTCACCCAGGGAGAGCCGATCCCCGCCATCCGGCGGGTCGACCGGCCCGGGGGCACGATCACGACGCTCGCACGCGGGCGCTAGTGCGAGAGGCGGCCACGGCGGGCCGTCGAACGATGTGACGAAAAGAGCGGCTGTGACGTACAAAGGGAGCGTGAGCGCGGTGCCCACCTCATGGCCAACCCGCAGGCGAGCGATCCGCGACGAGCGGACCTTCGCCGGCGCGGCCGAGGAGCACCTCGACGACGTGTACCGCTACCTGCTCTACATGACCGGAAACCCGCACACAGCCGAAGACCTCGCCGCAGAGACGTTCGAACGCGCACTCCGCCGCTGGCGCCGCTTCGACCCGCGCCGCGCCTCGGCGAGAACCTGGCTCTGCCAACTCGCCCGCAGCACGGCGCTCGACCACTTCCGAGCCGAGCGGCGACGGAAGCACCGCGAGAACAGTTTCAGCGTCGATCTGCCCACGTCCGAGGAGCCGGTCTTCGGAGAGGGCCTGTCGCCTGAGATCGAGGCGGCTGTGCGGAGCCTGTCAGCGGCCGAGCGCGAGGTCGTCGTCCTGCGCGTCGTGCTCGAGCTGGACGGCGAGACGACCGCGAGCGTGCTCGGGATCCGGCCGACCGCGGTTTCGACACGACTGAGCAGGGCGCTCCAGAAGCTCGAGGAGAGGATGGTGAGCGATGACCGAGGCTAGTTTCGACATGGTCCTCCAAGAGCTGCGCAACACGGCTCCGTCGGCGCCGGAGCGTCTGCGGGACCGGGTTGGCGCGCTTCCGGCGGCCGAGTCTCGGAGATCTCCCCGCCTCCGACCCGCGCTGGCGGTTGCGATCGCGCTCGCGCTGGCAGTCGGACTGGGCGCCGCGATCATCGGCGGGATCAAAGGCTCTGAGCCGAGGGAGTCGGCCGCTTTCAAGCCTGCTCCGCCAACGGGCTCGGCACGGGTGCGGGAGCAGCGACAAGGCCCGGCGACCCCCGGGTACCGGTACAAGGCGCAATCGGACACGGCGAGGACGCCATTCGAGCTGGCGCCGACACTCGGATCGAGCTCGCGTCTTCAGCGCCAGGATGTCTCGATGAGGCTCCGGGTCGACGACCTCTCCCGTGCGACCCAGAGCGCCGTGCGCGACACGCTCAGGCTCGGCGGTTACGTCGCCTCGGCGAACTACGGGACGAACGAAGCCCGGGGAGACTCGCTCCTCCAGCTGCGCGTCCCCGTCGCTAACGTCCAGAAGGCGATCGCTCGCTTTACCGACCTGGGCACGATCCTTGCTCAGCGGATCTCGGTCGTCGATCTCCAAGCCGGAGTCGACCGCATCGACCGCCGCCTCGCCGCGCAGCTGAAGGTGATCGAGACGCTCGAGGCCAAGAGCGACCTCACGGCGGCCGAGCGCACTCGACTCGAGGCAGCAAGGCGAACGGTCCGACAGCTCACCAGGGGTCGGACGAGTCTCGAACGTCAGGGCGCCTACGCGAAGTTCTCGCTGCAGCTGACGACCCAGCAGGCAGCCGAGAAGAAGGAGGCACCTGGACGGTTCGACCAGTTCTGGGGTGACGCCGGCGACATTTTGGGGAAAGAAGCAATTGCAGTGCTCTACGCTCTCGTCATCGTCGGCCCGTTCGCGATCCTC
>DASTYD010000153.1:0-9898 GCA_035765175.1 Gaiellaceae bacterium
TGGGCTAACGCCCTTGGAGGTTCGAGTCCTCTCGCCCGCATCACTCTTCTGAGGGATGCCTCCACGTGCAGCAACAAGAAGAATCGAGCTTGTCGTGGACGCCGCCGTCGCTCTTCCTCCTCCGACAGGCCCGCTCAGTCCTGAGCTCGTCCTGGTCTCGCCGCCGGAGATCGCACGGCTCGCACGCATCCACCTCCCCGCTCCGTCGGCGAGACCTGTGGCGATCGAACCGCGAGTCGGCCAGCCCGGCGCAGTCGAGCTCGCCGCCGTCTGGACGTTCTGCCTCGCGATGACGCTCGGCCCGGTGCTCTTCCTGCTCGCCCTGAACGGCTAGCGGGCCTCTCTCGCCACACGGCTCCTCGCCTCGTTCGAAGCTATCCTTCGTCAGGCGCGGTGGCGGTAGCTCAGTTGGTAGAGCCCCGGGTTGTGGTCCCGGTGGTCGCGGGTTCAAGTCCCGTCCGCCACCCCTCGTGAACAAGGCCCCGTAGCTCAGTGGATAGAGCGACGGACTTCGAATCCGTGTGCGGAGGTTCGACTCCTCCCGGGGCCATTGGACATCGGCCCGGCGCTGTCCCTCAGGTTTCGTCAGTCGAGGCAACGAGCCAGGTCGGGTGCACATCGGTTGTGTGCGATCCGGCAGCGTCAGCCCAGCCGACAACGAATGGAGGCGTGTAGTGGTCGCGGTTCGCTTCACGCTGGCCCAAGGCTCGTGCGTCAGCTCACGACCTGGTAGTCGAGCAAGAGGTAGCCCGTTCGGGAGGTGACGCCCCGCGACAGCGTCAGTCGCGCCGGCGCCGATTTCTCGAAGAGTCGCCTGCCACGAATCTGCAACGCGGGAGCGATGACGAGCCGAAGCTCGTCGATCAGCCTCTCTTCGAGAAGCGTCTGCGTCAGGGAGATGCTTCCGTGGACGCCGATGTCGCCGCCGGGCTGGCGTTTGAGGTCTTTGACGAAGGCTGCGAGGTCGCCCTCGACGAGGGCGGTGTTTCCCCATTCCAGCGTGGGTGGAGTGGAGGTCACCACGAACTTCTGGACGCTGTTGATGAAGGTCGCGAAGGGCTCGATGTCACTCGAGGGCCAGAACGCGGCCCAGTCGTCCCATGTCCGACGTCCCAGCAGAACGGCGTCCTGGCCGGCGATGACGCGGCCGAGGTTCGCATCCACCTCGTCGTCCCAGTCGGTGATGTAGTCCGTCGGCTCCTCTGCTACTCCGTCGAGCGACAACAGCTCATAGGCAACGACCTTGCGCACCGCGCGACCTCCTTAGTTCTGGTTTGTCCGGCGCTCACCACCTCGCGAGGCCGAGCACGCTCAAGCCGCTGACCGGATCCCGACACGGTAGAGACTGGCAGGCCACCGAAAACTCATCGGCTCCGGCCGGGCCAAAATTGGAGCCGTGGCCGGGAGGGCCGTCGAAGCTCACCGAAGTAGGTCGAAGCCCGACCTGACGCTGGTGCTCGCGCGATAGCCGGTCTTATGTCGGGTGTGTGTCGCGTCGGGGAATATCCCGCGGCCATTTCCGTGCAGCCACTCGCCGACTGCTCGCCCACATCGACCTCGCGGGTCGGGCCGTCAGCAGAAGGGCGCCTCGCCTGCCGTCCGACGGAGGGCGGGGGCCAGCCGGCCCCCAACGGCGCCGTCTCGGCAGCTACCTCGCGCCCGCGCCGGCCGGAGTGCGAGCGAGCAGCTCGACCAGCTCGCGGTTGAACGCCGGCAGGTCGTCGGGGTTGCGGCTGGTGACGAGATGGCCGTCGACGACGACCTCCTTGTCCTCCCACTCGCCCCCCGCGTTCTTCAGATCAGTCTTGATGCTCCAGTAGGACGTCAGCGTGCGTCCTCGCACGACGTCGGCCTCCACGAGCATCCACGGCGCGTGGCAGATGACGGCCATCGGCTTCCCGGCTTCGAAGAACTCGCGCACGAAGCGGACAGCCTTATCGTCCGCCCGCATCGTGTCCGGATTGCCGACGCCGCCCGGGATGACGAGCGCGTCGTAGTCGTCGACGGTCACGTCCTCGACCTTACGATCGACCGTGAACGTGTCCGCCTTGTCGTAGTGGTCGAAGGCCTGGATCTCCCCCGCCTCGAGGGAGACGAGCTCCGGGCTGCCGCCCGCATCCTCGACGGCCTTCCACGGCTCGGTGAGCTCGACCTGCTCGACCATGTCGGTCGCGAGGAAGGCGACTTTCCTTCCGTTGAGATCAGCCATCTCGGACCCCTTTCCGAATCGGATCGCCCGGGTCCTACCCCCATCGGCGATCGGAAATCCCTCGCGCCTCGGTGCGGCATGACCACGTTCGGATGGAGCTCGACCTCTTCCTGCGCGCGTGGCACGCCGCGCACCCCGAGGCGCCGCCGAGTTCGTCGAGCGCCCCTAGCTGGGGCTACCCTTTGTCCGGGCGCCTGTAGCTCAGTGGAAGAGCGACGGCCTTCTAAGCCGTTGGACGGGGGTTCGAATCCCTCCAGGCGCACCTGGCTTTCCTGGCCGGAGTGGCTCCTGCTGGGCAGAGCCCGGCTCCGCCCCACCCTGCCCGCGCGCCTCCGAACGGGGCCGTGTGACTCAACACTTTCCCGCTCGCCTCCGCACGGGGAGGAACGCACCCAGACGACCCGGAACCTCGCTTCCCTGGCGGGCTCCCGGGATTGACAATTGGCCCTAGTGCATTTCCTCGCGGAGAGGGATACTCAAGCCCGAACCAACAAAGGGAGGGGTTCCCATGAAGGCAGCAATCGCGGGCACCATCGCCGTCGTTGCGCTCGCGAGCACGGCCGCATCCGTCGCCGGGCCCACCGCCAAGCCCACCGCCAAGCCTCTGGCCCCGACGTCGAACACGGCCGCCCTCGATCGGAGGCTGAACAGGCTGAACGCGCGCCTGAGCAAGCTCGAAACTCGCGTCAAGAAGGTCGAGCAGACGAACAGGCTGCTCGTCCGCGTCGCCGTGTACACCCTTGCCGGCATCGCGTGTGACGCGGCGATAACGGCCGACACGTTCCAGAGGACCTTCGGCGTGATCGACGAGATCGCACAAACGACGATGGGAAGGGTTTACTTCGGGCCACAGGCGCCCTTGAACGACCAGAAAGCGTGCACCGACCTCGAGCTCCAACGGAACCAGGCGTTTCCGCTCGGCTCACATCAGGATCTGATCAACCTCTTCTACGGCCCCTGATTCGGGCCTGACAATCAAACGTCCGACCGGAAGACCGCCTTGACGGTCACTTCCCCCCGGATGCGAACCGTGCACGTCGGCACGGTGCCCATGCAGGCACCTTCCCAGTGGTCGAACTCGTGGTACCCATCCCTCCTCGGCCAGGCCCTGATCGTCACCTTGACCGGGCGCGCGGCCGCCGCCTCGCAGATTCCGGGGCATTTGATGTTCAGAGGGCGCGGAGCGCTGATGGTGCCGGCCTGCTTCGCGATCGCCGGGAAACTGTTGCTGAGCTGACCCCGCGCAAACGCCTTCGGGCCGCACAGCCCCGGCTGCACGCCCCCGGCGCAGATCGTCACGCTCAGCCGTGCCCCGGCCGGCTTGGAGGCCTTGCCGGGACCTGGAATCGGCCCGCCGGCGAGGGCGTGACTCGTTCCGAGGAACGTCAGCGCCGACAGGCATGCCATCGAGAGCCTCAAGATCGGCATTTGAGCTCCCCACCCCGCAGCCAGGGGAAGAGACCACCCTCTACACCCACGGCTCCGAAGAGTTTAGTGAAGTCACGCTCGAAGAGCGCGAAAATCATCGGCGGCGCTTCGGCCCACGCATGGAACCCCTGGGCGGGGCCGCGAAAGAACCAGACGTGGACCGCTCTGTACGGTTGCGAGCTCTCGAGATCTGCCGCGCGAACGGCGTAGATCCTCTTGGGCGGGCCCCCCACAGTGACCGATGGGATCGGCTCGACATTCGAGAGGATCGACTCCTGAGCCCAAATCCTCGGAGGGGTCCCGGGGAGATTTCGGGTCAAGACGGAGAAGGTCGCACGGTGGCGTGGCGCGTACGCCTCGATCCGGTCTGGCCGATCCTCCACCACCCAGCCCGGAAGACACTCGCCGTCGTTCGCTGCTCGCTCGAGCCTCTCGCGGATCGCGATCAGTCCCGGCGGCAGCTCGTGCAGCTCCGCCGGGCTGTCTCTAAGGATGCAAATGGGCTCTCGACAGCGTGGGCGAACGCTCGTCTGAGGCGGCCAGTAGAACGTCGGCGGCCACCGCGTGCGGCGGTCGAACCTCGCCAGGGAGAGGTCTCTTGCCTGATCGAGGTCCGAGGCCCTCAGGAGGTTCGCTCCCCTCAGGTCTGCGCCACGGAGATCCACGAACTGCATCTCGGCGCCAGTGAAATCGGCTTCCTGGAGATTGGCGCGATCCAGTCGCGCCCCAACCAGGTTGGCGTAGGCAAAGACGGCCTTGCGAAGATCGGCGCGAGCGGAGGCATTCGAGAGATCCGCTCGCGTGAGATCGACGTCCGGTGTGAGCGTCGCGGCATCGAGATTGCCGCCGGTGAGTTTGACTCGGACGAGGCTCGCTCGGCCGAGGGCGGCGTAACGCAGGTCTGCGCGCTGAAGCTGCGCCCGCTCGAGGCTCGCGTCGCTGAGGTTCGCTCCGACGAGCTTCGAATCCTGGAGCGACGCGTTCACCATCGAAGCTCCGCTGAGGTTCGCGCCGCTCAAGTCCTTTCCCTTCAGGTAGGCGTTCGAGAGGTCCTTCCCTTGGAGATCGAGGTCGGAGAGATTCGCGGAACGCCCGAGCTGGAGAAGGAGCGCCGCCCGGTCCGCCTGATCCTCGCGCGTGTTCGCGTCGCGCTGTGACCGGATCTGGATCAGGACCTGGACCGCAAGAACGGCGAAGGCGATGAGAGCGCCCGTCATCAGCGCGACTCCCAGGTCCGACCGGCTCACCGGATCGCGGTGCTGAGGCCACCAGAGGCGAACACCGGGGACGATCGTGCCGACGAGTAGCAGGATGCCGGCTGCCGCAATGACAGCGGTGGAGAACATGCGCCCCTACTCGTCGGTGACGTTCGCTACGCCGCCCTGTTTATAGCGCGATCGTGGAGCGCCTCAAAAGGGGCTGCTTTCGTACAGCGGCGCCACGCGCCGGCAGGCGCGTCAGCGCCTGACGCCGAAATCGGCGGTCACGATCGTCACCGACCGGCCGCCGAACGTGCCCGGAGCCGTGGCGAAGTGCTCCGCGGAGATCCCGACGTCACGCCACTCTCGGGCGAGGATGTTCTGCCGATGCGGCGCGCTCTGCAGCCATTCGCGCACGGCGCTGGCGGCGCTCGTGTCGGGTGACTCCCAGAAGAGGTTCTCCCCCACCGACCAGTAGCCGCGGCCGGCGGGGTAGAAGCGCTCGATCCTCCGCCAGAACGGCGCGCCGTTGGCCGACTCGTGCTCGAAGAAGCCGACCAGGCCCATCTGCCGGGTGTGGTAGCCCGCGGCGGCAGTCAGTCCGCGCGACACACGGAGTGGGCGCAGGCCGCGCGTCGTTCGCTGGGCGTTGATCCGCGCGACGATGTCGAGCTCGAGCGTGCTGAGCAGGCGCCTCGCGCCCGACGGTCGAGCCCGAAGCGCCGGAACGACGGCGTGCTTGCGGTAGAGAGCCGCGGCGTGCTGCTGCGGTGTCTGCAGCGGCGTGACGTGGCCCTGCTGGATCCGCGCGGGCTTTCCGGGACGTCCCAGCGCTTCCGGGCTCGAAGCGAGCACGAGCACCAGGAACGCGCCGAGCGCAGCGAGCGTGCGCATGTCACTGGCATCGGCGCCTCGAGCCGTCGGCTGTCACCCAAAAGGGTGATCTTCAGATCGTCGCCGGAGCGGTGCGGCGCGTGCGCCGCTCCTCCAGCCACGCCCGGATCAGGACCTGGATCGTCCCCGCAACCGGAATCGCCGCGAGGGCCCCCAGCACTCCCGCGATCTCGGCCCCGACGAGCACCGAGATCAGGATCGCGAGCGGAGAGAGCCGCACCGTTCGGCTGTACACGAGCGGCTGCAGCAGGTGGTTCTCGATCTGCTGGTAGACGATGAAGAAGATGATCAGGATGATCCCGGCGGCCAGGCTGTGCAGGAACCCGATCGAGCAGACGATGATCGCTGCGATCGTCGCCCCGGCCAACGGGATGAGATCGAGGATCGCGACGAGCAAGCCGAGGGCAACCGCATAGGGAACCCGGAGCGCGAGCAGCGTCAGCGTCGACGTGATTCCTGCGATGACGCTGATGAAGAGGTTGCCGGTCACATAGCCGCCGACGGTTCGGTAGATCTGATCACCGACGTCGCGCCATCGGTCCCGTGACCGTTCCGGAAGAAGCGCGAAGAAGCGCTCCACCCACGCGGGCCCTTCGAGCAGCATGAAGACGGTCATGAACATGATCGTCACGATCGCGACGATCGCCGTGATGATTCCCTTCGTGATCGCGACTGCGGTACCCGTCAGCCCGAGAACGCGAGACGCTCCGCCCTCCTCGACGGCGTCTCGAACGCGCTGGGTCACGTGGTACTTCGACTCGAGGAACCCGAGTCGCCCGCGGCGGTGCGTGATGTCGTCGACGTAATCCGGGAGTGCCTGCGCGAACCCGTTGACCTCGCCGACGAGCGTCGGGATGAAGAGGAGCCCGAGGAGCGCGAATCCTGCGAGCACGAGGACGGCCGTGAGCCCGGTGGCCAGTCCTCGGCGGGGAATCCCGTGGTTCTGGAACCAGTTCACGGCGGGGTTCATCGCGAGCGCGAGGAAGATCGCGATCAGAACCCAGGTGAGAACCTGGCGCGCGATCCAGACGAGCTCGAGCACGAGAAAGATCCCGATCGTGATCCCGAGCAGCGCAAGGATCGTCGTGGGCCGAAAGCGGACAACGCGCTCCTCCACTGCGCCGGAGGATTGCGGCCGCGTCGGACGTCCAAGCTCGTCGTCGGCGAAGCGGGCGGCGGGGATCGAACCCGCATAACCAGCTTGGAAGGCTGGGGCTCTACCATTGAGCTACGCCCGCGGGAGAGGCCTTAGCGTAGCGTCCTGCGCATGCACGACCCATACGCGTGGCCGCTCGACTTCGAGGCGCTCGTCCTCGTCCCGGCCCTCGCGCTCGCCTACGCATTCGTCGCGCGCCGCTACCGCGTTCCCCGCTGGCGAATCGTCTGCTTCGCAGCCGGCCTGGCGCTGATCCTGGCGGTCTTCGTCACCCCGCTGCACACGATCGCGGTCCACTACCTCCTCTCGATCCACCTGCTTCAGAACGTCGTCCTGGCCGAGTGGGCCCCGGCGCTCTGCGTCCTCGGCCTGCCGTCGAATCTCCCCGTCCCGAGGCTCCTCACGCATCCCTTCGTCGCGCTCCCGCTCTGGGCCGGCACGTACTTCGTCTGGCATGTACCGACGATCTACGACGCGGCCCTGCGGCACCCGCAGACCCTCCTCCACCTCGAGCACCTGAGCTACTTCGTGACCGGCCTTCTCTTCTGGTGGCCGGTGCTCCACGACGAGCCACACCACGTCACCGCGGGCGCGCGCGCCATCTACCTCTTCCTCGCGTTCGTCGTCGCGAGCCCGCTCGGGCTCCTCCTCGCGTTGATCCCGCGCGCCGTCTACGACTTCTACGTCGAGGCGCCGCACCGCCTCTGGGGGCTCTCCCCGTTGACCGACCAGCAGCTCGGCGGCACCGCGATGGCGCTCGAACAGGCCGCCGTCCTCTTTGCCGCGGGCACGTATTTCTTCCTCCGCTTCCTCGCGGGCGAGGGCAGAGCGGACGCTTTCCGCGGCCTGGACCGATCTTCGTACAATCACGCCGGGAGGTGAGGGATGGACGCGGAGCTCGTCCGCGAACGGGCTGAGGCGAGGACGAAGCAATCCCGGCGGCACACAGCCGTTACCGCACTCGGCCCGCTGACTGCCCTCGCCGGCCTGATCTGGGCGCTGGTCCAGCCCTACCGAATCACCCTGCTCGACCCGGACGGGCACTCGTTCTGGTACCTCGCTGTGCAGCCGCCGCTGCTCGTCATCCTCGCCGGCGCCGTCTTCCACTTCTGGGTCGTGCCGGGCCTGCTCGCCGATCTCGAGGAAGTCGAGGGCCGGAAGCGGTGAACCCTCCTCCGGAAGTCGTCCACTGGATGTTCGCCGTCGGCTTCCTCTTCCTCGGGCTCTGCCTGCTCGCGGAGACGATCGTCGGCAGGGAGGTCTGGCGCCGCCGGAGCTGGCGCGCCTACCTGTGGCCGGGCGTGGCGTTCCTGATGGGGATCTTCATGTGGCCCGTAATGGTCTTCTTCACGAGCTCGGCGATCCACATGCTCGCCCACGGCGTCTGGGCCCAGGCGATGATGGTCGCCGGCGCCGCGCAGCTCGCGCTCGTGCGAGGAAAGATCCGGAGCCCCGTGTGGGACCTGACGGTGCCGTTCGCGCTCGCGGTCTCCGGCGCTGCGTTCCTCATCCACGAGACGAATCCCTGGCTCTTCTCGCGTGCGGCGTTCCTCCACCACGCACTCGGCTGGACCGCCCTCGTCGGCGCGCTGATCACGACCGGTCGCGTCTTTCGGCCGCGGTCGCCCGTCTTCAACGCGGGCTTCGCGCTGGTCTTCTTCGCGTTCGCGGCGCTCCTCTTCTGCGACCGGAACGTGGCGCCGATCTTCGGTCACCTCTCGCCGCTCGCAGGAGCGCGATGAGGGCGAGGGCGTTCGCGGCCGTCTTCCTCCTCGCTCTCCTGCTGCCTGCCTCCGCCTTCGCGCACGCGAACTTGCTCGAGCGCACGCCGACGTACGGGTCGAAGCTACAGAAGTCCCCTCGCGCCGTCTCGCTCCGCTTCGACCAGAGCGTCGACGTGTTCGAGAACGCCATCGACGTCCGAAGCTCCACCGGTCGGGCGGTCACCGCAGGCCCGTCGCACACGATCGCGGACGGACGGATCGCGACGGTGCCTCTGCGTCGGCTGCCCAAGGGCGCCTACACCGTTCGCTGGCATGTGACGTCGAACGAGGGGCACGTGCTCTCGGGCGTCTACACGTTCGGCGTGCGGGTCGTTCCCCCGCCCCCGACGGAGGCGTACGGCGCCGGGGGAATCACGACGAGCGGGCACATCGTCAAGTGGGGCTTCTTCGTCGGTCTGGCCCTCCTCGTCGGCGGCATCGCGTTCCGGCTGCTCGTGCTCGGGGAGCGAGCGACTCCGGCGCTCGAGCGGCGCTTCTACTGGGTCGTCGGGATCGGCGTGGTCGCCTGCATCGAGCTCGGGATCGTCGGCTTCCTCCTGCGAGCACGGGACGCGTTCCAGTTGCCGCTGGGGCGGCTCGTGTACGGGGATCTTTCGCCGCTCGCGCAGGGAACGCGGTTCGGCACGGCGTTCATCGCGATGACGCTTGGCTTCGCGCTCGTCGCGGCGATCGTGTTCATGGCCTGGCTCGTCGATCGGCCCGTCCTGCTCTGGCCGGGTCTCGCGTGCGGTCTCGTGCTCTGCTCGGGGCTCTCCCTGTCGGGGCACTCGGCCGTCGAGGCGGGCTCGACGTGGCACTCCGAGCTCGCGGACTGGGTGCACCTCTCGGCCGCCTGCATCTGGGTGGGAGGGCTCGTCCAGCTCGCCGTCGTCGTCTGGCCGGCGGCGCCCCACCTCCGCCGCGAGGCGTTTCTTCGCTTCTCGAAGCTCGCCGCGGGGCTCGTGGGCGTGATGGTGCTCGCTGGCGCGTACCTGGCGTACCTGCGACTGCCGCAGGCATCGGACCTCTGGAACGAGCACTACGGACGCGTGCTGCTCCTGAAGAGCGGGCTCGTCGTCGTTGCGCTCTCGTGGGGCGCGGTGCACCACTTCGTGGTCAGGCCCGCGCTCGAGCGAGGTCGCGGAACCGGGTCGACCGCCGTCTCGCGGAGCCTGCTGGGCGAGAGCGCAGTCGCGGTCGCCATCCTGCTCGTCGTGGCCGTGCTGGTCGACTCGAACCCGCCGAAGCC
>DASTYD010000154.1:0-2000 GCA_035765175.1 Gaiellaceae bacterium
AGTGCGTTGAAGAAGATCGCGACGACGCCCGCCTCGCCGTGCGGGTCCTGCCTCGGCCCGTAGACGTTGCCGTAGCGGAGCGAGACGTGGCCCGTCCCGTAGAGACGGTTGTAGGTCGCGAGGTACTCCTCGGCCGCGAGCTTCGACGTCCCGTACGGCGCGATCGGCCGGCGCGGCGCGTCCTCGGCCGCCGGCGCCTCGCACTCGCCGTAGATCGCGCCGCCGGTGGAGCTGAACACGACCTTCGTGCCCTGCTCGCGCGCCGCCTCGAGCACCCTGACGGTGCCGAGGACGTTGACGTCTGCGTCGTAGTCGGGCTGTGCGACCGAGACGCGGACGTCGATCTGCGCGGCGAGGTGGAAGCAAACCCTCGGCTTGACTCGGGCGAAGAGGTCGCCGAGCCCGTCCCTGATGTCTCCCTCGACGAGCTCGACGTCGTCCGGGAGGTTCCCGCGCTTCCCGGAAGACAGGTTGTCGATGACCACGACGTCCTCGTCGCGGGCGGCGAGCGCCTCCACGACATGCGAGCCGATGAAGCCCGCTCCTCCGGTGACGAGCACCGCCACGCTCGTATCCTAGGCGCCGACTTGGCGGCGGCGACTCACACAGATCAGAAGAGCCTCTCGCCGTGTTCGTGACGTTCGAGGGCTTGGACGGCTCCGGGACGACGACTCAGACCGAGCTCCTGCGTGAGTACCTTCAGCAAGCGGGGCGGGATGTCGTCGCCACGCGCGAGCCTGGGGGTACGGAGCTCGGCGAGAAAGTCCGCGAGCTCGTGCTCGGCGGGACCGAGATCTCGCCCTGGGCCGAGGCGGCGCTCTTCGCAGCGGCGCGTGCCGAGCTCGTGGCCGAGGTGATCAGGCCGGCGCTCGAGCGCGGGAAGGACGTCGTCTGCGATCGGTACCTCGACTCGTCGCTCGCCTACCAGGGGCTCGCGCGCGGGCTCGGCGTCGACCGCGTGCTGGCGCTGAACATCGACGCGATCCGCGGGATCCTCCCGGACATGACGTTCCTGCTCCTGCTCGACCCCGACGAGGCGCGGAAGCGCTCCGGCCCGCCGGCCGACCGGATCGAGCGCGAGGGCGAGGATTTCCTCCGTGCGGTCGACAAGGCCTACCGAGAGCTAGGCTCGATCTTCGCCGGGCGCATCGTCACGATCGAAGCATCCCGGCCCGTCGACGAGGTGGCGAAGGAGGTGCGTGACAAGCTTCCAGGGCTTTCCTGAGCAGGCCGAGGCCCGCCGACTGCTCGACGCCGCGCTCGCTGAGGGGCCTGCGCACGCGTACCTCTTCCACGGGCCGCCGGGAGTCGGGAAGCGCCGCGCCGCGCTCGGATTCGCGGGCGAGCTGCTCGGCGACTCGGGCCGGGTCGAACGCCGTGCCCATCCCGACCTCTACGTGCTCGAGCCGCTCGGCGACCAGATCAGGATCGACGCGATCCGCGAGCTGCGGCACGACCTGCACATGCGGCCGTTCGAGGCCGACCGGCGGGTCTACCTCGTCTTCGGCGCGCACACGCTGAACGACGAGGCGGCGGACGCGCTGCTCAAGGACCTCGAGGAGCCGCCGCCGTACGCCGTCGCCGTGCTCGTGGCCGACGACCTCGGGCCGCTTCCGGAGACGATTCGCTCGCGCTGCCAGCTCGTTCCGTTCCGGCGGCTGGCCGAGACCACGGTGCGGGCCGAGATCGCGGCCCGGGCGCCGGAGTTGTCCGAGAACCAGACGACGGCCCTGGCCCGGGTCGCCCGCGGCCGGCTCGACCGGGTCGACCGGCTCCTCGATCCGCAGGCTGCACGCCGGCGCGAGGCCGTGCTCGAGGTGGCGCGGGCCGTCTACAGGGATCCGGGGTTCGAGCCGCACGATGCGGCCGACGTCGTGATGGGGATCGCGGCGGAGCGCGCGGACGAGGCGAAGGAGCGGGCGCAGGCCGAGAACGAGGAGCTCGACTTGACGCCGCGTGAGAAGGAGCAGCGCACGCGCCGGGCGATGCGCGGCGCCGAG
>DASTYD010000155.1:0-6229 GCA_035765175.1 Gaiellaceae bacterium
GGGCGAACTCGAATGGACCGACGGGATGCTCTACCCGCTCCTGCATCGCCTCCGGCGGCTGGGATTCGTCACGACGGAGTGGCGAACGTCACCGGAAGGGCGTCGTCGGAAGTACTACTTGATCACCGACGGCGGACGAGCAGCGCTCGCCGACCAGCAGCGGCAATGGCTCACCGTGGCGCGTGCACTGCATGACGTCTGGCCGGGCTCCGGGATGCTGCTGACGGCCGCCCCCGAGGCGTGAGCATGGAGGGCGTCGAATCGCAGATCGCCGAGTGGAAGGCATACGTCACGAACGCCGCGGGCGTCAACGGCCGCGACGTCGACGAGCTCGAGGATCATCTTCGCCACCAGATCACCGAGTTGAACGCTGCCGGGCTTGCACCGGACGAGGCGTTCCTGGTGGCCGTCAAGCGGATGGGGAGCCTCGACGCACTCTCGCGTGAGTTCGCGCGCGAGCACAGCGGCCGACTCTGGAAGCAGCTCGTGCTGGCTGGTGACGACGAGCCCGCACGCGTAACCGGCAGCTTCGTCGAGCCATTGGTCTTCGCCGTAACTGCGGCTGTCGCTGTCCAGGTTGCGCGCCTCGCCGCCCACTTCCCGGATGAGGAGCCCGGTTGGCTTCCTCGGAACATCACGCTGTTCGTGCTGCCGCTCCTGGCGGCGTACTTCGTCCGGCGACGGCAGCTCGGCAGACGGCAAACGGTGCTGACGGCGGTGCCGTTCGTACTGGCCGCGCTTGTGATCAATCTCTACCCGTGGGATACGGACTCGACCACCGAGGCGCTCGCGGCGCTCCATCTCCCGGTCGTCCTGTGGTTCGCGGTCGCCTACCCGTACATGGGCGGCACGCTTCGGTTGCACGAGCGGCGGATGGACTTCGTCCGCTTCACGGGGGAATGGTTCATCTACTACGTTCTGATCGCCCTCGGTGGCGTGGTGCTGATGGGCTTGACGGCCGGGATCCTCGAGCCCACGGGGGTGGACGTCGACCGAATCGCCGTGTGGGTGATTCCGTCGGGAGCGGCGGGTGCCGTCATCGTCGCCGCGTGGCTCGTCGAGTCGAAGCAACGGGTCGTCGAGAACATGGCGCCCGTGCTCACGATGCTCTTTACCCCGCTGTTCGCGGTGATGCTGGTGTGCGCCGCCGTCGTCTACGCCGCGACCGGACTTGGTGGCGCGTTCGATCGGGACCTCCTGAGCGTGTTCGACGCCCTCTTGGTCGTCGTCCTCGGCCTCGTCCTCTACGGCATGTCCGCGCGCGAGCCGTCGACGTCGCCCGACTGGATGGACCGCATCCAGCTGGTCGCAGTCGTCAGCGCCCTCGTGCTCGACCTGATGGTGGTCGGCGCCATGATCGCTCGCATCGGCGACCTCGGGTTCACGCCGAACCGGACGGCGGCGCTCGGCCTCAACCTCGTGCTCCTCGTGAACCTCGCCGGCGCTGCCGTGCTTTCCGCCCGATTCCTCATGCGACGCAGCACTCTCCACCGGCTCGAGCGCTGGCAGACCGGTTACCTTCCCGTGTTCGCCGTCTGGGCGGCCACGGTCGTCGTCATCCTCCCGCTGCTGTTCTCGTTCGCCTGATCGCCGCTAGGCCTGGGCCTCGGCGAGCGCGAGCTCGCGTCGGAGCTCGACCGGCAACCTGAACTCCACGTCCTCATCGACGAGCCGGTGCGCGGAAATGTCGTCGACGCCGCGCGCCCGGAACCAGTCGCAGACGCGGTCGACGAGCTTCTCCGGCGCCGACGCGCCGGAGGTGAGCCCGACCGTCTCGGCCCCGTCGAGCCAGGCCTCGTCGATGTCGGTCTCGTCGTCGATCAGCTGCGCGTCGACTCCGTGGGCTCGGGCGACCTCGACGAGCCGGTTCGAGTTCGACGAGTTCCGTGAGCCGATCACGAGCAGCAGGTCGACCTCGTCGAGCAGGTCCTTCACGGCCCACTGGCGGTTGGAGGTCGCGTAGCAGATGTCCTCTTTCTTCGGCGCCCGGATCTCGGGGAAGCGCCGGCGGAGCGCGGTGATGATCTCACCGGTCTCGTCCACCGAGAGCGTCGTCTGTGTGATGTAGGCGACCCTCGCGTCCGCCGGGAGCTCGAGCGCCTCCGCGTCCTCGAGCGACTGGACGAGGATCGTCGACTCGGGTGCCTCGCCCATCGTCCCGACGACCTCTTCGTGGCCGGCGTGTCCGATGAGGAGGACCGTGTAGCCGTCGGCCGCATACCGGCGCGCCTGGACGTGCACCTTGGTCACGAGCGGGCAGGTCGCGTCGATCGTGTTCAGTCCCCGCGCACGGGCGTTCGCGTAGACCGACGGCGCAACCCCATGGGCCGAAAGGACTACCGTGCGGCCCTCGGGAACGTCTCGCTCGTCCTCGACGAAGATCGCCCCGCGAGCCTCGAGGTCGCGGACGACGTGAGCGTTGTGGACGATCTGCTTGCGAACGTACACGGGCGGCCCGTGCAGGTCGAGAAGCTTCTCCACGGTGTCGACGGCACGCTCGACGCCTGCGCAGTACCCGCGCGGAGATGCGAGAAGAACGCGCTTAACCATCGCGGGTCATCGTAGCGAGCAGTCCCTCAGAGCTTGGGCCGGTACGCCGCCGAAAGTGCGCAGCACTTTCGGCGGACTAAAAACAGGAAAGCCCGCCGCTCGGGGGGTCAGTGCGGCGGGCCTCCCAGATTGCTCACCGCGGTCTTCGTGGCCAGGTACGCACGACCGCGGTTCGCATCGCCCAGTGCGGGCAACGTAACCCGCCTCGCCCTCAATGTGAATAGGCCGGGCGACCCATCTTTCAAAGATGTATAGCGGTTCCTCGATCAGGGCTGTGTGAGTCTGGACGAGGGCTTCGACGGAGGCCTATCATCCATGGGCCCAGTGAACCCCTGGACTGCCGGCTGATGCTCTTTCGACGACGTAGTCGGGCCGACGACCCTGCGCCGGCACCCGCGGGCGAGCCGGGCGAGCCGATTTCGGGCCTCGACCCGCAGCTGAGCGAGATCGCTTCCCTTTCGAGCGCGCTCGCTCGCGCGGGCGACCAGGCCGACGTCGCGAGGACGCTGCTCGAGGCGTGCCTCTCGCTCCTCGAAGTCGATTTCGCCGCCGTCGCGCTCGTCAGCGAGGACGGTGAGCACGCGCGCGGGCTCCAGGCGTTGGCGCCTGGAGCGGACACCTCCTGGTGGGCCGAGGTGACGCTCGACCTCGAGCGCGAGCCCTCGGGGATCGCGAGCGCGGTCTTCGAAGGCGGGCCGGTGGTTGTCTACGACGTCGCCGGCTCGCAGCGGATCAATCCGCGTCTCGCCGAGAAAGTCGGAGCGAAGAGCGCCGTCTTCGTTCCGCTGGTGTCAGGAGAGAGCGTGCCTGCGGTGCTCGTGGTTGCGACGACCCAAGCCCCGAAGGTGTTCAGCGGAGACGAGCTCTCGCTCCTGCAAGCCCTCGCGGCCGAGGCCGCGCTCGCACTCGGCCGGACGCGCTCCGCCGACGCGCTCGCGGAGGCGCTCGAGCGGGAGCGGCTCATCGCCTCGATCGGCCGCAAGGTCCGCTCGGAGCTCGACCTCGACGCCGTCCTCCGCGTGGCGGTCGAGGAGACCGGTGTCGCGGTCGGCGTCGACCGCTGCTTCCTGCGCCTGGGCGAACGGGAGGGCGCGATGCCCATCGCCGCGGAGTGGCATACCGACGGGCTCGACCCCATCGGTGAGGCGGCCGACCGGCTGGCCGGCACGAACCTTGCTGCGCGAGAGCGCCGAACGGTGTCCGTCGGGGACGTGCGCGAGGAGCCCGCCCTCGAGGATCCGGAGCTCGGCGGCGTTCAGCCGCTCCTCGACCTCGACACCCTGGCATTGCTCGCGACACCGGTCCTCGTGTTCGACGAGATGATCGGTGTGTTCGGGTTCCACCGGTCCGAGCCCGGGGAGTGGTCGGAGGGAGACGTCCTCGTCGCGGAGGCCGTGGCGAGGGAGCTCGGTGTCGCCATCCACGCCACTCGGCTGCTGAAGGAGAACGCCGAGCGCCTCGAGCAGCAAACGGCGCTGCTCAAGGCCGCACAGGTCGTCACGAGCGAGCTGCGCCTCGAGACCGTGCTCCAGCGGCTCGTCGTCGAGGTGACGAAGCTGCTCGATGCAGACGGCGCCGACTGTTACCTCTACGACGCCGACCGCTCGGTCCTTCGGTGTGCCGCTGTCCACGGCCTCGACCCCGCGCTGGTCGAGTTCGAGCTCCCGCCCGGGAGCGAGGCGGAAGGCCGCTTCGCCGATCCTCTCCCACACCCGGCGTACGAGGGCTTCGCCGGCGCCATCTCCGCGCCGATGACCTGGTCCGGAGAGCGCCGCGGGCTGCTCGGCGTCGCTACCCGCGACCCGAAGCGGACGTTCGGAAAGCTCGAAACGAGCCTGCTCGAAACCTTTGCCGGGCTCGCGTCGCTCGCCGTGCGCAATGCCGAGAGCTTCGAGCAGAGCGTGCGGCAGGCACGCGTGCAGCGCGGCTTCTACGGGATCGCCTCCGCTCTCGCCGAGCATCTCTCCCACGCGGCGACGCTCGACGCGGTGGCGCACGCGGCGAACGAGGCCCTCGGCGGGTCGTTCACGGCCGTGTTGATGCCCGGCGCGCGAGGCCTGGAGCTCGCCGCGTCCTACCGGCTTCCCGACGAGCTGGCGGCGTCGCTTGCCGAAGGAGCTCCGGAGTCGGCTGCGGTGCTGGAGACGGTCGCTCGCGAGCGCAGGATGCTGTCCGCATCTTCGCTCGACGACGACGAGCGTTTCGGCGAGGACTGGCGCCGCCTGGCGGGCGTGCGCTCGCTGCTCGCGATTCCCGTCGACCCGCCGCGCCGTGAGGAGGGAGGCCTTGTCGTCGTGTTCTTCGTCGAGCAGCGCGCGTTCTCGGACGACGACCTCGAGCTCGGCCGGCGGCTCGCAGGCGCGGCCCGCGGCGGTCTCGAGCGGAGCGAGCTCTACGAGAGCGAGCGCACGTCGCGCGCGCTCTCACAGCAGCTCGCCCGCATGGGCAGCCTCCTGGCGACCGAGCTCGATCCGGCGGCGATTCTTGCCGAAGTGGCTGAGCAGGCGCCGGCGCTGCTCGGCGCCGATGCGTGCGTGATCCAGCTCGTCGACGGGGCGGAGCTCGTCGTGAACGCGGTCGGAGGAACCGCGGCGCCGACCGTCGTCGGAACTCGGCTTCCGATGACCAGCCGTCCGGCCGGTGATGTGGTCCAGTCGAGGGCGGCGGTCGTCTTCGCGGACGCGGGCGAGGATCCGCGGCTGTTCGGCGACGACCGGTTGCTCGCCGCGGGTCACCTCGCGTACGTCGGAGTGCCGCTCCTAGGCGTTCAGCAGGGCCTCCAGGGAGTGCTCGCCGTCTACTCGCAGCGTCAACGGACCTGGCGCGAGGAAGAGGTGGAGGCGCTCGCCGCGCTCGCAGGCAACGCCTCGGCGGTGCTCTCGAACGCTGCGCTCTACCAGCGCGTGGCGATCGAGCGGGAACGCAGCTACGCGATCCTCTCGAACGTGGCCGACGGGATCGTCGCCGTCGACCGTGAGGGGACGGTCGTGCTCTGGAACGAGGCCGCCGAGGCGATCACGGGTGTCCCTGCCGCTGCCGCCCTGGGGCGGACCCCGCTCGAGGTGCTGCAGCGCGAGCTCGCCTCGGACGAGGAGGGCTCGGCCGGCGAGCGCCTGATCGCGATCCAACGCGGCGGCGACGAGGTGACACTCTCCCTGACGGAGGCTGTCATGCGCGACCCCGTCGGCGCCGTCTCCGGCCGGATCTTCGCCTTCCGCGACGTCTCGTCCGAGCGGATCGTCGAGCAGATGAAGTCCGACTTCGTCTCGACCGTCTCGCATCAGCTTCGAGCGCCGCTGACGTCGATCTACGGCTTTGCGGAGACGCTCCTGAGGCGTGACGTCCTGTTCGGCGAGGCCGAGCGGGAGACGTTCCTCCGGTACATCGCCTCCGAGGCGCAGCGGCTGACCTCGATCGTCGACACCCTGCTCAGCGTCGCGAGGCTGGAGGCCGGCGACCTCCACGTGGAGCTCGTGCCCACCGACCTTCGCGACGTGGTCTCCGAGGTGGTGACGAACGTCCGGCAGGCGGCCGACGTGAACGGGCACCGCTTCGTGCTCCACCTCCCCGAGGAGCCGTTGGCCGCAGCGGCGGACCGGGAGAAGCTCGGGCAGATCCTCACGAATCTGCTCGACAACGCGGTGAAGTTCTCGCCGAACGGCGGAACCGTCACCGTCGA
>DASTYD010000156.1:0-4316 GCA_035765175.1 Gaiellaceae bacterium
GAGAGCGCCTTCTTCGCGCCCTCCTCGATCAGCTCGCGCGCGCGTGAGGGGACGAGCATGCGCGCGCTCATCTGGCCGAGGCCCTTCTTGACCGAGACCGTCGTCAGCCCGTCGCCGAGGAGCTCCGTCGCTTCCCCGCAGGCGGCGTCATCGCCGGTCACGAGCAGGACCGGGCAGCCCCAGTTGCCGCAGAGGGCGGCGTTGATGCCCGCCTCGCCGACGCGCGTCCCGTTGAACCAGAGGTTCTGCCACTCGCGTCCCGAGACGGTGTGGTTCAGGACGCCTTCACGCGTCCCGGCCATCGCGTGCATGCCGACTAAGAGTGCGGCGTCGCAGCCCTGCTCGAGGAACTCGGTGTAGCCGGTCCATTCCTCCTGGACGACGAACTCGCAGGCGGGGTCGAGGTCGTCGGCGATCAGCGAGTTGAACGTGAAGCCTTCGCCCGCGCCGTGGCAGTCGACGACGACGATCTCGGTTGCCCCGGCGGCCTTCGCGCCGCGGACGGCCGCGTTGATGTCCTCCGTGTACAGCTTCCGACCCTCCTCGAACATCGACATGCCGGCATTCGTCTGCTCCCTGCGAGCGATGCCCGAGACGCCCTCCATGTCGCTGATGATGTGGACGCGCACGCGCGGAACCTATCCTTTTCCCGCGCGCCTCAGCACGCGGGAAAAGCAAGCGCAGCGAGCCGAAAATGGCTCGCTCCGCCCGGCGCGTCTGTCTGTTGCAGCCATGTCCAGCGTCTGACACCAGACATGGCCGGAAATCACTCGTTCGAGGGATCATCCCTCGAACGGGCGGGGTAGCTCGGACGAGGGATAGACGATCCGGGCCGCACGACCTACAACGAGAGGACGGGGGAGAGGGTTCGCCTGCGGCGCCCGGTATCTCAGAGGACGGATTGCCGGGCCGCCGCCGGCCTTCACTCCCAGGCTTGGCGTCCCGCTCCCCCGGCGACCCTCGTCAAGCGCGCCACCTACCTGCCGATAGGCGGTTCATGGGTCGGGCCCTTCGGCTTGGACGGGCGTTCATCGTGGTCCTGGCGGGAATCGTCGCCGGCGTCTCGCTGTACGTCGGCTTCGTCCAGGCAGGGGTCCTGCCGAACCCGTTCCCGCCGGTGCTCGAGGGCGAGCTCGCGGGTGCGCGCAGCGACCGACCCGGGGTGCGCGTCCTCTTCGTCGGGAACAGCATGACCTACTACCACGGGATGCCGCAGATGGTGGAGAGGCTGGCGACCGGCGACGCAGGGGCTGAGCCGCTGTTCGCCGTCTCCTACACGAGACCGGGCTGGACGCTCGAGGAAGCGGCGGCGGACGACCGGCTCGCGCAGCTGATCCAGAGCGTTCGGTGGGACGCCTTGGTCCTCCAAGAGCAGACCGGCCGAGCAAGCGAGTCCGCGGACTGGCTCCGGTACCAGACGGTCCCGTACGCACAGGAGCTCCAGCGCCCGATCGAGGCTTACGGGGGCCGCACGCTTCTCTACATGACGTGGTACAGGAGGTACGAGGACGATCTTGGGTCGTTGCTCTCGGTGCCGGTGGCGCCTGTTGCCTCCGCGCTCGGCGAAGCTCACTGGCGCCGACCCGACCTGCAGCTCCTCGAGAGCGACGGACATCATCCAAGCCTCGGGGGCTCATACCTCGCGGCCTGTGTCTTCTACGCAGTGCTCACGGGGCGGAATCCCGTGCGTAGCTCCTACAACGGCGGGCTCGCGCCGGCCGATGCACGGTTCCTCAGGCGTGTGGCCGGCGACGTCGTCGGGGCCGGGTAGGGCCTAGAGCTCGACGTCGTCGCTTTCGAAGGCGCGGACTCGCTCGCGTACGTCGTCCGAGATCGGACAGGCCTTCCGCTCCCCGAGATCGACGAGGACGAGCGTCTGGGTCGCTGTCACCATCAGCACGTCGTCGTCGACGCGGTAGGCCGCCATCTCGTACGTCACGCTCGTCCTCCCGATCCGCGCGACCCTGATGAAGACCTCGAGCAGGTCGTCGAACCGGGCAGGCGCGTGGTACTCGACGTTCGCGGCGCGCATGACGAGCTCCCCGCCCAGGTCCAGCTTGAGCAGGTCCAGATGACGGTGGTACTCGACGCGGGCCGCATCGAAGTAGGGCAGGTAGCGGCCGTAGTAGACGATGCCCTGCGCGTCCGTGTCGGAGAAGCCGACCCGGTCGAGGGAGCTGAACTTGAACGGGGGCTTACGGTCGGTGACGCGGCCGAGCTCGAGTGCCATCCGCGGGGATGCTAAGCGGCGCCGGCGGCACGGCGCGTGGAAGATCGACCCGGCGGGCGCGGAACCACTGCGTGACGCCCCAGGCTGCGAGCCCGGCCAGCAGGAGCCCGAGGGCGGCGAACGGGATCCAGATGAAGTTGGCGCTGATCTGAACCGGGACGTGCTCTCGTTTGCCCGTGTTTCGGTTGTAGGTCTGGCCGCCGGGGCTGGCCTGGAAGTCAGCCGCGGCCTGCACGACCGGCGCCTTGCCCTCCGGAGCGAACGTCGCACCCGGCATGAACGAGTCCACGAGCCACTTCCCGTTCCGCGGCTGGAGGTAGACGTGGAAGAGGAACTGCCCCAGCTTCTTCTTGTAACGGGCCCTCGGCGCCAAGATCAGCTCGATCGCGACCTCGTCCTTCGTGCGGTACTGGATCGTCCACTTGTGGAACTGCTTCCCCGCGGCCGGGTACGGGTAGACGGGAATCGAGCCATTGGCCCACTGGGCTCTCGTCATCCCGCCCCGTAGCTCGGGCGTGACGACGTCGTAGGACTTGGCGATGTCCTTTCGCTTGACGGCGTGGTTGACGAAGACGTCGAGCGTCGCGTCGATCGCGGCGCGATCGGACGGGCTGATCTTCGGCTCCTTCGCCAGGGCGGGCGCAGCCGTCATCAGCGACGCGACGGCAGCCAGGAGGATCGCGAGACCCCTCATGGCTTCAGAGTAGCCGTCACCTGAGGACTTCGAGCACCTCGTCGCGCTTCTGCTCCATGAGCCCACGGGAGCGTGCTTCGAGGTTCAACCGCAGGAGCGGCTCGGTGTTCGAGGGGCGCACGTTCAGATGCCACTCCTCGGCCTCGATCGAGATGCCGTCGAGGTGCGAGACCCGGCCTTCGCCGCCGAGCCGCTCTTTGATCTCCTGGATCTTCAGGGCCACGTCCGCCACGGGCACGTTGATCTCGCCGGTCAGGAAGTAGCGCTCCCGATAGGGCCTGAGGAGCTCCGAGAGCGGCCGCCCGCGCTTGGAGATCAACTCGAGCATGAGCAGGAACGGGATGACCCCGGAGTCGGCCTGGAAGAAGTCGCGGAAGTAGTAGTGGCCCGAGACCTCGCCCGCGAAGGCCGCGTCCTCCTCGCGCATCCGCTGCTTGATGAACGCGTGGCCGACGCGGTTGACGAGCGGGACGCCGCCGGCGCGCTCGATCGTCTCCGGCACGGCCCAGCTCGCGCGGACGTCGTAGATGATCTTCGCGCCCGGGTACTTCTCGAGCATCGACTCGGCGAGGAGCGCCGTCACGAAGTCGCCTGGAACGAACTCGCCCGTGTCGTCGATGAAGAAGCAGCGGTCGGCGTCGCCGTCGAACGCCGCGCCGAGGTCCGCCTTGTCCTCCAGCACCTTGCCGATCACGAACTCACGGTTTTCCGGGAGGAGCGGGTTCGGCTCGTGGTTGGGGAAGGTGCCGTCTGGCTCGAAGAAGTAGGGCACCGGGTCGATCGGGATCCGCTCGAGCACCTGCGGCAGCATCACCCCGCCCATGCCGTTCGCCGCGTCGATCACGACGCGCCGCCGTTCGATGGCTGCCGGGTCCACGAAGGACAGGACCCTCTCGACGAAGCCCGGAAAGACGTCTTCTTCCCGGACCTGTCCGGGTGTCTGACCCTCTGACGAGTCCGAAGCGGACATGGCCCGGTCACGGATGTCCAGCAGGCCGGAGTCGCCGCCGACGGGCATCGCGCCGCGGCGGACGACCTTCATGCCCGTGTACTCCTTCGGGTTGTGCGAGGCGGTCACCATGATTCCGCCGTCCAGCTCGAGGTGCCCGACCGCGAAATAGAGCATCTCCGTGCCCACGAGCCCGATGTCCACGACGTCGGCCCCGGCGGCGGCCGCGCCTTCGATCGTCGCCTTCGCCATCGACGGCGAGGAAGCGCGCATGTCCCGCCCCACGGCGATCCGTTTCGGTTCGAACTGCTCGACGTAGGCGCGACCGATCGCGCGGGCGCCCTCCTCGTCCAACTCGCCGGGGTGGATCCCACGGATGTCGTACGCCTTGAAGACCTTGGGGTCGAACATCGTCGAAACCCTAGAGGAGGAGGGAGGGGGCG
>DASTYD010000157.1:0-25801 GCA_035765175.1 Gaiellaceae bacterium
GTGGTCGCCGATCTGGAGGCGCTCCTGGAATCCGAATGCGCGCGTCAGCCAGTCGACGGCCTCGCGCACGTCTGGATACGGGAGCTCGGGGATGACCGCGGTGTCAGGGACCGAGCGATTCGTCTTCACGAGGGCCTCCTAGACGCGTTGCAGATGAGTGTCCTTGAATGCCGTCGGATACTTCAGGCCGTAACCGAGGAGTCGGTCGACCCCGATGTGCGCCAGCCAGATCAGCGCCAGCTGGACGCACCAGTCCGTCTCCGCCAGGACACCGACGATGGCCAGGGCGATCGGCCCGACGGTCGTGTGCAGGGCGTTGTAGAACCACGCGCCGACCCGCGGTCCGGCCAGGTAGCCGGCGAAGGAGAGATCCGGAGCGAGGAAGAGGACGACGAGCGGTAGCCAGCCGAAGCCCTGTTCGAAGTAGACGACGAGCGCTCCGACGAAGAGAGCGAGACCTTCGAGTCGCAGCAGGCGACCCGGGAGAAGCACTACGCCCCGGCGGCTGCCGTCGAGCGGACGAGCGCGGCCTCGAGGTCGGCGATCAGGTCGTCGGCCGACTCGATCCCGACGGAGAGCCGGATGAGGTTTCGCGGGGCTGCGAACGGCCCCTCGGCCGTCGACGCGTGCGTCATCCGGGCGGGGTGCTCGATCAGGCTCTCGACGCCGCCCAGCGACTCGGCGAGCGTCCAGATCTTCGTCCGCGCCACGAGCTCCACGGCCTCCTCCTCGGAGGCGACGACGAACGAGACCATCCCGCCGAAGTCCTTCATCTGCCGCTTCGCGATCTCGTGCCCGGGGTGGTCTGGAAGCCCTGGGTAGAGCACCTGCTCGACCGACTGATGCGACTCGAGGTACTCGGCGACCCGCCGCGCGTTCTGCGAATGGCGCTCCATGCGCAGAGCGAGCGTCTTGATCCCGCGGAGAGCGAGCCAGGAGTCGAATGGGCCCGGGACACCTCCGAGCGACTTCTGCAGGAAGTAGAGGCGCTCGGCGATCGTCGGGTCGTTTGTCGCGACGAAGCCGCCGAGGAGGTCCGAGTGGCCGCCGATGTACTTCGTCGTCGAGTGCAGCACGATGTCGGCGCCGAGCTCGAGCGGCCGCTGGAGGTACGGGCTGGCGAACGTGTTGTCGACGACCACCATCGCGCCGACCGCGTGGGCCGCGTCGGCCGCCGCCTTGATGTCGATCACGTTCAGCAGCGGGTTCGTCGGGGTCTCGAGCCACACGATCCGCGTCCGCTCGTCGAGGTGGTCGGCGAGGTTCGTGTTGATCTCCTCCGCCGACAGGAAGTCGATGTCGTAGCCCTTCGGCTGATAGACCTGCGTGAAGAGGCGGTACACGCCGCCGTAGACGTCGTTCACCGAGACGACGCGCTCGCTCGGGTGGACGAGGTGCATGAGCGTCGTCACCCCGGCCATACCCGAGGCGAACGCGACTCCGTGCTCGGCGCTCTCGAGTGACGCGAGGCAGATCTGGAAGGCGGTGCGCGTGGGATTGCCGACGCGCGAGTAGTCGTAGCCCTTGTGCTGCCCGACTGCCTCCTGGGCGTAGGTCGAGGTCTGGTAGATCGGGACGACGACGGAGCCGGTGGCGGGATCCGGCTCCTGCCCGTCGTGGATCGCGCGCGTCTCGAAGTCCATGCTTCGATGGTACCCCGTGGAGACGACTGGCCCCACACCGTATGACGACCTGAACGCCGTTCTGAGCGACTTCCTCGCCTCGGTCCGCGAAATCCTCGGCGACGACTTCGTCGGCGCTTATCTCCAGGGATCGTTCGCCCTTGGCGACGCGGACGAGCACAGCGACGTCGACTTCATTGTCGTGATCGACGATGAGCTGACCGACGACCAGATCGCGGGGCTGCAATCGATGCACGAGCGCCTGTATGCGCTCGAAGTTCCCTGGGCTCAACACCTCGAAGGCTCGTACGTGCCCAGGGAGAACCTTCGTCGAGTCGATCCGTCCCGTTCGCCGTACGTCTACCTCGACAACGGCGCCACCGAGCTCGTCCTCGACAACCACTGCAACACCGCTGTCGTCCGCTGGACGCTTCGCGAGCACGGCGTCGTTCTCCTGGGACCGGATCCCAGGACTCTGATCGAGCCGGTTTCCGCCGACGAGCTCGCGGACGATGTTCGCGTGGCTGGCGACGAATGGGCGAAGTGGCTCGCCGACAACGTCCCGAGCCGTCGCGGGCAGGGCGTGCTCGTTCTCAGTCTGTGCCGGATGTTGCAGACCCTCGCCGAAGGGCACGTCACGACGAAACCAGAGGCCGGTCGCTGGGCTCTTCGAACGCTCGAACCGGAATGGCGGCCGCTCATTCGGTTTGCATTGGACGATCGGCCCGATCCGTGGCGGAAGGTTCGCGAGCCCGCTGACCCGACGGCACTCGAGCAAACGCGTGCGCTCCTCGACTACGTGCGCAGCGAAGCGCGCCACGCGCCTGGCACTCGGCGCGAGTAGGAGATCTTCTCGGCGCCGAGCCACTTGCCGAGCCGTCGCGTCGCCTGCGCGATGCCCGAGCCGGTACCCGCGGGCGCCCCCGGCTCGGCGAAGACGCCCTCGACGCGCAGTAACCGAGTCTTCCGGTCGAACACGGGCTCGATGCGGCCGATGACACGGTCTCCGCGCAGGATGGGGAGGACGTAGTACCCGTACTCGCGCTTCGCCTTCGGGACGTACATCTCGAGCCGGTAGAAGAAGTCCCAGAGCGCTTCGGCGCGGTCGCGGTTCTTCACGAGCCCGTCGAAGGGGGAGAGGAACGTCACGCGGCTGCCGACGCGCCCGTCCTCGGCCTCCGGATGCACCACGAGCTTGCCCCGTTCGAATCGCACGCCCTGGGCGCGGAACCGCATGTCGTCGAGAACGCGCCGCGCCTCGGCGAGCGGAACCGTCTCCGTCTCCGGCCAGACGCGCTCGGCAAGGTCCCACAGCCGTTGGCCGGTCTGCCGCCCGGCGACCGCGATCTTCCCGCGGCGGTGGAGGAGCTCCAGCATCCAGGTCATCTGCGCCCGGGTGCCCCACCACACCGTGCGTTCCTCGTATCGCGCGGCGTGATGCTGGAGCTCGCGGGACGGCAGCGGGCCGTCTCGCTCCAGCTCGCGGAGGATGTAGCGACGGAGCCCCGCTTGCTCCTTCATGAACTCCTTGGCCCAACCATGCCACTTGAGCTGCCCCCAGGGCTCCCGCATCAGGGCACGGATGAGCGGCAGGTCCTCGACCGGATAGATGAACGCGTTCCACTCGAAGAGCCTCTTCTCGTCCCACAGCAGCCGGTCGAGCTCGGCGCGGTCGTACGGCCCGAGCCGGCTCCAGAGGACGAGGTACTGCGGCGGCGCAACGGTCGAGATCGGATCGATCTGAAGCCGCCCGAGGCGCCGTACCGTCGACAGCACGTCCTCCGCCGACCCGTCGAGCAGCTGAGCCCGCACGGCGATTCGGCGGGCTTCTGCGAGCGTGACCTCCATCGGTTTCACCGAGATCGGAGTTTCACAGCTGCCCCCGCCCTCGCGCCGCGCGGCGAGGCGTTGCTAGTCCGCCGATTTCGCGAGTCGGGCGACGGCTGCCGTCCGACTGTGGACGCCGAGCTTCGGGTACGCGTGCTCGAGGTGCTTTGCGACGGTCGACTGCGTCACCCAGAGCTTGCGTGCGATCTCCGCGTTCGTCAGACCCTGTGCCACGAGGCGGAGCACCTCACGCTCGCGCGGCGTTAGCTCCGCGTCTGCGGAGCAGTGCTCATTCAGGGTGAGCATGAAATCGCCTGCCGCCTCGACCGTCAGGACGGAACCGCTCCGACGCTCGGTGTACCGGTCTCCCGGACGCGCCTTGGCCGCCCACTCGTCGAGCTCTGGCGGTAGACGACCGTTCCGCGAGGCGAACCACCCGGCGAGCAGCCGATGCGCCTCGTTCGTCGCATGGTCGATCCGCCCGTCGGCCTTGTACAAGACGATTGCACGCGTAGCGTCGACGTCGCCATTTCGCTCGAGCGCGGCAAGCAGGTCGGCTCGCTGCCTGCGCGCAACGGCCTTCCGCCAGAGCGGTTCCACGTGCGGCCGGAGCGTCAGTGCGAGCTCGCGGTCGCGCTCGCCGAAATCGCGTCGCTGACTGTCGAAGTGAAGCCATGCGGTGCGCGTCCCCGCTTCCACGACGCGAAACAGAATTCTGTCGACGATGAGCCACTTGGCGTTGAACTCCGCCTCGTCTCGCATTCGCTCCCGTTCGCGCCGGTCGAAGCGGTCCGAGAAGACTTCGAATTCGGCCGAGGGCCTGAGAAGCATCCGCGGGTGCTCCTCGCCTGGCAGGCTCCAGAAGTCCTCGGGGACGTACGGAGGAGTCACGGCGAGCGGATCCTCATTCGAGCAGTGAACGTAGGCAAGCACCGTGCGCCGCGACCAGTCGTGCTCCTCGTAGCTCGCGTACTCGCACCCTACGAGCTCGGTTAGCCGGTCGAGCAGTTCCGTCGTCAACGGCTCGGATGCGTCGACGTCGTGCGCGTCCGTCACGAACGCGAGTGCGCCCTTGAGATCCCTCGTCCCCAACGCCACAGCCGACAAAGCGTGACACAGATTCGCAGTTTTGCGAATTCCCTCGAGGCCGCCGGAGCTCGATCCTCCAAGTGACATTCCGAAAGGAGAAGACGATGCGATTTTCCAGCGTCATGAGCAGCGGGGAACCATCCATCGAGAGAGGAGCAGAACGATGATCAGAGGAAGCAGGCGAAACAAGAGGGCCGTGCTCCTCGGAACCGTGGTCTTGGTGCTTGCGGCCGCCTCCGTGGTCTATGTCATCCCGTCGGCAGCGGAGGGACCGCCGCCGCCGATCGCAGCCGAGCCGCTCACCCCACGCTCGGTCTTTCCCGATGAGATCGACATGAAGTTCAAGCTCAAGCTGCACGGCGGGCGCACGGTTGTGATCAACGTCGACGACCCTTCCCGCACGGTCGACGTCAAGTACACGGTGCAGCCGGGCGCCCAGTTCCCTTGGCACACCCACCGCGGGCCCGTGATCGTGAACCTCGTCTCCGGGTCCCTGACCTACCTCCCTGCGGACACGTGTCACGCGCAGACGTATTCGGCAGGCCAGACGTTGTTCGACCCGGGCCACGGCCACGTTCATACCGCGTTCAACCCAGGGACGGAGCCGACGGTGTTCATCGCGACCTTCTTCGAGGCACCCGCTGAAGGACCGCTGCTCATCCCTGCGGACCCAGCCTGCGGCTAGGCGATCATAAGGCGGAAAGAGCCCCGGCCTCCGGGGCTCTTTCAGCGGGCGCTGTCCCGCCGGTGCGCGAGGAACTCGAGGAGATCCGTGCGAGTGAGGACGCCGACAGGCTTCCCTCCCTGGGCGACGACGACCGCGTTCTGGCGGCCGGTGAGCGTCGAGAACACCTCGTCGAGCTTCTCGTCCGCGTCGATCGCGGCGAGCGGCGGCTGCATCGCGGCGGCGACGTTCTCGTGCAGCGCGTCGGGGTTCTTGAAGACGCGGTCGAGCAGGTCGCGGTCCTGGAGCGAGCCGATCACGTCGGCCAGCGAGTCGAGGTCGCCGTCACGAACCACCGGCAGCTGTGAGATCGAGTAGCGCTGCATGAGGTCGATGGCGTCGCCGACCTTCTGGTGCGAGGAGATGGTGACGAGGTCCGGGATGTCCGGCTCCTCCGTCTTCTTCGCGCTCAGCACCTCGGCGACGGTCGGCGACGGCTCGTCCCGCTCGAGGAAGCCGAGCTCGAGCATGTAGTTGTCGTCGTAGAACTTCGAGAGGTACGCGCGGCCGCTGTCGGGGATCAGCGTGACGACGGTCTTGCCCTGGCCGAGCTGCTGCGCGACCTCGATCGCGGCGTGCACCGCGGTGCCGCCGGACCCGCCGATCAGGAGGCCCTCCTCGCGGGCCATCCGCCTGGCCGTGAGGAACGAGTCCTTGTCGGTCACGGTGACCCACTGGTCGACGATGTCCCGGTCGAAGGTCTCGGGGTAGAAGTCCTCGCCGATGCCCTCGACGAGATACGGGTGCATCTGATCGCCGGAGGTGTAGATCGAGCCCTCGGGGTCGGCGCCCACGATCAGGACGTCGGGGCCCTGTTCCTTGATGTACCGGCCCGCGCCCGAGATCGTCCCGCCGGTGCCGACGGCGATCACGAGCGCATGCAGCTCGCCACCGGTCTGCTCCCAGATCTCGGGGCCGGTCGTCTCGTAGTGCGCGCCGGGGTTCGCCATGTTCGTGTACTGGTCGGGCTTGTAGGCGCCCGGGATCTCCTCGGCGAGCCGGTCGGACACCGAGTAGTAGCTCTCCGGCGACTCGGGGGCGACGGCGTACGGGCAGATCACGACCTCGGCGCCGTACGCGCGGAGCAGCGAGATCTTCTCCTGGCTCATCTTGTCGGGCATCACGAAGATGCAGCGGTAGCCCTTGATCGCCGCGGCGATCGCGAGGCCGACGCCCGTGTTGCCCGAGGTCGGTTCGACGATCGTCCCGCCGGGCTTCAGCTTCCCGGCTCGCTCTGCTTGCTCGATCAGGGTGATTCCGATCCTGTCTTTCACTGAGCCGCCGGGGCCGATGTACTCGAGCTTGGCGAGGACGGTTGCCGCGCCGGCGGGAACGATGCGCTGAAGCCGCGCGAGCGGCGTGTTGCCGACGAGGTCGAGAACGGTCGGGTACTCGCGCGCCATCGAGGAAAGCTTAGTTCCCACCAGCCGGGGTCAGACCCCTTTACAAATCGACCGTCCGCGGCGGACAGGTCAGCCCATCGGCGCGGCGTGGCTACGTGCCCTGTGGGCGAACCGTTCCACTTTGTTAGCGGGGTCTGACCCCTCCTAGTGGCGGAAATGGCGGCGGTGGGTGAAGACCATCGTCGCGCCGGCTTTCTCGACCGCGTCCACCACGTCCTGATCGCGCTTCGAGCCGCCCGGCTGGATGATCGACTTCACGCCCGCCTCCAGTGCGACCCGGGGGCCGTCCGGGAACGGGAAGAACGCGTCTGACGCCAGCGCCGCGCCGTCCAGGTCGTGGCCGTGCTCGGTCGCTTTCTCGACCGCGATCTTGACCGCGTCCACCCGGCTCATCTGGCCCGCGCCGATCCCGATCGTCTGCAGGTCCTTGACGAGCACGATCGCATTCGACGTCACGTGCTTGCACACGCGCCACGCGAACAGCAGGTCGCCCCAGTCCGTCTCCGACGGCTTCCCCGTGACCACCTCCATGCCCTCGCGTTCCTCGACGCCCCAGTCGCGGTCCTGTACGAGCAGGCCGCCGAGAACGCGCCGGAAGTCGCGCTCGCCCGGGTCGAACCGTCGCCGCTCGTGGTCGACGAGGATGCGCGTGTTCGGCTTCTGCCGCAACGCCTCGAGCCCCTGCTCGTCGTAGTCGGGCGCAAGCAGCACCTCGACGAACTGCTCGGCGATCTTCCCGCCCAGCTCGGGGCCCACGGGCCGGTTCAGGACGACGACGCCTCCGTACGCCGAGAGCGGATCAGCGCCGAGCGCCCTGTCGTAGGCCTCCTCGATCGTCCCCGCGACGGCGGCGCCGCAGGGATTGCCGTGCTTCACGATCACGCACGCCGGCACTGTGAACTCGAGCATCAGCATGCGCGCGGCAGAAAGGTCGGCGAGGTTGTTGTACGAGAGCTCACGCCCGTGCAGCTGGCCGACCCGCGACAGGAGGTGCCGCCGCGCGCCCGCCTCGGAGTAGTACGCGGCCCGCTGGTGCGGGTTCTCGCCGTAGACGAGCTCGGTCACCTTCTCGAACGCGGGGATCAGACGATCGGGAAACGCGTCGCGATCGGCGAACCAGCGTGCGATCGCAGCCTCGTACGCTGCTGTGACCGAGAACGCCTCGGCCGCGAGGACGCGGCGGGTGTCGAGCGCGATCTCGTCCGACTCGCGGAGCTCGGCCAGGATCTGCCCGTACCGCCCCGGCCGGCAGACCGGGGCGACGTGCGCGAAGTTCTTCGCCGCTGCGCGGAGCATCGACGGTCCTCCGATGTCGATCATCTCGACGGCGTCCTCCTCCTTCACCCCGTGCCGCGAGACGACCTGCGTGAACGGGTAGAGGTTGACGACGACCAGGTCGAATGGGCTGATGTCGTGCTCGTCAAGCGCCGCGAGGTCGTCCGGATGGTCGCGCCGCGCGAGGATCGCCGCGTGGATCCGCGGGTGCAGGGTCTTGACGCGTCCGCCGAGGAGCTCCGGGATCTCGGTCAAGTCCTCGACGCGTGTGACCTCGAGGCCATGCTCGGCGAGATGGTCGGCGGTTCCGCCGCTCGCGACGATCTCGACCCCGAGCTCGGCGAGTCCCTGGGCGAGCTCGACGACGCCCGTCTTGTCGAACGTGGAGAGGAGAGCCCGCTCGATCACGAGATCAGCTCCCGGACCGCCTTCGGCAGGAGTTTGTGTTCGACGGCCTGGACTCGCTCACGCAACGACTCGACGGTGTCGTCCTCGTGAACGGGCACGCGCTCGGCGACGATGACCGCTCCGGTGTCGACGCCCTCGTCGACGTAATGCACCGTCGCAGCCGTCTCGGGGACTCCTGCGGCGAGCACGTCCTCGATCGGGTGCGCTCCCGGGAATTCCGGTAACGGAGCCGAGTGCGTGTTGACGATCTTCTCGAAGCGGTCGAGAAACGCAGGGCGCAGGAGATGCATGTAGCCTGCGCAGACAACGAGCGTCACGCCGCGGCTCGCGAGCCAGTCCGCCATCGCCGCGTCTCGCTCCTCGCGGCTCGCGTACTCGTCGAGGTCGAAGACCGCCCCCGGGATCCCCGCGGACTCGGCGCGCTCGAGGGCCGGCACGCCGGGCTTGTTCGAGGCGACCGCGGCGATCGGCAGCCCGTCGTCGATCAGCGCCTGCAAGTTCGTCCCCTCGCCGGACACGAGGACGCCGATCACACGACTCTCCCGATCACTCGGCCCCCGGCCGCGTCGCTCGCCGACACGACCGCGCACATCCCGATCCCGACGTTGAAGACCCTGCGCTGCTCCTCCTCGCTCACTCCCTGCTCGGTGAGCCAGTCGTAGACCGCGGGCCGCTCCCAGCTGTCCCAGTCGAGCTCCGCGATGCGTCCTTCCGGCAGCACGCGCGAGAGATTGCCCGCGATGCCTCCGCCCGTGACGTGCGCGAGCGCCTTGACGTCCGCCTGCTTCCGAAGGGCCCGGACCTCCTCCACGTACAGCTTGTGCGGCGCGAGCAGGAGGTCGGCGTCGAAGTCGCGCTCGCCGACGAGCCTGCGGACGAGGGAGAACCCGTTCGTGTGCAGCCCAAGCGAGGGGAAGCCGAGAACGACGTCTCCCGCCTCGATCCTCGACCCGTCGATCACGGCTTCGCGTTCGACGAGACCGACGCAGGCCCCTGCGAAGTCGAGCTCCTCCTCGCGATAGACGCCCGGCATCTCGGCCGTCTCGCCGCCGAGGAGCGCGCAACCGGCCTCGCGGCAGATCTCCGCCGCGCCCTCCACGAGCTCGGCAACCTGCTCGAGCGACAGGCTGTGCCCGACGACGTAGTCGAGGAAGAAGAGCGGCTCCGCGCCGGTCGTGATCACGTCGTTCACGCAGTGGGCGGCGAGGTCGGCGCCGATCTGTCGCAGCCGGCCGGCCTTGCGAGCCAGGACGAGCTTCGTGCCCGCGCTGTCGATCGTCGCGGCGAGCAGCCGCTCGTCGTCGAGCGGGTAGAGGCCGGCGAACGCTCCGAACCCCTCGGTGCCGGTCGACTCGACAGCGGCGCGCAACCGGTCGACGACCGATTCGGCGAGCGCGAGCGAGACCCCTGCGGCCTCGTAGGTCTTGCCCTCCACCCTCGGTGAGTCTAGCCCTGCGGAATGACGCGCAATCGCTTGATCCTCGCCTTGCCGTCGTCGTCGAGCACGACGTCCACGTAGAGATCTCCACGCGCGGCGGCCTCCTCCCACCGGCGCGCCTCTCCCTCCTCGACGAAGTACGACTCGATGCCGTACTCGACGGTCCCCGGGCTGGTTGCGCGCCCACGGATGAACGGCTCGCGCGGCCGTGCGAGCTCGGCTGTCTCTCCTGTCCAGTAGTGCCCGTTTCTGGCCAGCGGGACGTAGACAGTGGACCCAGGCCCGGCCCCGGCCTCGATGTCGACCGTGGAGATGTCGTACGTGAGGGCCACGTACTCGCCTCGGAAGAAATCGACGGGGTCGACGGGCACCACGTGGAGGCGAACCTCGGTGCCGGTCGCGAGCTTGACCTCGTTGTAGGCGATCACGCCGAGCGGGAAGAGGAGCTGGGCGCCGACGACGACGAGAAACGCGATGCGGGCCCGCCGGCTCACGCGGCGACTCCGGGCATCTGTCGTCGTCGCTCGAGGAGATAGCCGGCTGCGATCGCCACCAACCCCGCCGGGATGAGGACGAGCGAGCGCTCGAGCATCGACCAGCTCGGGTCGAAGAAGCGGGCGATCACGTCGATCCCGACCCAGACGACTCCCGCGTTCGCGAGCCAGACCTCGTCGTTGAGGAAGCCGACCACGATTGCCCCGACCGCCAGCACGGCCAGGAGCGCGTTGAAGAGGAGTGGGTAGACCGTGGCTTCGTCGCCAGTGAACTCGCCTCCGGTTTCGCCGACCTCCGGGGCCACGACTGCGAGGACGACGAGTAGGCCGGCAGCTGCGAGCACGACCGCTTCGGCGAGGCTCGTCCGGCGGACGCGGAACTGGAGAGCAAGAACGACGGAGCCGACGAGGGCCGCAGCCGCGAATCCCCAAAAAAGGACTTTCGCTTCCGTCAGCGTGAGCGGGTCACGACCTAAGAAACCCGACTGATGGACGAGGCGGAAGGTGAACGGGAAGACTCCGAGCGCGACGAGCGCGAATCCGATCATCCGCATCGGCCGCTCGAAACGAAGCGGAGCAGACCACCGAGACGCGCCGGTCCCCAGCCCGTAGAGGGCGACTCCAAACAGCGTGAGGACGACCGGAAGCAGGACTGCGGTCTCCTCCACGGCGCCGGCAAGGTCGATGACCTCGTGCGCGATCCAAGCGACCAGGACGAGCAGGCCAAGCGCCGCGATCGGGCCGGACCTCACCAGCGCGGCCACCAAGAGGCAGCCGATCGCCCAGATCAGGAACCCCAGCGGGTCGTGCGCCTGCACGTGGTACATCTGACCGACGAGGAAGAGCGACGCTCCGAAGAGCACCGTGCCGAGGAAGATCAACGCGTGCGCGACGTGGAGGTTCGTCCGCCTCACCTCTCGGAGGTAGTACCCGAGCCCGTACAGGAGCGCCATCCCGGCAATCAGCGAGGCGACGCGGAGCCAGCGTGGAATGTCGCTCCAGTTGGCCGCGAAGAAGAGAATGACGCCGAACCCGGTGACGAGCGCGCCCATGACGGCGAGCACGGCCGCCATTCGCTCCCGGCGCTCCTCCGGCGAAGCTCGGCCGGCCGTCGCGCCCGCCATCGCAACTGACCCGAGCCCGAGCACGAGCGCGACGACGAGCAGCACGAAGACGATCTCGAACAGAGCGCCGGGATACTAAGGGCAATGGCCGTCCTTGCCCATTCCGCCGGCACGACCTGGTCGTTCGAGCCTCTCCAGCTCGTGCTGCTCGCGATCGGCGCCGGGCTCTACGCGAAGCGGGCGCGGACGCTTGCGCGCCGGGGCACGCCGGTCGCCTGGTGGCGGCCCGTCCTCTTCGGGCTCGGCATCGCGCTCATCGGGATCTCGCTCGTCTCACCCGTGGCGGAGCTGGGCGAGACGGAGTCATTCGCGTTCCACATGGTGCAGCACCTGCTCCTCGGCGACCTCGGGCCGCTCTGCATCGTCGCCGGGCTGACCGGGCCGATCCTCCGGCCGCTGCTCTCCGTCCGGGCGATTCGTGCGCTCCGCGTCCTCGCCCACCCGCTCGTCGCCCTGCCGCTCTGGACGCTGAACCTGCTGCTGTGGCACCTGCCGTTCTTCTGGGAGGCGGCGCTCCGACACCAGGCCGTGCACGCGCTCGAGCACGTCTCGTTCTTCACCGCAGGCGCGCTGATGTGGGCCGCCGTGATCGAGGTGCTGCCGGGCCCGGAATGGTTCGGAACCGGTGCGAAGATGGGCTACGTCGTCGTCGTCCGGATCGTCTCGACGATTCTCGGCAACGTCTTCGTGTGGGCGGGGACGCCCTTCTACGGGATCTACGAGGACGCACACCGTCCGTTCGGGCTCTCCGCGGAGGCCGACCAGGGCATCGCCGGCGGGATCATGATGATCGAGGGCTCGCTCGTGACGATCGGCGTGCTCTCGTGGCTCTTCCTGCGGCTCGCGCAAGAGGGCGAGCTCCGGCAGGAGCTTCTCGAGCGGGGCCTCGACCCGCGGGCCGTGCGGCGCGCGGTGCGGTACGGCAGGGCCGAACAGCTCTCGTAACGCGGGTCACGTCCCGTTCGCGGGTCGCCCTGCTCGCTTTTCTGCGCTCTGCGCAGAAAACGCTTTACGATCCCCCCGGGCTGAAACAGAGAGATAGTTCATCCGCACACGCGGCCTGAAAGGAGAACGCATGGCGACACCGCCGGAGCAATCGTCCCGCCCGGCCTACGGGTATACGGCCGGGTCGACGCTTGACCTCGCACGCCTGCCGATTCCGGGCAACGCCGAGTTCCTCATCTACGTGGTCGTGCTGATCATTCTCGGCCTGATCGCGTGGCTAGACGACCATGTGAGCGCCGATAGGTTCGTCTGGGGCGCGACCTGGATCACGGTCGGCTACTTCATCAGCCGCGGGCTCGCAAAGGCGACTCGCGTCCTCGAGCAGTAATCCTTCAGGTGTCCTGGCGGGCCTTGCTCGGCCCGTCAGGGCGCCTCAGCGGGTCGGCGCCGGGCGGAGCTGGCCGAGCGCAGTAGTTGGCGGCAGGAACTCTTCCTGCGTCTGGGCATTCAGGTGCCCGAAGGTAACGCCGAACGGCGTCCACGGCAAGATGACGTTGAAGACGTCGAGGCCCCGCGTGATGTCGTTCGCATAGATCTTGCCGTTGTACCAGTACGACGACCAAGTGTCGGCGGGCCCGCGTCCTTCGACGGCCGTGTAGTACCCCAGCTCCACCGGCGCCGCAGGGTTCGTGAAGTCGATCACGCTCGTGCCGCCTCCGTACCACGACATGACGAGCACGTATCTGCCGCCGACCGGAATGATGTTGCCGTTGTGCGCGCCGCAGTAGATCGCCGTTGGTTGCTGGCGTGTCTTGAACGAGCTGAGCTGCTGCCGATCACTCACGCGATAGAACCAGATCCTTCCCGTCGTGGTGTTCGGGTTGCAGCCGTCGCTCGTGAAAGTCTCATCGTCGAAGACGACGTACTGACCATCCCACGTGAACTCGGCCGAGTGCCAGTAGTTCACCCGGGCATCGTCGATGCGTGCGAGGGGCTTAGTCGTGCCCGGGTTCGCCGGATCCGTGATGTCCCAGAACTGGCCTTCGCTCTCACACGATGCGGCGGCGAGGTCCGTCGGCAGGAAGACGGTGATGTCGTGACAACCCCGGAGCGTCGAGATCAGTCGTGGCTCGGCGATTACGCTTGCGTTCTCCGGCGCGTCCAGCGGGACGGCGACAATCGGGATCCGATTGTGCGGGATCTGGCACCACGGGCCGCCACTGCTCGACGCGGTCGTCGCGTAGACGAGCAAGCGGTTGTTGGCAGGGTCGGGGATGAGTGTGTTCGTGTGCGAGCCGCAGTTCGTGCGGACGAACTTCAGATAGACGGGAGCGGTCGGATCGGTGATGTCGAAGATGCGGATGCCCTCCCAACCATCGGGGTTGGTGACGTTCGTGTCGGTCGCGTTGCTCGTTCCGCACACGGTGTTGCCGTTGAGCTGCGGCGTGTCGATCGACATAAAGAGCAGCATGCGGCCGTTGTGCTGCCACAGCGAGACGTCGTTCTGGGGGCCCCGGCACAGATAGGTGACTCGAAGACGTTCCCCGATCGGCCGCGAAATGTCGAAGATCCGGAATCCGTGGTAATTGCCGGACACGACGATGTTGCCCCACATCGCGATGTCCGAGTGCGTGCGAGCCTCCGCCTGGGGGAAGCTCCAGTCGATGCGCATCGCATGGTGGCGGTCGGTGTTGTGGTACGCAGAGGCTGCTGCGGGCAGCGCGGCGGCTGCGGCACAGATCAGGACGACGAGATATGCGAAACGCGACATCCCCACCCAGCTGCGATCTTAACCCGTTCCTTTACGCGCGACTAGGTTCGAAGCGGAACTTCCCAAGCGTCCTGCCAGCGGGGACCCGCGTCGGATAGTCGCGCGTGAAGCACGCGCGGCAGAACTCGTTCGCGGGACGCGTCGTGGCGGCCTGGACGCCTTCGAGCGAGATGTACGCGAGCGACGTCGCCCCGATCTGCTCCCGGACCTCGGCCACCGAGCGCGACGAGGCGACGAGCTGCTCCTCGTCGGCGAAGTCGATTCCGTAGAAGCACGGCGAGACGATCGGGGGCGCGGAGATGCGGACGTGCACCTCCTGCGCGCCGGCCTCGAAGAGCAGGGCGACGATCTTGCGCATCGTGTTCCCGCGCACGATCGAGTCGTCGACGAGCACGACGCGCTTGCCCGCGACCTCGGACAGCGGGTTGAACTTGAGCCGGATGCCCTGCTCGCGCAGGCCCTGGTCGGGCTCGATGAACGTGCGGCCGACGTAGCGGTTCTTGATCAGGCCCTCGGAGAACGGGATGCCGCTCGCGCGGGCGAAGCCGATCGCCGCCGGCGTGCCGGAGTCCGGAGCGGGCATGACGAGGTCGGCGTCGGCCGGAGCCTCCTCGGCAAGGCGCTCGCCCATGCGGACGCGCGCGGCGTGCACCTCGATCCCGGACAACGTCGAGTCGGGCCGCGCCAGGTAGATGAACTCGAACAGGCAGAGCGCGCCGTCGCCGGCCTGCGGCACCGCTTGGGTCGAGTGCGCCCCCGCCTCGTCGATCACCACGAGCTCGCCGGGAGCCACTTCGCGCTCGTGCGCGGCGCCGACGAGGTCGAGCGCGCACGACTCGGAGGCGAGCACGGGGTCGCCGTCGATGCGACCCAGGTTGAGCGGCCGGAACCCATAGGGATCGCGGAAGCCGACGAGCTTCCCCTCGGCGAGGGCGACGATCGTGAAAGCTCCTTCGAGCCGTCCCATTGCGTTCGCGATCGCCTCCTGAAGCGGCGCCGGGTCGTTCGCGATCAGCGCGGCGATCACTTCGGTGTCCGAGGTCGTCGAGAGCGAGACGCCGTCGGCCGCGAGCTCGTCTCGCAGCCCCTGGGCGTTGGTGAGGTTGCCGTTGTGGCCGAGCGTCACCGTGCGCGCGCGGCCGTGCTGGACGATCGGCTGCGCGTTCGTCCAATGGGTCGAGCCGGTCGTGGAGTAGCGCGTGTGCCCGATCGCGACCTCTCCCTGGAGGCCGCTCAGGTTCTGCTCGTCGAACACCTGGGCGACGAGGCCCATGTCGCGCAGAACGGTGAGCCGCCCGCCGTCGGAGACCGCGATTCCGGCCGATTCCTGGCCGCGATGCTGCAGCGCGAAGAGGCCGAAGAAGGTCACGCGCGCCACGTCACGCTCCGGTGCTCGGATGCCGAAGACCCCGCACATGACGTTCTAAGGCGCCGCCTCGACGGCGCCGCCTCCACGCCGGTCGGGCTTCGCCCGTGCGGCGGTCGGAAACGACCGGTCGAACCAAGACGAATTCATTCGCAACGCTCTAGGAAACCTCGTAGGCCTGCCGCAGGTCCGCAATGGGGACACCGAGGAGACTATCGCCCGCGGCGGATCCGATGCAGGGCAATTCGAGATCCTCGCTCGAGGCGAGGATCGCCCGGCCGCCGCCCTCGCCGAAGAGGTTGAGGGCGTCGTCGGGCAGGTCGAGCAGGGCGCCGATTCCGCTCGCGATCGCTGCCTCGGCGAGCGCGACCGCGAGGCCGCCCTCGGCGACGTCGTGGACGAGCGAGCAGCGTGGCGCCGTCTCGTGGAGGAAGCGCACGAGCTCCGCTTCGGCGGAGAGGTCGAGGGGCGCCGGCCGACCGCCGGGCTCGGCGTACAGCGCCTGGTACTCGGACCCGTCGAAGGCGAGGCTCGGCTCGCCGGCGAGGTAGATCCTGTCGCCTGCGCGCCAGGTGCGCGGGATCGCGCGCACATCGGGCACGAGGCCCACGCAGCCGACGACTGGAGTGGGGTGGATCGCGCGACCGTCGGTCTCGTTGTAGAGGGACACGTTGCCCGAGACGACCGGGATGCCCAGCGCCTCGCAGGCGGCCGCCATGCCCTCGATCGCCTCCGCGAGCTCCCAGGCGATCTCGGGCTTCTCGGGGTTGCCGAAGTTGAGGCAGTCGGTGATCGCAAGCGGCTCGCCGCCGGTGCACGCGACGTTGCGCGCAGCCTCGAGGACCGCGAGCGCGCCGCCCGTGTGCGGATCGAGCCGTGCGATGCGGCCGGTGCCGTCGAGGCTGACGGCAAGGCCGCGGAAGGAGGGTCGGAGCCGGAGCACGGCGGCATCGAGGCCGGGGCGGCGAACGGTGCGAGAGCCGACGAGCTGGTCGTAGCGCCGGTAGATCCATTCGCGGCTGCGCAGGTTCGGCGAGCCGAGGAGCTCGAGCAGGGCCTGGTCGGTTGCGGGCCCCGGCGGCTTCGGAGCCGGCTCGGCCGTGACACGGGGCCGGCGTGCGACCTCGTAGCGCGGTGCTTCGTCGGTGAGGAAGGCCGAGGGGATCGCGCCGACGAGCTCGCCCTCGAAGTACGCCCGCAGCTCGCCGGTGTCGGTCACCTCGCCGATCGCGGCGTGGTCGAGCTCCCAGCGATCGCTGACCTCCTCGACGGCGCTCAGGTTCTCGGGCCGGACGACCGCGACCATCCGCTCCTGGCTCTCCGAGATCACGATCTCCCATGGCTCGAGGTCCTCCTCCCGGAGCGCCACGCGATCGAGGTGGACGTCGATCCCGCCGCCGCCGCGCGCCATCTCGGAGAGCGACGAGGCGAGGCCCGCGGCGCCGAGGTCCTGGAGCGACTCGACGAGGCCGCGCTCGACGAGCTCGAGGCTCGACTCGATCAGCTTGTTGCCCGTGAACGGGTCGCCGATTTGCACCGAGGGCCGCTTGTCCGCGTCTTCTTCTCCCAGCTCCTGGCTGGCGAGCACGCTTGCGCCGCCGATCCCGTCACGACCGGTCGTCGCGCCGTAGAGGAAGACGACGTTCCCGGCGCCGCTCGCCGTCGCGCTGAGCACGCGCTCGGTGTGGAGGAGGCCGACGCACATCGCGTTGACGAGGCAGTTGTCCGCGTATGCGGGGTCGAAGACCGTGTCGCCGCCGACGGTCGGGACTCCGACGCTGTTGCCATAATTGGCAATGCCGGCGACCGCGCGCTCGAAGTGGTCGTCGGGCTCGCCGAAGCGAAGCCCGTCGAGGAGAGCGATCGGCCTCGCGCCCATCGCGATGATGTCCCGCAGGATGCCGCCGATCCCGGTCGCGGCGCCCTGGAAGGGCTCGACGGCGGAGGGGTGATTGTGGCTCTCGACCTTGAAGGCCACGGCCTCGCCGTCGCCGAGGTCGACGACGCCGGCGTTCTCGCCCGGGCCCTGAAGGACGCGGGGGCCCTCCGTCGGGAAGCGCTTGAGGAGCAGCGCCGAGTGCTTGTAGCCGCAGTGCTCCGACCAGAGGAGTGAGAAGACGGCGAGCTCGAGGTGGTTCGGCTCACGCTCGAGCAGCTCCTGGATACGGCCGAATTCCCCGTCGGTCAGGCCGAGGGCGCGGTGGAGCGGCTGTTCTACGACCCGCGTCAGGTGATCGAGTCTAGCGAGGTGACTGGATGGGTTGCCGCCCTATTTCCAGGCGCGCCCGGCCTCCTCCCCACTGCGATCGTACTGAGGAAAGCGTCGCGTGTCTGTACCGGTCCTGCGCCGGATCTGCGACCCGGAAGCGGATCGCTAGCCTGCCGGGATGCGCGGCTACGTGGGCCTGCTCCTCCTGCTCGCGGCGATCTGGGGGTCTTCCTTCATGTTCATCAAGATCGCCGTCGACGAGCTCGCGCCGACGACGACGATGGCGCTCCGGCTCGTCTTCTCGGCGATCCCGCTGCTCGCGATCGTCGTCTACAAGCACGGCTTCGAACCGGCCACGGCGGAGATGCGCTCGATCGTCCGCGCCGGGATGATCCTCGGCGTCCTGAGCACGGCGCTGCCGTTCACGCTCATCGCGTGGGGCGAGACGAAGATCGACTCCGGCGTGGCGGCGATCGGGAACGCCTCGATGCCGATCTTCGTCGCGCTGCTTGCCCTTCGCTTCCGCAAGAGCGAGCGCGCGACCGGCTCGAAGGCTGTCGGCGTGCTGCTCGGCCTGATCGGCGTCGGAGTTCTCACCGGCGTCAATCCCGAGGGCGGCTGGGCCGGTGCCGCCGGCACGCTCGCGGTGATCGTCGCCTCCATCTCCTACGCGGTCTCGACCCTCTACATCCAGACGCTGCTCGACACCGTCCACAACGACGTTCTCGCGGCTGCCTCGGTCACCTGGGGAGCGATCTTCCTCACGCCGATCGGTGCCGCGCAGGCGCCGTTGCACGTTCCCGGCTGGGCCGTGATCGCCAGCGTGCTCTCCCTTGCACTGCTCGGCACCGTCGCGGGCCAGCTCCTCTACTTCAGGCTGGTCTACAGGTACGGATCCGCCCGGGCGAGCCTCGTCGTCTACCTCTTGCCGGTGACGGCCCTCTTCTACGGGGCTCTCCTCCTCGACGAGCCGCTTACGGCCTCGGCGCTCGTCGGCCTCGTGCTGATCCTGACCGGCACCGCGCTCGGCTCCGGGCTCCTGCGCATGCCGCGGCGCCGGGCCGCCGTCGCCACTTCGCCGTGAGCGTGCCGATCCGCGGGGACGGCTTCCGGCTGCGGCGCGCGACGGCCGACGACGCCGACTTCCTGCTCGAGCTCGCTGGGCACGAGGACGTCGAGCCCTTCCTGCGAGCCGTCCGCGCAACCGATCGCGACGAGCTCCTCGCGGAGATCGAGGCCTCCCTCTCGGCGCCCGAGGAGTCAGGCCGGTTCGTGATCGAGGTCGAGGCGGACGGCGAATGGCGCCGCGCAGGAGTGATGGGCTACGACCTCCAGAACAGGCGCAACCGGATCGCGAACCTCGGCGGGCTCGCCGTGCACCCAGACTTCCGGGGCCGTCGCCTGGCCGACGACGCAGCTCGTCTCCTGCAGCGCCATCTCCTGCTCGACCTCGACTTCCACCGGCTCCAGCTCGAGATCTACGGGTTCAACGCGCGCGCGATCGAGCACGCGGAGCGGTGCGGCTTCGTCCGCGAAGGCGTGAACCGGAAGGCGTACTGGCGCCACGGCGAGTGGGTCGACGGCGTGCTCTTCGGGCTCGTCCGAGAGGATCTCGACTAGACGCGGCGGGTGCGGCTGATGTTCGCCAGATGCTCCCTGTCGCCGGCGATCCGTGCGCGGAAGAGGGCCCTCTTGGCAGGAGCCTTCCGGACGAGCTTGAAGGTCGAGCGCCTCGTCGTCCGGACACGAGCGATCGTCACCCAGCGCCGGCCGACCTTTCTCTGAACGAGGACGAGGCGTCGCACGTGGCGAGGGCCAACCGTGCCGTTCAGGTAGACCCTGCCGCTCCGCCGCCGGCCCTTGAGCGTGATCTTGTGCTTCACGTTCACCGTCGCCGTCGGCTCGGGCAGCAGTCCGCCGAAGCCCGCCTTGTACGTGGTCTTCTTGGACGGCTTGACGCCCGCCCGGAAATTGCCGGCTGCGTCGGTCGTGGCCGGGGGCAGCGTGGCGAACGTGGGGGTTCCGATCGGCTGGGCTCCAAGCGCCACCGACTGGCCCGGGAGCGGCGCTCCGCCTTGCAGCAGCGTCCCCGAGAGAATTGCCGTCTGTCCGAACACGATCGTCGTCGGGGTTGCCGAGAACGTCAGCGCCGGGGGCGGCAGCGGCGGCGGCGGGACGGCAGTCGCGCTGTCGTACTGGATCTTGAGCGAGCTGACGCGCGGCGTGGCCTGACCGTCCGAGGTGAGGTCGAGGGCCGCCTTCAAGGACTGGTGAGCGGCCACGGGGATGCCGCTGAGGTCGAACGTGGTCACGCCGGCGTTCAGCGGGATAGCGGCAACCTGCTGACCGGTAGTCGCGTCGAGGAGTCGCGCCGTCGCCGAGCCCGTGCCGCCACCGCCGGGCGTGAACATGTTCATCGTCGCGGTGAACGATCGCCAGGCGGTGACCGCTCGCCCCGAGGATGGCCCGATCGCGGTCGAGGTTGCGCTTCCGCTCGTGTTGAAGCTGACCGGCGCGTGGGTCAGGTCGACCCGGTCCAGCACCGGGGTCCCGGACGGCCCGGAGAGCCGTGCCTGCCAGCGGACCCCGTGCACGGTGAGGAGGAAGTTCAGAGCCTCGCTCGAGCTCGCCACCGTCACCGGGAAGTAGTCCGACCAGAACTCGTCGCCGTTGGCCGAGTACGGCTGGAGGAAGCTGAGCCAGAGCGTGACGGCGCTCCCACTCGAGGTGCGCGCGATCTGCCGGAAGTCGCGGTTCGTCGTCGAGGCGTTCCCGAGCTGGTACGTCGCCCAGCCGCTCGGAATCCCAGGCTGGGGTGAAACCGGAGTCGGGAACGCCGTCGTGGCGTGATCACCGCGCGTTCGGCCGCCGCGGTCGACGCCGCTCGTCCAGACGTGGAGCGTCGCGCCGTCGATCAGCATGCCGGTCGCCTCGACACCTGACTCGTCGCTTGCATACGCGGAGAGGCTCGGGCCGGCCACGACCCCTCGCTTCGTCCACGCGATGCCGTCGGACGACGTCGCGTAGCCGACGCGCTCGATCCTGTTCCCTTCGAGCGTCTCCACGCCCGTGTAGAGCATGCGATAGTCGCCGGCGCCCGCCTTCACCACGACAGGGTCCTTGACGGACGTCGCGTCGAACTCGCTCGCCGTCCCGATGTCCAGCACCGGGCTCGGGCCACGCGTGTACGGCCCGCTCGGCGCCGGCGCGGTTGCCCGTCCGATCTTGGCCGTGCCGGCCGAGTCGAGCCCCGCGTAGTACATGACGTAGGTTGCGCCGTCCTTGATCACGGAGGGGTGCGCGACCCCGCTCGCGTCGAACCCTGACCCGTCGGCGTTGAGCACCTGGTTCCGGGCCGACCAGGACGCGTTGTTCGGCTGCTTCGTCACGCCGTCCTCGGGCGTCGAGGCATATCCGATCGATCGCGTCCCGCTCGAGCTGAGGCCCGTGAAGAAGAGGTGATAGGTCGCGGCGTCGTAGAGGACACTCGGGTCACGCTGACCGCCGTTGTCGAACGCCGCGGGGTTGCCGAGCCCGAAGAGAGCCCCGCCGTCCGGTGCGGAGACGGGCACCTTCGTCCAAGCGCTGCCGTCGGTCGAGGTTGCCTCGCCGAGGCGCGGCTTGAAGTCGCTGCCCCTCGTTCCCCAGTAGAAGCCGGCGAAACTCGGCGCACCGCCCGCAGGCGCCGCCGCCGAGAGACCGGACGCCTGGCGGCCGTCGAACGCAGTGCCGAGCGTCCCGACGTTGAGCACCGAGCCGCCTGTCTGTGCGCCGGTCACCTTGTTGAACGAGTTGCCGTCGTTCGAGGTCGCGAGCCCGATCCTCGTGTGGAAGTTCCCGTTCGCGTCGATCGTGTTCCCCGAGTAGTAGAGCTTGTACGGCGTCGGGGCGCCGGGGTCCTGCAGCAGTTCCGGTGAGTTCAGGTTCGAGTAGTCGAAGTTCTGGTTCGAACCGGACGGATTGAGCGCGGGGCTCGGGCCGGCCCACGTGATCCCGTCAGGCGAGGTCGTGTCCATGATCTTCGTCTGGAACGCGCCCTGGCCGACGAGCTTGCGGCCGGTGAGCAGCATCGAGAAGCCGTTCGCCGTCTTCCAGACCGTCGGAGCGAAAGCGCCGAACGCGATGTTCGCGCTCACGCCCGGATCCTCGGGAGCGATCACCTTGCCGCCCTTGGCCCAGGTGATGCCGTCGGACGACGTGGCGTACGCGATGCGCTTCTTGCTCGAGTCGTCGCCCGTGTACCACATCTTCCAGGTCGAGCCGTCCTTCAAGACGGTCGGGTCGGCCGCGCTGAAGCTGTCCGCCGAGCCGGCCGGCCCGTGCGAGAGCACCGGCTGCGGGTGCTTCGTCCACGAGGTTCCGTCCTGCGACGTGGCATAGCCGATCGCGCCGAACACGCCTGAGCGGCCCGAGTACCACATCCGGTACGGAGCCTGCGTGTCGGCCGGGTCGTACACGACTTCGGCTCCGTACACGCCGTCCTCGTCGAAAGACGAGGCGGTTCCCTGCAGGACCGGCGCGCCGCCGTTGCCGCGCGTCCACGTGAGCCCGTCGCTCGAGGTCGCGACGAAGAGGGCAGGCCCGCTGCCGTCTTCGGCCGTGCCCGAGTACCACATCACGTACGTGGAGCCGACCTTCGCGAGCGCCGGGTCGTCGACGTTGTCGCTGTCGAGCACGGTCGACGGGGTCGGTCCCAGCACCGGGCTCGCGGTGTCGAGGGAGAGAGGGAGGAGGGTTGTCGGGAGGCTGAGCGTTGCTCCCGGCCCCGAACCGTTGCGGGTCAGCGTCCGCACGCCCACCGGCGGGAACGTGACGCTCTGGAATGTGATCCCGCTGTCGAAGTCGTTGTGGGTGTCCCACGGCGTCACTGCCGGGGCGCCGTTGGTCGTCAGCCGCAATCCGCCCTGGGCGTCCAGGGTCGTGTTCAGTAGCGGAAGCTCCAGGCAGCTCGTGTCGACGAACGTCTCGTAGAAGACCGCGTCGTCACGTGAGCAGGCCTGGCTTGCGGCAGGCAGGAGAACCGCGACCGATGCGAACAGGGCAAGGAGCAGGGAAAAGCGGCGCATCGGCCCAATATCGGGCGACAGGGCTGATTCCTTTAGCCGCAGAGGATCGTGCTAGGCGGACTCTGTGCCCCAGAGCGTCGGGTCGAAGCCGAACGTCTTCGCGAGGCCCTGCTTCGACGCGGCGGCCGCGGCGGCGCGGCTGTCGCTGTACGTCCAGACCGTCTCGCGGGCATCGCCGTCGACTCGGTGGATCTCGACGGCATCGGGATCGACCTCCTCGACGTACTCCGCGGCGAAGTCGACGGCTTCGAGGAAGCTCGCGCTCTCGTAGATCAAGTCCCGCGGCCGGTGGCGCGGGTCGTAGGCGATCTCGCACACCTGATACGTGACATGGCTCGGCGCCGCGGTGCTCAGGACGGCCTGCATAGGCTCGTCGCCGTCGGGGCCGAGCTCGAAGCCGTTCTGCTCGGCGAGGGCCCGGGCGAGCGCGATCCCGGAGAGGAAGCCTTCGGCGACGAGGATCTCGCCGAGGAGCCTGCGGCCGTGACTCTCTCGCTGCGTCCGCAGCGCTTTGCGGAGCTCGGCTCTCGTGACGTAGCCCTCGTCGACGAGCAGCCTTCCGAGCGGCCGCCACCCGCGGTGCGCGCTGGCGGTCGCGTCGAGCCGCGCCTCGGTCTGGATCTCGACACCGTGCTGCGCGGAGAGGACGCGGGCGAGAGCGAACGCAGACAGAGACCCCCTCTCGACGAGGATCTGGCCGACCAGGCGGCCGGTTCGCCTCTGCTCGGCCAACGCCGCGTCGAGCTCCTGCTCCGTGAGGAGTCCTTTTTCGACGAGCAGCGCCCCGAGCGGCCGCCAGGAATAGCGCGCGCGAAGCATCGCTTCCTTATCGGCCGCGCCGAGCCGAAGCTAGAGGGTCTTGGAGCCCTCATGTCTGAAAGGATCGGTTCATGGAGCTCATTCACACCTGCTACCGGATCACCGACATCGATCGCTCGGTTGCCTTCTACGAGGCGCTCGGGTTCGAGGAGCGCGGGCGCATGCCGATCCGCGACGAGGCGATCAACGTCTTCATGGGGCTTCCCGGAGACGGCGACCGGCTCGAGCTGACGTACAACATCGGCGTCGACTCGTACGAGATCGGAACGGGCTACGGGCACATCGCGGTCACGGTCGACGACCTCGACTCGACACTTGCCCAGCTCGCCGAGCAGGGCATCGAGCCAGAGCGCCCGCCGTACACGGTCCGCGAGGGCGGCTCGCGACTCTGCTTCGTCCGTGACCCGGACGGTTACAGAATCGAGTTGATCGAGCGTGGCTCTGGGTAGGCATCGGGGTTAGGATCGACCCCGAAAATCAGGCCGCTATCCGAGGGGGATTCGCATGCGACGTGCCTGGCCCTATCTGCTCTTTGTACTGATCGCTCCGGCTCTGCTGCTGGTCATCGTCACCGGCGGTGCTGCGCAGCCGGCACTGATCGAGGGAACACCTACGGCGATAGGGAGAGGCGGCGCTGTGGCCACCGTCGAGACTCTCGCCAGCGAGGCCGCGGTCGAGTCGCTGCGTGACGGCGCGAACGCGGTCGACGCGGCAGTCGTGGCTGCCGCTGTCCTCGGCGTGACCGAGCCCTTCTCGTGCGGTATCGGCGGCGGCGGTTTCATGGTGATCCGGACGAGCGACGGCGAGGTCACGACGATCGACCACCGCGAGACGGCGCCGGCCGCGATGCGACCGAACTCATTCTTCGAAGGCGGAGTGCCGCTGCCGTTCAACGACGCGCGTTACAGCGGCCTGTCGGCCGGCGTGCCGGGAACTGTGCGCGGCTGGGACGAGGCTCTCGAGCGCTTCGGGACGATGTCGCTCGAGGAGGCGCTGCAGCCGGGAATCGAGGTCGCCCGCGAGGGCTTCGTCATCGACCCGACCTTCTTCAGCCAGACACAGCAGAACCTCGACTACTTCGACGACGTTCCCTCGACCCGCGCGCTCTACCTCGATCCCGACGGCACGCCGCGCGACGTGGGGACGGTGCTGCGCAACCCCGATCTCGCGCGGGCGTACGAGCGGATCGGCCACCTGGGCGCCAAGGGCTTCTATCGAGGCGCGATCGCAGACGCCATGGTCGAGGCGGTCCGCCACCCGCCGATCGCGGCGGATGCGAACCACGTCTGGCGCGCAGGGCTCATGAGCATGCGTGACGTCATGCGCTACACGGCGCCCGAGCGAGAGCCGACGAGGATCGGCTACCGCGGGCTCGACGTCTACAGCATGGGCCCGCCTTCGAGCGGTGGCTCAACTGACGGCGAGGCGTTGAACATTCTCGAGGGCTTCGACCTCGACGCTTCCGACCGGGCGCAGGCGCTGCACTTCTTCCTCGAGGCGTCGCGGTTCTCGTTCGCCGACCGGAACGCGTACCTGGCCGATCCCGATTATTTCGAGGTGCCGCTCAGGGGCCTGCTCTCCGACGGGTTCGCGGCCGAGCGCCGGGCGCTGATCGACCCGGACCACGCGGCCACGAGCCCGGTTCCGCCCGGCGATCCGTATCCGTACGACACCGTCGGTCAGGAGGCCGTTACGGCGGAGCAGTCCGAGACGACGACGCACTTGACCGTGTCCGACCGCTGGGGCAACGTCGTCTCCTACACGTACACGATCGAGTCGACCGGCGGCAACGGCATCGTGGTTCCCGGCTGGGGTTTCCTCCTCAACAACGAGCTGACCGACTTCAACTTCGACTCGCTGACGCATCCCAACCGCGTCGAGGGCGGCAAGCGGCCGCGCAGCTCGATGAGCCCGACAATCGTTCTCGACGACGGTCAACCGTTTCTGGCCCTCGGCTCTCCCGGGGGCTCGATGATCATCACGACCGTGCTGCAGATCCTCGTCGACCGGCTCGATCTCGGCGCAACCCTGCCGGAGGCGATCGCCGAGCCGCGCGCAAGTCAGCGGAACACCGTGCTGACCGCAGCGGAGCCGGCGTTCATCAGCTCGCCGGAAGGTCAAGAGCTGATCGCTCGGTTCGGTCACGGGTTCTCGACGACGGCCGAGATCGGCGCCGCGACCGGTATCGAGTTCCTCGGCGGCGGCCGCGTGCTCGCGGCTG